>NZ_JBIAMS010000036.1:0-81654 GCF_042874195.1 Streptomyces sp. NPDC004134 | reverse complement strand
ACAACTACAACCACCACCGATGCCACACCGCACTCGACGGCCAACCACCCATCACCCGCGTCAACAACGCTTCAGGGCAATACACCTAGGCCCTGGGCCGCGGGTGCGCGGGCCGGGCGTCACAGGTCCACCGAGGCCCGGACCGGGCGGTGGTCGCTGCCCGTCTCGCCGAGCACGTCGGAGCTGACCGGCTGCACGCCGCGCAGCAGGATCTGGTCGATCCGCGCCATCGGGAAGCCGGCCGGCCAACTGAAGCCGAAGCCGCTGCCCGCCGCGCCCTGCGCGGAGCGCAACTGCGAGGTGACGTTCGCCAGCGCCCGGTCGTTCATCGTGCCGTTGAGGTCGCCGAGGAGCAGCACGCGGTCGATCGGCTCGTTCTTGATGGCCTCGCCGAGCGCGTCGGCGCTCGCGTCGCGCTGGTTGGCCGTGAACCCGGCGTCGAGCTTCACCCGCACGGACGGCAGATGGGCGGTGTAGAGCGCGAGCCTGCCGCCGTCGGTGGTGACGGTGGTGCGCAGGGCGCGGGTCCAGCCCATGTGGATGTCCACGGGCCGGGTGTCCGACAGGGGGTACTTGCTCCACACCCCGACCGTGCCCGCCACCTCGTGGTACGGGTACGCCTCCGCGAGGCCGCCCTCGTACGCGGGCCTGTTGTCCGGCGTGACCTCCTGGAGGGCGAGCACGTCGGCCCCGGACTCGACCAGCTTGCGCGCGGTGCCCGCGGCGTCGGTGTTCTCCTCGGCGACGTTGTGGCTGACGACGGTGAGGTCGCCGCCGCCCCCGGACTTGTCGGTGAGCAGCCCGCCGAAGAGGCTGAACCAGACGAACACCGGCAGCACCAGCGCGCACATCGCGGTCAGCGACCGCCGCCACAGCGCGCACACCAGCAGCACCGGGACGGCGAGACCGAACCACGGCAGGAACGTCTCGACCAGACTGCCCAGGCTGCCGACCCGGTTGGGGATCGCCGCGTGGCCCATCATCACGACCCCGACGAGCAGCGCGAGCGCGGCGACCACCAGGCCGCGGCGCCAGGTGCCGGGGCCCAGCCCCTCGCGGAGCCGGCGGCGCCAGTACACCGCGCGTGACTCCGCGGGGGCGGCCGCGTGCGTGTTTCCCGTGCTGCTGCGCCCGGTCTCCGCCATGTCCACGTGCGTCATGCGCTGTTCCTCACGTCACTGCACTTGCCGGTCTGCCCCCGTTACCCCTTACCTGACGAACGGGACGGCGCCGCGAGTTGCGGACGGGGCGTGCCGGAAGGTCACCGTAGCGAAACCGGGACATTTCATCGGTCAGGTGAACGCACCCCGTCGAGCACTGCGTCGACGATCCGCGCGGCGGGCCCGGCGGGCGGCGGCTGCCCCGGGTAGAGCACCGCGCGGGCCAGCACGGGTCCGGTGAACAGGTCGGTCAGCAGCTCCGGGTCGAGGTCGGCGCGGAGTTCGCCGCTCGCTACGCCGCGGCGCAGCACCTCGCTTACCGCGGCCCTGCGCGGCGCGAGGACCGTCTCACGGTAGCGGCGGGCGAGCGCGGGGTGGGCGCCGGCCTCGGTGAGGGCGAGGTGCAGCAGGGCGGCGGAGCGCCGGTCGAAGGCGTGGGTGCGGAGGAAGTCCACGAGTGAGACGAGGTCGTCGCGTACGGACCTGCCGCGCGGCCGCGGTGGCGGGCCCGCCACCGCGGCGAGCACGTCGGCCAGCAGTTCGTCCTTGCCGGGCCAGCGGCGGTAGATCGTGGCCTTGCCGACGCCCGCGGTGCGGGCGATGCGCTCGACGGACAGCTCGGCGGGCGAGACGCCCTCGTCGACCAGGCGCAGCACGGCGTCGGCGATGGCGCGTTCGACGGCCTGGCTGCGCGGCCGGCCGCGCCGCGGCCGGGGCGGTCCCGGCAGCCCGCCGGCCCCGCCGGGGGCGGACGGGACGGAGGGAGCGGACGGCTCGCCGAAGGCGGGCGCCCCGTCCCGTACGCCGGTACGCGCACGGTCCCCGTACGGCGCGTCCTGCCGCCGCCCGTCGCCTTCCCCGTGCCGCTCCCTGAGAGCCACTCTGCCGTCCGCCTGCCCTTCGTCCGCCGCTAGTCCCGGGTGGAAGGCTCATTCTCCCTGTCGTGCGCAGGACCGTGCCCGGCCCGGTCCTTCGCGGGCATGAACGCCGCGGCCACCGCCGCGCCGAGCACCGCCGCGCCCGCCGCCGTCAGCGACGTCACGTGCATCGCGTCGATGAACGCGCTGTTGGCCTCCGGGATCAGCTTCTTCCCGGCGGCGCCCGCCTTCTGCGCGAAGGTGCGGGTGGCCTCGATGGACTCGCCCGCCGAACCCGGCGCCCCCGGGGGCAGGGTCACCTTGCCGCGGTAGACGGACGACAGCAGCGAGCCGAGCACGGCGACCCCGAGGGCACCGCCGACCTGCCGGAAGGTGTTGTTGACCGAGGATCCCGCGCCGGCCTTCTCGCGCGGCAGCGACTGCATGATCGCGGTGGTGGCCGGCGGCATGACGTGCGCCATCGCGGTGCCCATGACGAAGAACAGCACCTCCAGGATCCACAGCGGCGACGTCTCGTCCAGCAGCAGGAAGCCGGCGAAGGCGGCGGCGATGCCGAGCATGGCCACCGTGCACACCGCCCGGGCACCGAACCGGTCGACCACCAGCCGGGACCGCGGCGCGAAGATCAACTGCGCGACGGCCAGCGGCAGCAGGAGCAGCCCGGAGTCCAGCGGCGACAGGCCGCGCACGCTCTGGATGTAGAAGACCATGAAGAACGTCACGCCCATGAGCGCGAAGAACACCAGGCCGATGACGGCGACCGAGGCAGAGAAGCGCGGGTTGCGGAACCACCCGATGTCGAGCGCCGGGTGCCGGCTGCGGCGCTCGTACCGGACGAAGAGCCCGATGACGACCGCGCCCACGAGGATCGCGCCCCAGACCTCCGGGGCGCTGAAGTCGGCGCGCTGGCCGCCCCGGACCACGCCGTAGACGATCAGCACCAGGCCGGCGATGGACAGCAGCACACCGGTGGGGTCGAGCCGGCCGGGGTTCGGGTCCTTGGAGTCGGGGACCAGCAGCACCATGCCGATCAGCGCGACGCTGATGATCGGCACGTTGACCAGGAAGACCGAGCCCCACCAGAAGTGCTCCAGCAGCAGCCCGCCGGTGATCGGCCCGATGGCGATCGCCAGGCCCACGGACCCGGCCCAGATGCCGATGGCCCGGGGCTGCTCGTCGCGCTCGAAGACGTTCACGATGATCGCCAGCGTGGCGGGCAGGACGAACGCGCCGCCCATCCCCATCAGGGTGCGGAAGCCGATCAGCTCGGCCGGGCTGCTGGAGAAGGCGGCGAGCACCGAGCCCACCCCGAAGACGACCATGCCTCCCAGCAGCACCCGCTTGCGCCCCAGCCGGTCGCCCAGGACGCCCGCGGTGAAGAGCAGGCCCGCGAAGGCCAGGGTGTACGCGTCGATCGCCCACTCCAGCTCGCTCTGGCTGGCGCCGAGGCCGGTGGGGGCGGGGGTGGCGATCGTCTTCATCGCGACGTTGAGGATGGAGTTGTCGAGGACGACGACGAGGAGGCTGAAGACGAGGACGCCGAGGATGAGCCAGCGGCGCCGGTGGACGGCCGGGGGGATCTGGGGCGCGGTGTCCATGAAATCCAAGCTAGCCTGCATTCCGAGACGGCGCCGTTCCGTAACGCAAAGCCCCCGCAAAGGCGCGGTCAAGAGGGTAAGCGCAGGTCAAAGGCCCGACACGCGGGGGCGTGCGACCTTGCGCACAGGTGGCGGGGCCGGGGTGTCCTTCGCCGTCGCGGCGTGCCAGCATGGAAGTGGTCCGGGGACGCCGTAAGGGCGCCTCGAGATGACGAAGGAGCGTTTGCGATGACGCACGTTTCGCATGCCCCGAAGACGCCCGGCGGGGCCGATTCCGCCCCGGCGCTGTACGGCGGGGGCGGGGGCGGCAGCGGCCGCCGGGTGACGGTCCGGGACCTGGCCGCCGCCAAGCGGCGCGGCGAGAAGTGGCCCATGCTGACCGCGTACGACTCGACCACCGCCGGCATCTTCGACGAGGCCGGCATCCCCGTGCTGCTGGTCGGCGACTCCATGGGCAACGTCCACCTCGGCTACGACACGACCGTGCCGGTGACGCTGGACGAGATGACGATGCTCTCCGCCGCGGTGGTACGCGGCACCCGGCGCGCCCTGGTCGTCGGCGACCTGCCCTTCGGCTCGTACCAGGAAGGCCCGGTCCAGGCGCTCCGCTCGGCGACGCGGCTGGTCAAGGACGCCGGCGTGGGCGCGGTCAAGCTGGAGGGCGGCGAGCGGTCGCTGCGCCAGACCGAGCTGCTGGTGGAGTCCGGCATCCCCGTGATGTCCCACCTCGGGCTCACCCCGCAGTCCGTCAACGCCATGGGCTACCGCGTCCAGGGCCGCTCCGACGAGGACGCGCACCGGCTGGTGCGGGACGCGAAGGCGGCGCAGGAGGCGGGCGCGTTCGCGGTGGTGCTGGAGCTGGTGCCGGCGGAGCTGGCCGCCGAGGTGACGCGCTCGCTGGAGATCCCGACGATCGGCATCGGCGCGGGCCCCGGCACCGACGCGCAGGTGCTCGTCTGGACCGACATGGCGGGGCTGACCGGCGGCAAGATGCCGCGCTTCGTCAAGCAGTACGCGCAACTGCGGCAGAGCCTCGGCGACGCGGCCAGGGCCTTCGCCGAGGACGTCGGCTCGGCGGCGTTCCCGGCCGAGGAGCACACCTTCCACTGAGCCCGCGGGGGCGGCGGGCACTCCCGGCGCGGAGGATGCGCCGATGCGGTGATCTTATTAACTGCATGCGAGTGCCCGCCGTCGTGCCGACACGGCACCGGGCGGGGCCGCGCGGACGCTGACGGAAAGACACCCCCGTCGGCGGCCTCTGTCGGCCCCCGCCGGCCCCGTGGAGAGGAACCCCGCATGCCCCCCGGACAATCCGGCCGCCGCCTGCTGCTCACCGGCCTCGCCGCGCCGCTGCTCTGGGCGGCCGTCACCGCCCCCGCCGAGGCGGTGGCGTTGCCCGCCGCGCCGCGGGCCGCCGCCTCCGCCCCCGCCGAGGCGGTGGCGTTGCCCGCCGCGCCGCGGGCCGCCGCCTCCGTCCCCGTACAGGAAGACGCGCCGCACACCACCGGCGACGGCAAGAACCCCGGCCGCGCGCCCGCGATGGGCTCCCCGGGCGCCCCGGCCGTCCGCGGCGACGACGCCTGGCCGGCGATCACCGCCGGCGGCGTCTTCGCTGTCTCGCTCGGGGCGGCCGTGTACTTCTTCGGCTGGGGCCGCCGCCGTACGGCCTGACCCGGGCGCCGCCCGGCTAGCTCGCCGGACCCTCGTCCCGGTCCCGGGCAGGGTCCTGGGCGCGGGCCAGCCGCGCGCGGCGTACGTAGAACCACGTCATGTTCGACGAGAGCCCGGCCATCAGCACCCAGACCGCCCCGATCCAGTAGCCCTTCGCGAACGACACCACGGCCGCGGCCACCGACAGCACGCACACGACGGCGGTGAAGACGGCGAGCCGGTCGGCCTGCGCGAGCAAGGACGGGTTCTTGCGGGGCTCGGACGGCATGGGGGCGGGCTCCTCGGGGGTATGGCGTGCGGATCCATTGTGCCCCCACGCCCGCCCCGCCCCGCACCGCCCCCGGACGTCGCCCAGGACACCCGCCGGCCGGTCGTCAGGACGCCCTCCGGCCGGCCGTCGGGACGCCCTCCGGCCGGCCGTCGGGACGCCCTCCGGCCGCTCCTCAGACGTCGGTCAGCCGCACCCCGGCGTGGGCGCGGTAGCGGCGGTTGACCGAGATCAGGTTGGCCACCATCGCCTCGACCTGGTGCGCGTTGCGCAGCCGGCCCGCGTACACGCCGCGCATCCCCGGGATCAGCCCGGCCAGCGCCTGCACGGTGTCCGTGTCCTCCCGGGACTCGCCCAGCACCATCACGTCCGTCTCGATCCGCTCCACCTCCGGGTCCTGGAGCAGCACCGCCGACAGGTGGTGGAACGCCGCCGCCACCCGCGACTCCGGCAGCAGCGCCGCCGCCTGCTCGGCCGCGCTGCCCTCGGCGGGCCGGATCGGGTACGCGCCCTTCTTGTCGAACCCCAGCGGGTTCACGCAGTCCACGACGAGCTTGCCCGCCAGCTCCGCGCGCAGCGCCGCCACCGTCGCCTCGTGCCCCTCCCACGGCACCGCGACGATCACCACGTCGCTGCGCCGCGCGCACTCCGCGTTCTCCGCGCCCTCGACGCCGTTGCCCAGCTCGGCCGCCGCCGCCTCGGCCCGCTCCGCCTTCCGGGAGCCGATGACGACCCGCTGCCCGGCCCGCGCCAGCCGGTAGGCCAGCCCGCGGCCCTGGTCGCCGGTGCCGCCCAGCACGCCGACGACCAGGCCGGAGACGTCGGGCAGCGCCCACGGGTCCTTGCGGGCGGGCGGGGTGTTCTGCTCACTCGAAGTCATGCGCCGATCGTACGGTGATCACCCGCGCACCGGCAGCGGCTACCCCGCGGGCGCCGCCGTGCAGGGCGCGTCGCCGCAGACGTCCACGATCCTGCCGGAGTTCAGGAACTCGGCCATCTGCCGCTGCGCGGCGGGCTCGTCGCGCGGGTCGCTGTGCGGGTCCCTGCCCTCGCTGGGCGGGGTGTTCGTCAGCGGCTGGTACGGGCTGCCGCTGTCCCAGACCAGGATCCCGGAACCGGCGTACGGATAGCGCAGTTGCCGCAGCCCCCAGTACGGCTCCTCGTCGGGGCTGCGCCCGTCGGCCACGGTGGGAGCGTGGATCCGGGCGCCGACCGTACGGGCCTGCACCTCCGCGGCGGTGGGGGAGACCTGGTGGTCCCCGTACGCGACGTGCATCAGCACCTGGTGGCGCGGGGTGCGCGGCAGCGGGTCCGACGTCATGTGCTGCGCGTAGCCGTTGGCCTCGCCGCGGTCCCAGACCATCTGCATGAGCGCGAAGCCGAGTTGCTGCCGCAGCTTGTCGGGGTACGCCTGGTCCAGGATCTGCTGGAACGGCGCGAAGTCGACACTCCGGTTGAGGAGCGTGCTGTAGTTCATCCCCGGCACGCCGAGCACGGAGCGCGTGCTGTCCTGCGCCACGGCGGTGTAGATGCCGCCCATGATGCCGCCCTGGCTGTGGCCGGCGTAGCCGAGCCGGGCGCGGACGTCGATCGCGCTCGCGCCGCCCGCGCCGCGGAAGGCGTCGTCCGCGGCGAGCCCGTCCGCGTGCCGCATGAGGCGGCCGAGCCAGAGGGTGTTGAGCACGCCCTGCTGCAGCCGGTCGGCGACCGCGGGGAAGCGGCTGAGGTCCTGGAGGGTGCTCGCGACGAACGGGATGTCCTCGTCTGCCATCCCCTGCCACTTCGTGGCGCACATGACGAAGTTGCCGCGGGCCGCAAGCTCGCGCTGGGTACGGGAGCCGACCTGCGTCTCGTTGCCGAGGAGCCCGTGGCCGTAGAGGACGGGCCGCGCCGCCTCGCCGCGCTCGCCGAGCGCGGCGCGCGGTATCTCGCACTGGAACGGCACCACCTGGTTGTTGCCCGGCAGCCGCGCGGGCAGCGCGTCCTTGCCGCCGCCGGCGCGGTGGAAGCCGGATCCCGGCGGGCCGCCGGGGGCGTCGAGATAGCTGGGCACGTTGTAGACGCCCCGGACGGTGCGGGCGATCGGGTCGTCGGCGGGGTGGTCCTTCACCTCGTACACCAGATGCTCGGGTACGCCCTTGCCGAGGCCGGCGAAGGCGTCGTCGCGGATGTGCAGCATCCGCTCGCTCAGGCCGCGTTCGCTGGCGACGGTGAAGTCCCAGGCCAGGTAGAGCCCGCGGGAGGTGACGCCGGCGCGGGCGAGGTCGCGCCCGACCTGGCGGTGGTCGCGCTGGCGCTCGTAGAGCGGGTCGCCCTTGCGCAGCGCGGGTCCGTCGACGCGGCGGAAGGCGTCGGGGGCGGGGAGGGTGCGGCCGTCGGCGTCCTTGAGCCGGCGCAGGGCGACGACGTAGCGGTGGCCCTCCGCGAGGTTGCGCGCCGGGCGTACGACGAGGGCCTGGCGGGCGGGGTCCGTGGCGTTGGCGTCCAGCTCCGCCCAGTACGGGTGGCGCTTGCCGGTGTCGGCGTCGAGGAGCACGATCGGCGCGTCGCGGTCGAGGGAGGCGCCGATGTCGGTGAGCGGCGCGGCGCGGGTCTCGCCGAGGTCGACGCCGGGCACGTGGGCGAGGATCATCGAGCCGGGCGAGAAGCCGTCGCTGCGGTTCCACTCGGCGGGGTCGATGCGGGTGCGGGCGGCGTTGGCGGGCATGGCGGAAGGCTCGAACGCGATCCGGCGGCCGGTGTCCGTACGGCGGTCGGGCTCGGTGTACCAGTCGTTGGGGAACGGCAGCAGGCACTCCCCGGGGCCGAGGGGATCGCACCCGGCGCGGTCGCCGCCCCGGGGCTCCTCGGCCCGTACGGGCAGGGGGGACCCGGCGGCCTGCTCCGCGAGCGCGGTGGGAGCGAGCAGGCCCAGCGCGAGCGCCGCGACGGTGGTCAGGACCGTGAGCCGAGCGCGCACCGGGGCCTCCAACGGGTGGTTACCGAACAGTTAACCGAGGTACTTAGTCAGGGCCGCGGGTGCTGTCAATGGCCGGGGCTTCAGCGATTACGCACGCGGTTCTCACCCAATCCTCAGACCCGAAGGGGACATTGGCAGTCATGAACGCCCTTGTACCCGTCTGTCCGAGCTGCGGCCGCGTGCGCTGCATCTGCCCGCCGTACGCCCCGCGATCCCCCGGGGCCGGTGTTGACTGGAGGGGTGAACTGCACCTTCTGCGCCATCGCGAGCGGTGAGCTGCCGAGCCACCGGGTCTTCGCGGACGAGGTGGCGGTCGGCTTCCTCGACGCCCGGCCGCTCTTCCCGGGACACGTCCTGGTCGTCCCGCGCCACCACGTGGAGACCCTCACCGACCTGCCGGAGCCCGAGGTCGGCCCGTTCTTCGGCCGGGTCCGGCGGCTGACCGGCGCCGTGGAGCGGGGCACGGCGGCGGCCGGGTCGTTCGTCGCCATGAACAACCGGGTCAGCCAGTCCGTGCCGCACCTGCACGTCCACGTCGTACCGCGCAACCGCAAGGACGGCCTGCGGGGCTTCTTCTGGCCCCGTACGCGCTACCGGGACGAGGAGCACGCCGTCGAGACGGCCCGGATGATCCGCGCGGCGCTCGACGGCTGAACCGACGGGCGCGGCGGGCCCCGAGGGAACCCGATCCGGAGCAGCACCGTCCGAGAGGCATGAACCGAACGACCCCCCTACGCACCTCGGCGGCCACCGCCGCCGCCCTCGCCACCGCCGTGCTGGCCGCCGGCTGCGGCTCGGAGGATGCCTCCGGGTCCGCCGGCGACGGCAGCCGCGGGGACGTCGACCCCAACGCCCGGCTCTACCGCGTCCAGGCCACGGTCCTGGCGAACGGCGAGCACGGCCCGCAGCTCTGCCGCACCCTCGCCGAGTCGATGCCGCCGCAGTGCGGCGGCCCCGACATCGTCGGCTGGGAGTGGGACGACGTACGCGCGCACCGCGCGAGAGACACCACGTACACCGATCCGCTGGACCTCGTCGGCACCTGGGACGGCGAGCGCTTCACCCTGGCCGAGAAGCCGCGGCCCGCCGGCGCGGCCACGGAACCCGGCGCGCCGGAGGCCGCCGCGGACTTCGACACGCCCTGCGCGGACCTGAAGGACGGAAAGGACCCGAAGGGCGGGAAGGACGCGGCCGGCGCCGGCGACGCCGGCCGGCAGCGGGTGCTGGACAAGGCCGGGAAGATGCCCGGCTACGCCGGCTCCTGGCTCGACGGCGACGTCGTCAACATCAGGTTCGCCGGCAGCGGTGACGGCGGCGGCACCGAGGCCGCCGAGCGCGAGCTGCGCGGCATGTGGGACGGCCCGCTGTGCGTCGTCGGCGCCGAGCACTCGGAGGAGGAGCTGACCCGCGTCCAGCGGCAGCTCGACGAGGACGTCGAGGGCATGCTCAGCTCCGCCGTCGACCCGGTGCGCAACGCCGTCACCCTCGAAGTCGTCGCCGCCACTCCCGAACTGCGGCGCGAACTGGACCGCACGTACGGCGAGCACACGGTGCGCCTGAGCGGCTGGCTGGAGCCCGTCGCCTGACCGCACCGCTCCCGGAACCGGGTCCCGCGCCGCTCCTCCCCATCCGGCGCGGGACCCGCCGCGGCCCGCCCGGGACCGCGGCGAACCACGCCGCGGGGCGCGGCGAACGGCTCCGCGGCACCGCGGCCTACCGCCCCGGGAGGAGATACCTCCTCTATTGCGGCACCGGGGGATGATCTGACGACCCCTCTCCGTCTGGCAAACTGTCTCCCCATGGGCGCGTCGTATTCCCGGGACCTTGCACCCCGGCCAGCGAAGATTGCGAGGACTCTTCAGGACCGGCGGACACCCGTCTCCTCGACCGACACGGACGCCGACGAGAGCCGAAGAGACCCGACACCCTCCGGGCAGCGCCTGCGCGCCCTCTTCGACCGGATGCGCTCGCCGCGCCCGCCGCGGCTGTGGTTCGAGATCATGCTCGTCGCGCTCGTCTACTGGACGTACTCCCTCATCCGCAACGCCGTGCCCGAGCAGGAGGCGCAGGCGCTGAAGAACGCGGACCGCATCTGGAGCTTCCAGGAGAGCCTGGGGCTGGCCTTCGAGCGCTCGCTCAACCACGCGGTCGACGGCGTCACCTGGCTCGTCGTGTCGATGAACTACTACTACGGCACGCTCCATTACGTCGTCACCCTCGGCGTGCTCGTCTGGCTCTACCGCTGGCAGCCGGGCCGCTACGCCGCCGTGCGGCTCGCGCTCGCCATCACCACCTGCTTCGCCCTCGTCGGCTACTACAGCTTCCCGCTGGCGCCGCCGCGGCTGATGGAGGGCATGGACTTCGTCGACACCGTGCGGATGCACGAGACCTGGGGCTCGATGTCCTCGGGCAACCTCGCCAACGTCTCCAACCAGTACGCCGCCATGCCCTCGATGCACGTGGGCTGGTCGGTGTGGGCGGGCATCACCATCGCCGTACTGGCCAAGCCGCTGTGGGTGAAGCTGCTCGGGGTGCTCTATCCGACGCTGACGCTGCTGGTCATCATGGCGACGGCGAACCACTTCTGGATGGACGCGGTGGGCGGGATCATCTGCCTCAGCTTCGGCTTCGCGGTCTCGTACGCCTGGTACGGCACGATCGCCTACCGACTGCCACGGAAGGTGGCGTCAGCCTAGACCCGCGCTTCTCCGGCGGGCGGCCGACCGGCGGCCGCCTCCTATCCTCGACCCCATGACCCGCCCCGATACTCCCGTCCCCGGTCTGCGCGAACGCAAGAAGCAGCGCACGCGGCAGTTGCTGTCCGAGACCGCGGTCCGGCTCTTCCTGGAGCGGGGGTACGACGCGGTGTCCGTGGCGGAGGTCGCGGCGGCGGCGGAAGTGTCGAAACCGACCCTCTTCCGGTACTTCCCGTCCAAGGAGGACCTGGTCCTGCACCGGTTCGCCGATCACCAGGAGGAAGCGGCCCGGGTCGTCACGGCCCGTGAGGAGGGCGAGTCGCCGCTGGCGGCGCTGCGGCGGAACTTCCTGGACGGGCTTGAGCGGCGCGACCCGGTGACCGGGCTCTGTGACCACCCGGCGGTGATCGCCTACCAGCGGCTCCTCTACGGGACGCCGTCCCTGGTCGCACGGCTCGCCGGCTGGCAGGAGCGCTCGGAGCGGGCGCTCGCCGGCGCGCTGGGCGGGCCCGCGGTGCCGGCCAGGCTCGCGGCGGGGCAGATCGCGGCGGTGCAGCGGATCCTCGCGGAGGAGAACGTACGGCGGATCGCGGCCGGCGAGAGCGCGGACGCGGTGGCACCGGATGCGAGGGAGGCGGCAGACCTGGCATTCCGGCAGCTCGCGAAAGGTCTCGAAAGGGGGCAGAACAACCTCCCATAGCGTGACCGTGTAAAAAATGTAACCGAGTTACGTTATGTTGGGCGCATGGGCACCGCACACACCCTCGCCGAGACCGCCCTCGCCGACGAACGCCGCTATCACGAGACCTGCCGCGCCGCCCTCGACGCGATGCTCGCGGGCGCCGACCGGCAGGTGGTCCTCGGCGAGCAGGCGTCCGCGTCCGGCGCCGACGCCGAAGTGCTCGGCTACGAGCTGCGCAGCCAGGCGAAGGAGCTGCACGAACTGCCGCCGGGGCCACTGTTCTTCGGCCGCCTCGACTTCGCCGGCGATGCCGGGCAGGCGGGCGACCACGCCGGGCAGCGCTACCACATCGGCCGGATGCGCATCACCGAGAATCCCTCCGCACCGCCCCTCGTCGTCGACTGGCGCGCACCCGTCTCGCGCGCCTTCTACCAGGCAGGGCCGAAGGACCCGCAGGGCGTCGAGATCCGCCGCCGGTTCGGCTGGGCGCCCGGCAGCACCGGCGGCTCCGGCGAACTGACCAGCCTGGAGGACGAACGGCCCGCGGCGGCGGCGACCCGTGGCGGCCGCATCCTGACCGGCGAGATCGAGCGCCCGCGCACCGGCCCGATGCGCGACATCGCCGCCACCATCCAGCCCGACCAGGACGACCTGGTACGCCGTGAACTCGCCGTCTCCGTCTGTGTGCAGGGCGCCCCGGGCACCGGCAAGACCGCCGTCGGACTGCACCGCGCCGCGTATCTGCTCTACACCTACGCGCGGCAGATCCGGCGCAGCGGCCTGCTCGTCCTCGGTCCGAACCGCACGTTCCTGTCGTACATCTCGGCCGTACTGCCGGCGCTCGGCGAGACCGGGGTGCGGCAGTCGACGGTCGGGGAACTGGCCGCCGGGGAGCGGCAGGCGGGCGCGGAGGACGGCGCGGCGGCCGCCGTACTGAAGCACGACGTGCGGATGGCCGAGGTGCTGCGGCGGGCGCTGTACGCACGGGTGTCGGCGGACGGGATCACCGAAGGGGTGGCGGTCCGCGACGGCTCGGCGTGGTGGCGGGTGCCGCCCGCGGAACTCGCGGAGATCGTCGCGGGCGTACGCGACGAGCGGCCGCCGTACGCGATCGGCCGCGAGCGGGTGCGCAGCCGGATCGTGGACCGTGTCCAGCGGCAGGCCGAGCGCCGGGCCGTGACCGTCACGGCCGCCTGGACCCAGCGGGTCGGACGGGCCCGGCCGGTCGGCGCCTTCCTGGACGCCGCGTGGCCCAAGGTGAGGCCCGCCGAGGTGCTCACCGCGCTCTTCACCGATGCCGGGGAACTGGCCCGCGCCGCCGACGGCATCCTGGACGCCGGCGAACAGCGGACGCTCCTCTGGGCGAGGCCGCCGCGGTCCTTCAAGTCGGCGCAGTGGAGCGCCGCCGACCACGTACTCCTCGACGAGCTGGCCGGGCTCCTGGACCGCCCCGAGGGCTACGGGCACATCGTCGTCGACGAGGCGCAGGACCTCTCCCCCATGGAGGCGCGGGTGATCGCGCGGCGCGCGGAGTTCGGCTCGCTGACGGTGCTCGGCGATCTGGCGCAGGGCACCACGCCGTGGGCCGCGCGCGACTGGCCCTCACTCCTGGCCCACCTGGGCCGGCCGAACGCCGAGATCGCCGCGCTCACCACCGGGTTCCGGGTGCCGGCCGCCGTGGTCGACCTCGCCAACCGCCTGCTCGCCCACCTCGACGTCGACGTCCCCGCCGCCCGCTCCCTGCGAAGGGACGGCGCGCTGCGGATCCTGCCCACCCCGGATGTCCTCACCGCGACCCGGGACGCGGTACGGCAGGCCCTCGCCGGCGAGGGCTCGATCGGGGTGGTCGCCGCCGCGGCCGACGTCGGCCGGGTGCGCGCGGTTCTGGAAGAGGCGGGCATCGCGACGGCGGGCCCCGACGACCTCGCCGCCCGCGTCACCGTGCTGGCCGCGACCGCCGCCAAGGGCCTCGAATACGACCACGTCGTCGCGGTCGAACCGGCGGCGATCACCGACGCCGAGGAGGGGCGGACCGGCCTGCGCCGCCTGTACGTCGTGCTGACCCGCGCCGTCTCCCGCCTCGACGTGGTGCACAGCCGCCCGCTGCCGTTCCCGGCGGAGGCAACCTGAGATCGGCGCTGCCCGGCACCGCGCCGTGGACGGCAGTCGTCCGGCGCGTGCGCGTCACTCCCGGCGGTCGTCCTCCGCGTCGCGGGAGCGGCGGCGGCGCAGGATGACGATGCCCGCGGTGCCGACGAGGAGCGCGGCGGCGGCGCTGCCGGCGGCGTAGACCTTGTTCGAGGAGACCCAGGGCTCCGGGGACCACTCGTCGTCCGCGCTGGTGCAGGTGAGCCACTCGCCGCGGGTGCCGCCCTGGAAGCAGACCGTGGTGGCGGCCGCTGGTGCGCGGTCCGCGGCGCCGGCGCCGGCGCCCCGCGGTACCGGTACCTCGTCGGCCGCGTTGGCGGCGCGGAGGTCCCGGACGTCGCGCTCGCTGCGGTCGGGGGCGGCGGTCACCTTCAGCACCCGGGTCGTACCCGCCGGCAGCATGATCTGCCACGTCACCTGCTGCCCGGTCGTCTCGGCCCGGGGGGTCGCGGAGACGTAGTCCAGGGATTCGGGGAGGAGTTGGGTCACCCGGCCGTTCGGCGCGTTCGCCCCCGAGGTGTTGTGCACCGTGATCGCGTACGTCGTGCCGCCGTCCGGCGCGGCCCGGCGCTCCAGGGCGAGCCGGATCGGCGACGTCGGCAGCTCGGCCGGGGGCGCGTCGGGGGAGAGCGGCGGGGAGGGGGCGAGGGACGCCAGCAGCCCGGCGACCATCGACGCGGAAGCGATCGCCGTACGCATCCCGTGCCACCTCGCTGTCCGTGCCGCCCTGTCCGTGCCCGGCCGGTCTACCAGCGGGCCACGAAAAGAAAAAGGGCAAATCGCACGAACAGCGCGCCATGCTACGAACGGACCGCCGAACCGTCCCTCGTCCGGACGAACCGGCCCGGCGGCGGATCCGCCCGCGGGTCAGTCCGGTTCCGCCCCGTAGAAGAGCCGCTCCACGACCGCGCGCGCCCGCCGCGTCGTCCGCCGGTACTCCTCCGGCAGCTCGCCCGCCTGCCCCGGCCCGTAGCCGAAGTAGCGTGCCACCGCGCCCAGTTCGCGCTCGGCGGCCGGGAAGGTGTCGCCCGGCCGGCCGCGGACCAGCATCACCGCGTTGCGCAGCCGCGTCGCCAGCAGCCAGGCGTCGTCCAGTATCCGCGCGTCCTCCGCGTCCAGCAGCCCCGCCGCCAGCGCCGCGGCCAGCGCCGCGCGGGTGCGGGTCGTACGCAGCGCGGGCACCTCGCGCGCGTGCTGCAACTGCAGCAACTGCACCGTCCACTCCACGTCCGCGAGCCCGCCGCGCCCCAGCTTCGCGTGCAGCGCCGGGTCCGCCCCGCGCGGCAGCCGCTCCGCCTCCATCCGCGCCTTCAGCCGCCGGATCTCGCGTACGGCGTCCTCGCCGAGCCCGCCCGCCGGGTAGCGCAGCGGGTCGATCAGCTCCGTGAACCGCGCGCCGAGGCCCGCGTCGCCCGCGACCGGCTCGGCGCGCAGCAGCGCGTGGCTCTCCCAGGTCAGCGACCAGCGCCGGTAGTACGCCGCGTACGACGCGAGGGTGCGCACCAGCGGCCCCGACTTGCCCTCGGGCCGCAGGTCGGCGTCGACCAGCAGCGGCGGGTCGGCGCTGGGCAGTTGCAGCAGCCGGCGCAGCTCGTTGGCGACGGCGAACGCCGCCGCGCCCGCCTCCTCGTCGGAGACGCCCTCGCGCGGCTCGTGCACGAACATCACGTCGGCGTCCGAGCCGTAGCCCAGCTCCTGGCCGCCGAAGCGGCCCATGCCGATCACCGCGAACCGCGTCGGGAGCGTATCGCCCCAGCGGGCGGCGGTCGCGGCGCGCAGGGCGCCGGCGATGGTGGCGGCGTTGAGGTCGCTGAGCGCGTCGCCCGTGCGGTCGACGGCGGCGGCGATCCTGGCGTGCTCGTCCCCGTCGTGCTCCCGCCCGCCCTCGGCGCCCTCTTCGTCGTCCTCGCCGGGTGCCGTGTGCGCACCGTACGCCGTGATGAGGTCCGCCGCCGCGGTACGGAACAGCTCCCGCCGCCGTACCCCGCGGGCCGCCGCCACCGCCGCCTCCGGGTCCGTGTGCCGGCCGACGGCCGCCAGCGTCTCCTGCTCCAGGTGCGCCCGCCCGCGCGGCCGCAGCCCCTGCTCGTCGCCGAGCAGCGCCACCGCCTCCGGCGCCCGCAGCAGCAGGTCGGGCGCGAGCCGGCCCGAGGACAGCACCCGCGCCAGGTTCTCCGCCGCCGCGCCCTCGTCGCGCAGCAGCCGCAGGTACCAGGGCGTGCTGCCCAGCGCGTCCGAGACCTTGCGGAAGTTCAGCAGCCCCGCGTCCGGGTCGGCCGAGTCGCCGAACCAGCCCAGCAGCACCGGCAGCAGCGTCCGCTGGATCGCCGCCTTCCGGCTCATCCCCGACGTCAGCGCCTCCAGATGGCGCAGCGCCGCCGCCGGGTCCTCGTACCCGAGGGCCACCAGCCGCTCCCGGGCGGCGTCCGGCGTCAGCCGCACCTCCCCGGGCGCGAGCCGGGCGACGGCGTCGAGCAGCGGGCGGTAGAACAGCTTCTCGTGCAGCCGCCGCACCTCGAAGGAGTGCCGCCGCCACACCTTGCGCAACTGCGACACCGGGTCGCCGCGGCCCTCGTCGGGCAGCAGCCGCGCCAGCGAGCGGCCGAGCGCGCGCAGCTCGTGCTCGCCCTCGGGCACCAGGTGCGTGCGGCGGAGCTTCTGGAGCTGGATGCGGTGTTCGAGCGAGCGCAGGAAGCGGTACGCGTCGTCCAGCGCGGCGGCGTCGGCGCGGCCCACGTACCCGCCGGCGGCGAGCGCCTCCAGCGCGTCCAGGGTCGTACCGCTGCGCAGGGACGCGTCGGCGCGGCCGTGCACGAGCTGGAGCAACTGCACCGCGAACTCCACGTCCCGCAGCCCGCCCGGGCCCAGCTTCAGCTCCCGGTCGAGCTGCGCCGCGGGGATGTTCGCCACCACCCGGCGGCGCATCTGCTGCACATCGGGGACGAAGTTCTCGCGCTCCGCCGCCTGCCACACCATCGGCGCGATGGCCTCCGCGTACGCCGCGCCCAGCGCCGGGTCGCCCGCGACCGGGCGGGCCTTCAACAGGGCCTGGAACTCCCAGGTCTTGGCCCAGCGCTGGTAGTACGCGAGGTGGGAGGAGAGGGTGCGCACGAGCGGGCCGTTGCGGCCCTCGGGGCGGAGGTTGGCGTCGACGGGCCAGATGGTGCCCTCGGCGGTGGTGTCGGAGCAGACGCGCATGAGGCGGGCGGCGAGCCGGGTCGCGGCCTGCATCGCGGCACGCTCGTCCGCGGGTTCCGCCCCCTGGCCGCCGCCCGGGGCGCCCTCGCGCGGCTCGGCGACGAAGATGACGTCGACGTCCGAGACGTAGTTCAGCTCCCGGCCGCCGCACTTGCCCATCCCGATCACCGCGAGCCGGCACAGCGCGGCGTCCTCCGGCTGCTCCTCGGCGGCGATCTCCAGCGCCGCCCGCAGCGTCGCCGTCGCCAGGTCCGCCAGCTCCGCCGCGGCCTGCACCACGTCCGTCGTCCCGCACACGTCCCGGGCGGCGATCCCCAGCAGCGCCCGCCGGTACGCGACGCGCAGCGCGTCGGCCCGCGGCAGCTTCGCGCCCCGCGGCCCCCAGACGCCCTCCGCGAGCGCCTGCTCGAACTCCGCGGTCGTCGGGTGCAGATCGGCCGCCTCGTACGTGACCAGCGACTCCCAGTCGTCCGGGTGCCGTGCCAGATGGTCCCCCAGCGCCTCCGACGCGCCGAGCACCCCCAGCAGCCGGTCGCGCAGCGGCTTGGCCGTCACCAGCGTGTCGAGCAGCACCTGCCGCCGCCCGGGCCCCAGCGCCTCCGCGAGCCGCACCAGACCGAGCAGCGCCCGGTCCGGATCCGCGGTGCCGCCCAGCGCGTCGAGCAGCACGGGATCGTCGCGTACGCCGTCGAGCACCGCGGACTCCAGCAGCCGCCCGGCGTCGGCCGGCTCCCCGAACCCGTACCGCAGCAGCCGGGTGAACGCACTGCTCCTGCGCCCCTGCGGAACCGCCATCGCGCGCCCGCCCCTACAACACCGGGAGGCTCTTGCGCAGCTCGAAGGCGGTGACCTCGGAGCGGTACTCCTCCCACTCCTGCTTCTTGTTGCGCAGGAAGAAGTCGAAGACGTGCTCGCCGAGCGTCTCCGCGCAGATCTCGCTGCGCTCCATCAGCCCGATCGCCTCGCCGAGGTTCTGCGGCAGCGGCTCGATGCCCATCGCGCGCCGCTCGGCGTCCGTCAGGGCCCACACGTCGTCCTCGGCGCCCGGCGGCAGCTCGTAGCCCTCCTCGATGCCCTTCAGGCCGGCGGCGAGCAGCATCGCGTACGCCAGGTAGGGGTTGCAGCCGGAGTCGATGGAGCGGACCTCGATGCGGGTGGAGCCGGTCTTGCCGGGCTTGTAGAGGGGGACGCGGACGAGGGCGGAGCGGTTGTTGTGGCCCCAGCAGATGTACGACGGGGCCTCGCCGCCGGCGCCCGCGGTGCGCTGGGAGCCGCCCCAGATGCGCTTGTACGAGTTCACCCACTGGTTCGTCACCGCGGACACCTCCGCGGCGTGCCGCAGCAGCCCGGCGATGAAGGAGCGGCCGACCTTCGAGAGCTGGAACTCCGACCCCGACTCGTGGAAGGCGTTGCGGTCGCCCTCGAAGAGGGACAGGTGCGTGTGCATCCCGGAGCCCGGGTACTCGGAGAACGGCTTCGGCATGAACGTCGCCTGCACGCCCTGCTCCAGCGCCACCTGCTTCATGATCAGCCGGAACGTCATGATGTTGTCCGCGGTGGCCAGCGCGTCCGCGTAGCGCAGGTCGATCTCCTGCTGGCCCGGCGCGCCCTCGTGGTGCGAGAACTCCACCGAGATGCCCATCGACTCCAGCATCGTGATCGCCTGCCGGCGGAAGTCCATGCCGACGTTCTGCGGGGTGTGGTCGAAGTACCCCGAGTTGTCCGCGGGCACCGGGCGGCTGCCGTCGACCGGCTTCTCCTTGAGCAGGAAGAACTCGATCTCGGGGTGGGTGTAGAAGGTGAACCCCAGGTCGGAGGTCTTGGCGAGGATCCGCTTCAGCACGTACCGCGGGTCGGCGAAGGACGGCGAGCCGCCGGGCATGAGGATGTCGCAGAACATCCGCGCCGTGCCGGGGGTCTCCGCGCGCCAGGGCAGCACCTGGAAGGTGCCGGGGTCGGGCTTGGCGAGCATGTCCGACTCGTGCACCCGGGCGAAGCCCTCGATGGCGGAGCCGTCGAAGCCGATGCCCTCGTCGAACGCCTGCTCAAGCTCGGCGGGGGCGACGGCGACGGACTTCAGGAAGCCCAGCACGTCGGTGAACCACAGCCGCACGAACCGGATGTCGCGCTCCTCCAGGGTCCGGAGCACGAACTCCTGCTGCTTCTCCATGGTCCACATCCTCGCAGGTGACTCGGTGGCGCGGGCGCGAGCCCTCAGTATCACGGTAGGGAGTTTCCGCCGCGTTTCGCACCCCGTCGTGCGCCTGCGCCGGTCGCGGCGGGGTGGGTGCGGGGTGGCGTGGCCAGGGTGCGGGGTTGCCGGGTGGCGGGGGGTGGTGCGTACGGGGCGGGTGCGCCGTGCTCCGCCCGCCGCGTCGGCGGCGGTGGGCCGCTACGACGGGGGGCGGAGGGTGGTGCCGTCGGGGAGGGTTGCGGTGAGGGTGGCGCGGGCGCCGTGGTCCGCCGCCGTGGCCAGGAAGCGGCCCTCCGCCGCGCCGCTCACGCCGCCCGAGGCGGTGACCGACGTGACGTCCCGGCTGCCCGCTGCCAGCACGTACCACCTGCCCGAGCGCGCCTTCCACAGCACGCCCGCCAGCGCGTGCGGCGCCCGTACGCCGCACGCCGTCGTGTCCCGCGCCCGGGCGGCCACCGCGCCCTGCCGCGGCGCGTCGGCCGCCGGCGGCTGGAACTGCGCCAGGGCCACCCCGCCGGTGCCGCGCCAGGTGTCGGCGCGGGTGCACACCCAGGCCGCGGTGCCGCCCGCCTCGGGCAGCGGCTGGCCGGCGAACGTCCAGGAGTTCACGGACCGTACGCCGTGGGCGCGGAGCGCGGCGAGGTGGCACGCGGTACGGGCCCAGCGGTCGCGGGCCGCGGCGCCCGCGACGTCCGTGGCGGCGGCCGGCGGGCCGTACGTCAGCCTGGCCGGCACCAGCTCGCCGAGGTCGGTGGTGAGCTGGGCGGGTGCGCCGGCGCCCGCGGAGGGGCGGGTGCGCAGCTCCAGGGCGGGCCAGGTGGTGCAGGGCTGCTCGGTGGCGGGGGAGGGGCCGTTGCCGGGGGGATCGGTGGGTTCCGCGGCGGGTGTGTCGGTCGTCGCCGTGGTGTCCGGTACCGGGTCGCCGGGGGCCGGGGTGTTCGGTGCCGGGGTGTCCGCGCCCGCGTCCTCCGGGTCGGCTGTCCTCGCCCCGGGCGCTCCCATCCCGGTCGGACCCCCGTCCGGCTGCGCCGGGTCCGCGGTCTCGCCCGCGGCCGGGTCCTCGCCCGGCCGGGGGGTGCCGTCCTCCGCGGGGGCGGTGGTGGGGAGCGGGGGGCTGGGGACGGGGGCGGTTACGCCGTCCGTGTCGCGGCCGACCCGCCGCGCCTCCGCCGCCGGGTCCAGCAGCTCGCGCAGCGAGACCCCGGAGACCCACGGCGCGGTCAGATAGCGGACCTTGCCGTTCCTGCGGCCGACGACGACGGCCAGCGCGCTCGCCGCGTCCGCCGCGTCGGCGCGGGCGAAGTCCAGCACCGCGGCGCCCGGTTCGCCCCGCACCTCCGCGTACCGCACCAGCCGCAGGCCGTCGTGGAAGAGGACGACGGTCGCCCGGTCGACGTCCCCCGCGTACAGCAGCCGCGGCGGTCCCGCGGGCGGCCCGGCGGCGGTGCCGGGCGTCGCGGAGAGCCGTACGGACTCGCCGGGACGGGCCCAGACGGCCAGCGCCCTGCGCAGCAGCGCGGCGTCGCGGGTACGGGCGCCGCGGGCCGGCCAGGCGGCGAAGTCGGCGCGCGCGGCGCTTTGCCAGTCGTCGCGGCCCGCGACGGTGAGCTGCGCCGGGTCGAGGGCCTGTTCCGCGAAGGCGTTGCGGGCGTACGGGGCCGCCGCCGCGCCGTCCCCGCCGCCCCCGGCGCCGGGGACGCCGAGCAGGGCGACGACGGCGGCGAGGGCCGCGGCCGCGGCGAGCGCGGCGCGGGTGTGCTGGCGGCGCCGTAGCAGGTCGGTGGGGCGGGCCTGCAGCGCACAGGGGTCGAACTCGGGGGAGAGCAGCAGCCGCCGCTCCGCGCTGCCCGGCGGCTCCGCCACGCGGTCGGCGGCGGCGAGCGCGGCCCCGGGGTCCTCGGCACCGGCCGCCGCGAGGAGCCGGCGCACGGCGGGGTCGGGCAGCGCTTCGAGGCCGCGCAGCACGTACGCGGCGCGGGCCGGGGCGGGGAGCGCCGCGAGGGCGCGGTCGAGGGCCAGTTCGTCGGAGCCGCCCGGGCGCGGGTGGAGGCGCAGCCCCCAGAGCCGGGGCAGCGGGCTCGGCAGCCCCGCGGGGCGCGGCAGCCGGAGCCGGCCGCGGGGGCGCCCGGCGGCGAGCGCGGCCCGTACGATCCGGAGCCGCACGTAGGCGTAGCCGGCCCCGGCGTCCCCGTCGTTCCGCCAGGGCGCAGCGGGGCCGAACCGCACCTCGGCCGCAGGCGCACCGCCCGCGGGCCCGGTGACCCGGGCCGCACCGCCGCCCCCGGCGCTCCCGTCCGCCCGCTGCCCCGGCACGGCGCCCGGCGGCACCCCGTCACGTACCCCGTCGGCCGGCGCCCCGCCGTGCGCCCCGCAACCCGGTGCCCCCGGCGCCGTACGTCCCCGCGGCAGTGAGCGCTGCACCAGGCCGTGCGCCGCCAGCACCCGCCTGCCGCGGTCCTCCTCCGCGGGCAGCAGCAGATACGCCAGCCGCGTCAGATGCGCGTAGTGCTCGACGACGGCGGCCTCGGCCTGCTCGACGTCGACGGGCGGGGGGACGGTGTCCGCGGGCGGTGGCGGCTTCGCGGCGCCCCGGGCGGTGACGGCCTGCTGATCCACGCTGGGTTGAACGAGTGAATCCTCAGATGGTCACTCCGCCGCGGCGCCCGGCCCGGCCGCCGCCCCTCACCCGTTCGTCCACCCGCCGAACTCCACGGTCCCCCGCACGCCCGCCGCGGCCGACATGAACAGCCCCGCGTCCTGTGTCCCCGCCGTCCCCGGCACCGTCACCGTCGCCACGGTCCGCCATGTCGCGCCGGCGTCCGTCGAGCACGCGCCGGTGAACGTGTCTCCCGCCCGCGTCAGCCGCAGCGTGACCGGTGCCGTGACGCCCGTGATCCGGCGGTACGTGTCCAGCGTGCCGTCGCCGTTCGAGTCGTACGACAGCACCACGCCGTTCGCCGGCGTCACCGCCAGGTTGAGGAACCCGGCCGCGCCCGCCGTCCGCAGGTCGTTGCGGGCGACGATGCCCGCCCGCGCCCACGGACCCGTCGGCGCCTGCGCGTCGACCGTCAGCGTCACCGTGCCGCCGGAGGCCAGCGACCCCGGCCGGAAGACCGCGCCGAACTCCGCCGTCGCCTTCCACATGTCCGCCCCGCCCCCGTCGACCGCCCAGCGGTCGCCGAGCTGCCCGAAGACGGCGGCGTTCGTGGTGACCGTGGCGACGCTGTCGTCCAGCGGCCCGGCGACGAACAGCGTGCCCGGGGTGTGCACCGTCACCGGGTCCTGTCCGGCCATCCCGTACGCCGTGCGCACCTCGTACGCCAGCGGCGTCAGCGGCTTCGCGGGCGGCCCGGCGGGCGCACGTACCTCCCACGCGTGCTCCGCCCGGCCCGCCGCCGGCACCGCCGGCAGGGAGACCGCCCCCGGCGGCGCGGCGTCCAGGCCCGTCAGCTCCAGCTCCACGGCGCCCGTGGCGGCCAGCCCGCACATGTTGCGGAACCCGGCGGTCAGCCGCCCCGTCCCGCCCGGCGCGAGCGCGGGCGGATCCGCCACGGCCGTCACGAAGCCCTGGTACGGGGCCGTGGCCAGCACCTCGTGGACGCGGCGCGCGAGGGTGTGCGCGTTGCCGGAGGGGCGCTCGGGGTAGCGGTTGCGCTGCCGCGTCCAGGGGTCCTCGACCGCGTACCAGTCGAAGGGCTCCGGCTCGCGGCCCGCCGCCAGCGCGTCCTGGAGTTCCTCCAAGTAGGCGCGCCAGCGCGGCGCGTGGAAGTCGCGGATCAGCCCGGACCAGTCGCGGTTCGCGTAGTCCGCGAGGTGCCCGCCGTCGGCGGTGGGGCGGTCGGCCCAGGTGGTGACGAGGACCCGCGCGGTGCGCTCCAGCAGCGCGGCCTCCGCGTCGTCCGCGGCCATCCGGCGGGCGTCGGCGAGCCACGGGCCGAGGAGGAACGCGCGGTGCGCGCCGGTGGTCTCGTCGCTGAGCGCCATCAGCTTCAGCCACAGGTCGGACAGCGTGCGGAAGGTGGCCGCTCCCTCTGCGTCCCCCCGCTCGTACGCCGCCTTGAGCTGCGGCAGCAGCACCCGCGACCGGCTCGCGAGCGCCTGCCGGGCGAGGTCGACCAGGTCGTGCCGGTACGCGTCGGAGGCGCGCAGCGCCGGGGCGACGCCCAGCAGCGCGCCGAACGCCTTGTCGAACTCGGCGAGGTCGAAGGCCGGCGTCTTGGTCGCGTAGTACGCGCCGGAGCGGGCGTCCAGCGACGGGCGGGCGGCGAAGACCGAGTCGTGCGGGCGGCCGTCGGCACTGGAGATCGCGTACGCCGTCTCGCGCAGCGCCGCGAACGCCGCGCGCGCCGCCGGGTCCGCGCCCCCGTAGCGCACGGCCGCGTACGCGTCGAACCACTCCTTCCGGTCCACCGGCTCGTCCCGCCACGCCAGTTCGCTGAAGAGCTCCAGCGCCGCCGGGTCGCGCTCGGCGGCCTCCGGCATGTACGCGGTGCCGACGCACGCGCTGCCCGGCTTGTCCCGCCAGGCGGCGAAGCGCTCCGCCCACATGTGGGTCTTGGCGCCGATCGTGGTGCGGCCGCCGAAGTTGGGGATGGTGCCGAAGGCGTACGGCACGCCGCCCCAGTCCGCCTCGCGGTCGGTGACCCGCTCCAGGTCGGACAGGCCGTCGACGACGAGCATCCGGTCGGGGTGGGCGAGTCCTTCGAGGAGTTCGCGCCGCGGGTTCTCCTGCCAGCCGAGGATGACCCACGTCGCGCCGGGGCGGGCGGTCTGCAGCGCGGTCTCGACGGCGCGCGCGGCCTCCGGCACGGGGACGTCGCCGGGGTCGCCGCCCTCGTGCAGCAGGTCCATCTTCAGGTGCCCCACGGGCCCGAAGAGGTCTTCCTGGTGGCGGTAGAACGCGGCGGCGACGTCGCGGAAGACGTCGGTGCGCGGGTCCAGCCAGTCCGGGCGGGGCAGGCCCGCCCAGGTGCCCTGGGGGACGGTGCGGGCGCCGGGGTTGCGGTCGGCGAAGCCGCCGGGGACGGTGCCGAAGTAGCCGGGCAGGACGGGGGAGATGCCCAGCTCGCGCATGCGGGCGGTGACGCGGCGGCCGAGTTCGGTGCGCTCGGCGAGCAGCGCGGGGGAGACGGGGCCGCCGTAGTCGCTCATGTTCTGCAGCAGCCACCACGGCTGGTGGCTGGGCGCGGGCAGCCAGGCGCGGGCCTCGGCGTCGGAGTAGCCGAAGTCCTGGAGCAGCCGGTGGTAGACGGCCTCGGTGCCGGGGGTGACGAGCACCTGGTTGCAGCCGTGCAGGGCGAGCACGTCGACGAACCGCTCCCAGCGCGCCCAGTCGTGGTACGGGCCGGTGTAGCCGTCGTGCGTGTCGTTGAGCGCGAACCGGGCCGGGACGGTGGCGCGGCGCTCCACGGGCGCCGCGGGCGCGGGCAGGCGGCGGGGGAGCCGGGTCTGGCTGCCGGACCAGGAGACGACGGCGCGGCAGGTGTACTTCAGGTACCAGTGCACGCCGGTGAGGAGCACCGCGGGGCTGGTGCCGCCGACTTCGATCCGGCCGGTCCGGCCGCGTACGGTGAACCGCTCCTCGCCGTCGAGCGCGGTGAGCGCGAACTGCCCGGCGTGGTCGGGCAGCAGCCGCTCCAGCGCCTCCCGGGCCGCCGCCACCTCGAACCCCCTGCCCGCGGCCGCCGCCGTGCCGCCTCCGGCCGTCACGCTACGGGCCTGCGCCTGCCCGCCGACGAGTGCCGCGCCGGCGCCGAGCGCGCCGGCCGTGCCCAGGATCGTGCGTCGCGTCATGTCCGTCATCAGCGGACCGTAGCCACGCGCGGGGCGAGGGGGCAACGGAGGGAAACGGGCGAAAAGCGACCGCGTACGGGCCGGCACCGCAAGCGCTGTCTTCGGGGCCCGTACGGGAGCCTGCAGACCCGCGTGCAGACCCGCGCGCGGCCCGCCCCGGCTCCGTCAGCCGCGGTCCAGGTACGCCAGCACCGCCAGCACCCGGCGGTTGTCGTCGTCCGACGGCGGCAGCCCCAGCTTGCCGAAGATGTTCGACGTGTGCTTGGCCACCGCCCGCTCGGTGACCACCAGCTTCTCCGCGATCGCCGCGTTGGACCGGCCCTGCGCCATCAGCTCCATCACCTCGCGCTCCCGCGGCGTCAGCGTGTTCACCGGCTGGTCCTGTGCCGCCCGCCGGCTCAGCAACTGCGAGATGACCTGCGGGTCCATCGCCGTACCGCCGGCCGCCACCCGCCGTACCGCGTCGATGAACTGGTCCGCGTCGAACACCCGGTCCTTGAGCAGGTACCCCACGCCGCCGCGCTCGTCCGCCAGCAGCTCGCGCGCGTACAACTGCTCCACGTGCTGCGAGAGCACCAGCACCGGCAGCCCCGGCCGCTTCGCCCGGGCCTGCAGCGCGCACTGCAGGCCCTCGTCCGAGAACGACGGCGGCAGCCGGACGTCGACCACCGCGACGTCCGGCTCCAGCTCGTCCAGCGCCCGCGCCAGTTCGGGGCCGTTGTCCACCGCGGCCAGGATCTCGAAGTCATACGCTTCGAGCATGCGGACGAGACCGTCCCTCAGAAGGAAGAGGTCTTCGGCGATGACAGCGCGCACGGAATCTCCAGGGTCACCATCGTGGGGCCGCCGACCGGGCTGTTGACGGCCAGTACGCCGTCGAATGTACCGAGCCTGCGCTCCACCCCGGCCAGCCCGGAGCCCTTGTCCAGCGACGCGCCGCCGCGGCCGTCGTCCGTGATCGCGATCCGCAGCATGCCGTCGCGGTGCCCCATGTCCAGCCACACGCGCTGCGCCTCCGCGTGCTTGACCGCGTTCGTCAGCACCTCGCTCACCGCGAAGTACGCCGCCGACTCCACCGGCTCCGCCGCCCGCCCCGGCGGCGTACCCAGGTCGATGTCCACCTCGACCGGCACCGGCATGCGCAGCGCCAGCGCCCGCACCGCGTCCGCGAGGCCGCGCTCGGCCAGCACCGGCGGGTGGATGCCCCGTACCAGGTCCCGCAGCTCCGTCAGCGCCTCGGCGGACTCGCCGCGCGCCCGCGACACCAGCTCCTTCGCCTTGGCCGGGTCCTTCTCGATCAGCGCCTCGATGGTGCCCAGGCTCATGCCCATCGCGACCAGCCGGGCCTGCGCGCCGTCGTGCAGGTCGCGCTCGATGCGGCGCAGCTCGGCGGCGGAGTTGTCGACGGCGTCCGAGCGGGTCTCGGTCAGCCGCGCGACCCGCTCGGCCAGCTCGACCTCGCGCGGCGCCAGCACGCCCTTGGTCATCTGGAAGTGCAGGCCCAGCAGGCGGTGGCTGGCGAAGAGGCCGACGGCGAACAGCGCGGTGCCGAGCCCGGCGGCCATGAGCGCGGTGCTCTGCGAGGACACCGGCACGAAGCCGTACCAGTAGGTGTGGGCGCCGCCGCTGGTGATCGGGTCCCAGACGCCGGCGGCGAGCACGTACCCCTCCAGCGGGTAGAAGGTCACCGCGACCGTGACGACGGCGAGGACCGTGCCCGCGATCATGTCGGTGAACAGCCAGCGCAGATCGCGCCAGGTCGCCGGGTCGGTCAGCATGTGGCGGGTGCGCTGCGCCTGGCCGAAGAGCCCGCCGTGCAGGTTCGGCGGCCAGGGGCGGTACGTGGCGGGGATGCGCACGTCCGACCACTGCGCGGCGAGCAGCCGGCGCAGGTTGGCCTGCATCCGCACGCCCTCCAGCACCCAGGGCGTGGTGACCAGGCCGATGCCGAGCACGGGGATGAGCACGACGGAGACGAGGGTCAGCACGAAGAGCGTGATCGAGGCCGCGGTGCACAGCACCGTCAGCGCCAGCGCCCGCACCCCGGCCAGCGCCCAGTTCCGGAAGATCATCTCCGTGTTCCCCTCTGTTCCCGCCGCTCCCTGCCGCTCCCGCGCCCGTTCCTGCGCGGGTCCCGGCTCGCGCGGCCCGCTTCTCCGGCCGCACGTCACAGTCTGCCGCGCGGCCCGGACGGGGGCACGGGGCCGTACCCCCGGGCCGGGGTGTAGCTAGCACCACCACGCCGTACGGGACGAAGGGACACACCGGGTTTACATCCGGGCAACGGACGGGAAACCGCGGCTTGCGACGCTGCCCACGGTGGGCGTGCGTGCCGCCCGCCGCCCCGCACCGCACCTGTACGAACGAAGGACGGCGACCGTGAGCTACAAGGCCGAGTACATCTGGATCGACGGCACCCTGCCCACCGCCAGGCTGCGCTCGAAGACCAAGATCGTGGAGACGGGCGCCGAGCCGCCCCTGTGGGGCTTCGACGGGTCCAGCACCAACCAGGCCGAGGGCAACTCCTCCGACCGCGTCCTCAAGCCCGTCTTCACCTGCCCCGACCCGCTGCGCGGCGGTGCCGACGTGCTCGTACTCTGCGAGGTCCTCGACACCGACCTCAGCCCGCACGCCTCCAACACCCGCGCCGAGCTGCGCGAGGCCGCCGAGCGCTTCGCCGCCCAGGAGCCGGTCTTCGGCATCGAGCAGGAGTACACCTTCTTCCGCGGCTCCCGTCCTCTCGGCTTCCCCGAGAACGGCTTCCCGGCCCCGCAGGGCGGCTACTACTGCGGCGTCGGCGCCGACGAGATCTTCGGCCGCGAGGTCGTCGAGGCCCACCTCGACAACTGCCTCAAGGCGGGCCTCGGCCTCTCCGGCATCAACGCCGAGGTCATGCCGGGCCAGTGGGAGTTCCAGGTCGGGCCGCTCGGCCCGCTGGAGGTCGCGGACCAGCTCTGGGTCGCGCGCTGGCTGCTCTACCGCACGGCCGAGGACTTCGGCGTCTCCGCCACCCTCGACCCCAAGCCGGCGAAGGGCGACTGGAACGGCGCGGGCGCGCACACCAACTTCTCCACCCGGCGGATGCGCGAGGGCTACGAGGCGATCGTCGCCGCCTGCGAGGCGCTGGGCGAGGGCGACAAGCCGCTGACGCACGTGCGCGCGTACGGCGCGGGCGTGGAGACCCGGCTGACCGGGGCGCACGAGACGGCGCCGTGGGACGAGTACTCGTACGGGGTGTCGGACCGCGGGGCGTCGGTGCGGATCCCGTGGCAGGTGGAGAAGGACGGCAAGGGGTACATCGAGGACCGGCGGCCGAACGCGAACGTCGACCCGTACGTGGTGACGCGGCTGATGGTGGACACGTGCTGCGCGGCGCTGGAGAAGGCGGGCCTGGACTGAGCCCGGGCCGCGGGGTCGTACGGGGCCGGGTTCCCGGCGTTCGGGGAACGTGACCGGACACCACCCGTGCCGCTCCGCGGGTTGGTGCAACCGGCTCTTTCGCTCGCCCTATCGGCCGCGTCGCGCTGGCCTGGGGCCGGGGAGATGCCGACGCTGAATGCATGTCAGGGGCGCGGCGGGTCTGGACGGCGGTCGCCGCCGCCCTGCTGAGCGCGCTGACGGTGCTGCTGCTGTGCCGGTACACCGTGGCCGACCCGGCGTACTACACGGGCGCGGTCCGGGAGGCCGACGGCTACCAGCGCGTCTACGACGAAGTGCTGCCCGACCCCGCCGTCCGCCAGGCGCTGCGCACGGGTGCGCTCGGCATCCCGCTGCGCAGCGACGCGGTGGTCGACAACCTGCCGCTGCTGGTCCCGCGCCCCGCGCTGGAGCAGGCGGCGGACCGGCAGGCGCGGGCCCTGGTCGCGGCGCTGACGGGCACCGGCAGGGCGGCGGCCGGCAACGACTGGCGCGGGCCGGTCACGGAGAGCGCGACGGAGGCGGGCAGCGACCAACTGCGCGCGCTGCGCGAGGACGCGGACCCGGCCGCGGCCCGCGGCCTCACCCACCTCATCACCCGCCTCCGCGAGTACGTCACCCCCGGCCACCAGTCGCCGACCCCGACGTCGGCGCTGCGGGAAGCGGTGGCCGCGTTCGTCCACGACACATGGCCGCCGAGCACGGCACGCCGCATCATGACGGCGCTGGACGAGGTCCTGCCGGGAGCCGAAGCACCGCCTGCACGGAGGGCGGGTGCGGTGGACCGGGGGCCGGTTTCGGAGGCGCGGCCGCCGCTGGTGGAGCGGGGGGACGCGGTGGGGCGGCCGGGCCTGTGGCCGGTGACGGGGAGAGGCGGCGCGACGGGCGCCGGGACGGCGGGTCGCGGAGGGGAGCCACGCGAGCCGCTGATGGTGGGCGGGCAGGAGGCGGGGGTGCGGCCGCCGCCGGTGGGCCGGGCGGACCCGGGGCCGGTGGCGCCGGGGGGTGGCGCGGAGGTGCGCCCGCCCGCAGCCGGGGCTCCGGGTTCCGGGGCATCGGTGGGGCCGGGCACGAAGCGGCGTGGGCCGTACGCCGCGGGGGCGCGTCCGCCGCTCGTGGCGTCGGGGGGTGCCCCGGGGGACGGGCGGGGAGCGCCCGTCGGTGCCGGCGGGGTGGCCCCGGCGGTGGGGGAGGGGCGGGTGCCGTTGGTGGTGGAGGACCGGGCCGGGGGCGGTACGGATCCGGCGTCCGGGGCCGCGTCGGAACTGCCGGGGTGGGGCCCTGAGCGGGGCGTGGTGGTACGGACCGTGCTGGCCGCGTCCGCGTCGTGGTGGGCCGTCGCGGGGGTGGCCGCCGCGGCGGCCGGGGCCGGGGTGCTGGCGCTGCGCGCGGCGGCGCGTGGCGGGCGACTCCGGGCGCGTACGGCCGCGGCGGCGTGCGCGGGTGCCGCGGTGCTGACCGCCGCCGCGGGGGCGGCGGTGTGGGCGGCGCTGCCGGCGTCGGCGGGGCTGGTGCCGGACGGGCTGCCGCCGAGCGTGGCGGCGCTGCTCGCGGACGTGGTGGCGGGCCTCTACCGCGAGGCGGCCCTGGCGTGGGCGGGGGCCCTGCTCACCCTGACCCTCACCGCCGCGGCCCTCACCACCTCCGAGACGGCCCGCAAGGCCCTCCACCGCACTCTGACCCGCACCGCGGGCTCGCCGGCGGCTGCCGCCGGTGTCGTACGGGCGAACGCGCACCGCGCCCCCGGCACCCCCGCGCCAACCCCAGCCGACTGCGAGACGGCCGCCGACCCGCAGCGCTCCGCGACACCGCCCCCGCCGAGCCGTACGGCCACCGCCGCGCCCAGGACGCCCCGCCACCCGGGCGCCGGCGCCACCCCGCCGCCCTCCGGCCCCGCCCCACCCCCGCCGGCCACCCTCCGCGCCCGCTGGGCGCGGGGGCTCGGGCTCGGGGTCGCCGGGTTCGCCGCGCTCGCCCAGGTGTGGATGCTCGTCGGGGTGCCGTCCGGGGATTCGCTCGCCTGCAACGGTGACGTCGCCCTCTGCGGCCGGCCGTACGACCAGGTCGTGCAGGTCGGGGCGCACAACGCCATGGCCACCGTGCCCGACGGGTTCCTCGGCGCGCACCAGGACGTCTCCCTCACCGGGCAACTCGACCGCGGTGCCCGCGCCCTCCTCCTCGACACCCACTACTGGGAGACCGCCGAACGGCTCGTGCCGCCCGCCGGCACCGGGGGACTCGATGCCCCCGCCCGGGCGACCCTCGTACGGGCCGTGGACTCGGTCGTGCGCCCGCGACCCGGCACCTGGCTGTGCCACGGTCCGTGCCGGATGGGTGCCACGCCCCTCACCGCGCAACTGCGCGAGCTGCGCGACTGGCTGGAGGAGCACCCCCGGGACGTGGTGACCCTGATCCTCCAGGACGCCATCACCCCCCGCGACACCGCCCGCGCCTTCCGCGCCGCCGGCCTCGGGCCGTATCTGCACAGCCCCGCCCCCGATCCCGCCGCGCCCTGGCCGACTCTCGGCGAGATGGCTGACTCCGGGCGGCGGCTCGTGGTCTTCGCCGAGGAGGCCGACGGGCCCGCGCCCTGGTACCGCAACTTCTACGAGTACGCCGTCGAGACCCCGTACCGCGCCCGCGAACCAGGCGACATGAGCTGCGCGCCCCACCGCGGCGGCAGCGACCCCCGCAAGAGGCTCTTCCTCCTCAACCACTTCGTCACCCACGGGATGGGCGCCCCCCGGGCCGAGGCCGCCGCCGTCAACAACGCCGACGCCATCGTCCACCGCGCCAGGACGTGCGCGCTGCTGCGCGGCCGGATGCCCACCATCATCGCCGTGAACCACATGACCCTCGGCGACGCCGTCGGTGCCGTACAGCGCCTCAACTCCGAGACGCCCTGAGCACCGAGCCCCGGGCCCCGGCCCCCGAGACCCGCCCCCCGAGCGGCCGCCGTCAGTCGCAGCGCGTGCCCTTCTTCGGGCGCTTGCCGTCGAGCAGGAAGTCGTTGACGTTCCCGTCGACGCACGCGTCCCCGGTGATGTAGCCGGTGTGCCCGACGCTCTCGAAGGTCAGCACCACGGAGTCGTTGTCGAGTTCCTTCGCCATGTCCGCCCCGCCCTTGTACGGGGTCGCGGGGTCGCCGGTGGTGGCGACCAGCAGCGCGGCGGGGGCCTTCGTGGCGCGTACCTGGCGTGATTCGTTGTCACCCGGTACGGGCCAGCCCGTGCAGGTCAGCATCTGGCCGGCCATGAACGTGCCGAAGATCGGGGACGCCTTGGTGAACTCGCCCTTGGCCTGCTCGACGTCCGCCGCGGTGTAGCGGTCGCTGGTGTCGCGGCAGGTGACGGCGGTGAAGGCAGCGTCCGGGTTGCCCTCGGCGGCCATGACGGACACCCCTGCACCCGGCAGCGGCCCCGCACCCGGCACTCCCGCACCCGGCACTCCCGCGCCCCGTACGGCCGCACCGCCGCTGCCGCCCGCCAGGCGGACCATCGGCGCCCCGTTGCCGTCACCGAGCGCGCTCAGCGCGTGCCGCAGGTCCGGCCACATCTTCTCCGAGTACATCGCGTTCTTCAGCGCGTCGACGAACGTCGACTGGTCCAGCTCCCCCGCCGCGGTGTCGATCTCCCGCTTGTCGAGCAGGTTGAACAACTGCCGCGTCTCCTTCTTCGCCTTCGCCGTGTCGCCGCCCAGCGGGCAGTCTGACGCCCCGCGCTTCGTGCAGTCCTTCGTGAAGTCGTCCAGCGCGCGCTGGAAGGCGTGCGCGTTGGCGAGGTAGGTCTGCTCGCTGTTCTTCATCGGGTTCTCGACGCCGTCGAGGACGACCCGGCCCGTCTTGCGCGGGAAGAGGTGCAGGTAGTTGGCGCCCAGCTTGGTGCCGTAGGAGAAGCCCATGTACGTGAGCTTGTCCTCGCCCAGCACCCCCCGCAGCACGTCGAGGTCGCGGGCGGAGTCGACGGTGCCGACCCAGGGCAGGAGCTTTCCGGAGTCCTCCTCGCACAGCTTGCCCTGGAGTTCGCGGAACGCGGCGAGCTTGTCGATCTCCGTGCGCTCGTCGGGGGAGCGGTCCAGGCTCTTGGCCTGCCGCGCGGACGGGTTCGCGCACTGGACGGGAGGGGTGCTGTCGCCGACGCCGCGCGGGTCGGGGGCGACGATGTCGTAGCGCTCGTTGAGCTTCGTGAACTTCGCGCCGAGGCCGGCGAGGCCCTCGACGCCCGACTCGCCCGGGCCGCCGAAGTTGAGCACGAGGGAGCCGATCCGGTCGCCCTTGGCGCCGGTCGCGGGCAGGCGGGCGACGGCGAGGCGCAGGTTGCCGCGGTCGGTGGCCGCGTAGTCGCGCGGGACCCGCATGCGGCTGCACTGCAGCCGTTTGAGGTAGCCGGGGGGCTTGCGGCCGGACTCCTTCGCCGCCTCCGCGACCTTGCGGCCGCAGTCGGTCCAGTCCACGGACTGGTCGTAGTACGAGGCGAGCGACCCGTCGCCGTCGGCGGCGGGTCGCTTCGCGGGGGCGCCGGCCGGGCTCGCGGCGGTCAGCGCGAGGGCGCCGGCGACCGGCAGGACCGCGACGACGAGGGCGGCGCGGCGGGACGCGGAACGTCGGCGGCCGGCGGGCGATATGTGGTATTTCGCTCCCATAGGGCACACGCTACGGGCGGCCCCGTACCTCCGCACCCGCGGCGCGGACCGCCGGGCACCCCGCCGCGGCGCCGGGCAAAAGGGGACGCGCCGCGGGCCCGGCGGCTGCGATGCTGGCCCGCATGGCTGATCACGACCACCGCGGCGCCCCGCGCGTCGTCGCCGCGCTCGATGCCGTCGGCATCCGCCGCCACACCACCGGGCAGGTCATCCTCGACGACGTCGACTGGACCGTACGGGCCGGGGACCACTGGGCGCTGCTCGGCCCCAACGGCGCGGGCAAGACCACCGTGCTGCGGCTGCTCGGCGCGCTGACGCACCCGACGACCGGCACCGTGGACGTCCTCGGCCACCGCATCGGGCGGGTCGACATGCGGGAGTTGCGCGCCGCGATCGGCCTGGTCTCGGCGGCGCAGAAGGTGCCGCAGGACGCCCCCGGGCACACCGTGGTACTCACCGGTCACAGCGGCACCGTGCAGCCGCTGTGGCGCACGTACGACGCGGCCGTCCGCGAGCGCGCGGACGAACTGCTGGCGGAGCTGGACTGCAAGGAGCTGGCCGACCGCCCGTACGGCGTCTGCTCCGGCGGCCAGCGCGCCCGGCTGCTCATCGCCCGCGCGCTGATGGCGGACCCGGGGCTGCTGCTGCTCGACGAGCCGTTCAACGCGCTCGACCTGCCCTCCCGCGAGGACCTGGTCGACGCCCTGCAACGCCTCGCCGGGACCCGCCCGGCCCTGGCCACCGTCATGGTCACCCACCACCTGGAGGAACTGCCGCCCACGACGAGCCACGCGCTGCTGCTGCGCGACGGCCGCGTGGCGGCGGCGGGCCCGGCGGCGGCGGTGCTCACGGGCGCCCACCTGACGCACTGCTTCGGCCGCCCCATCGAGGTCCATCACCACGGGGGCCGCTGGCAGGCCCGCTCCCCCCGTCCGTAGCCGGGCATCCAGCGCGCGTCCCAACTGCCTTACGGCCGTACAACCTTCACCCCGCCACGCTGGTCTTCCCCACACCGCGGACATCGTCCGACACCGACCGGGAGGCCCCAGGTGACCACTCAGCCCCGCCGCCGTGCCCTCGTGGCGCTCGCCACCGCCGTCGCCCTCGCCGGCGGCGGCCTGACGGCGGTGGCCGCGCCACCCGCCGCGGCGGCCCCGAGCGGGCTCAAGGGCGACTTCGACGGCGACGGCTACCGCGACGTGGTGATCGGAAACCCCGCGGCCACCGTGTCCGGCAAGTCCTACGCCGGGGCCGTGGCCGTGCTCTACGGCTCCGCGGCGGGCCCGGACGCGAGCCGGCGCGCGGTGTACCACCAGGGCACCGCCGGCGTCCCCGGCTCGCCGGAGGAGGACGACTACTTCGGCGAGACCGTGGCCGTCGACGACTTCGACCGCGACGGCTACGCCGACCTGCTCGTCGGCGCGTCGCGCGAGAACGTGAGCGGGGACGTCGACCGCGGCACCCTGACCCTGCTCTGGGGCGGGCCCCGGGGGCTGAGCGGCGGCGCCGCGGTGAAGGTGGCGAACGTCCCGGGCACCGGCTGCAACCTCGCCGAGGGCCTGTATGCCGGCGACTTCGACGGCGACGGCGCGCCCGAGATCAGCGTGGCCGCCCGCTGCGCGGCCTTCCACCTCCTGGGCCCCTTCACCCGTGAAGGACGGCCGCAGAGCCAGCGGCGCGACCCCCTGTTCGGCACCACCCGCGGCGGCGCCTACGGGAACGTGGACGCCGACCCGCAGGCCGAGCGCATCGTGTTCGTCGGTCTGATCAGCGGCAACCCCGGCGGCCGCATCTACGTCGACGACTGGACCGGCGACGGCTACACCCGCACCCGCCTCACCGACGCCGGCGGCCTGACGGGCGAGGTCGGGGACGTCGACGGCGACGGCTACGGCGATCTGGTGACGGGATACCCGGACGAGCCGCGGAACAGCGGGCAGCCGTGGGCCGTCGGCGGCACGGTCCAGGTCTGGTACGGCGGCCCGGACGGCATCGACGAAACGCAGCGGCCGCAGCGGATCCACCAGGGCACCGCGGGCGTCCCGGGCGGCGGCGAGCCGTACGACCAGTTCGGCGCGTCGGTCGGGGTCGCGGACACGGACGCCGACGGCCGCGCCGAGGTGGCCATCGGCGTACCCGGCGAGGACTTCGACGGCAAGTCGTTCGCGGGGACCGTCACGCTGCTGCGGGGCACCGCGAACGGGCTGAGCGGCGCCGGAGCCCGGCTGCTCCACCGGAACACCGCGGGGGTGCCGGGGACTGCCGCGACGGGCGACGGGTTCGGCGACGAGGTCGCGCTCGGCGACCGCAACCGCGACGGCAGGGCCGACCTGACGGTGGGCGCTCCGTGGCGGGCCGCCGGGGGCTTCGTCTGGCACGCCCGGGGCACCGCCGACGGCATCACGGCCACCGGCTCCTACAACGTCACCGCCGCTCGCGCCGGGTTCGGCCGCGAGTTCCCGGGCTTCGGCGAGGTGATCGCCCGCTAGCCCGGCGGCCCGCCGCCGCCCGGTGCGCGCCCCCGGCTACGCGCCCGGGGGCGGGCGGTGGCGTTCGCCCGGCCAGTCCAGGGTGAGGCGGTGGGCGCGGGGGAGTTTGGCCACCACCAGGTCGTACGAGTCCTCGATCATCTCCAGCACCAGCTCCTCGGGCACGGCGCCGTCGAGGCGGACGGTGTTCCAGTGGCGCTTGTTCAGGTGGTACCCGCCGACGATCTCCGGGTGCGTGGCGCGGAGTTGCACCGCCAGGTCCGGCTCGCACTTCAGGCTCACCGACAGCGGCGTGGCGGCCAGCTCGCTCAGCGCGAACATCTTGCCGCCGACCTTGAAGACGGAGACCGCCTGGTGCCGGTCGAAGGGCCACTCCTCGACGGCCCCGTTCGGCTCCAGGCAGGCGGCGCGAAGCTGGTCAGGTGTCATGCGCCCAGTATGGGAGCCCCCACTGACACCGCACGGCGAGCGCCCGCCCGCCCCGGCCCGGTGCCTCCCTGTGAGCCGGCCCCCCGTCTACAGCCCGGCCGACGTCCCCGCCGCCGCCAGCACCTCCCGCAGCATCGCCGGCGTCAGCCGCCCGGTGAAGGTGTTCTGCTGGCTGACGTGGTAGCAGCCGTACAGCTCCAGGGGCGCGCCCCCGTCCGGCCGCCGCAGCGTCGTGTGCGCCCCGTGGCCGAACGCCGGCCGCGGCCGCGGCACTTCCCAGCCCGCCGCGGCCAGCACCGGCAGCGCCGCCTGCCAGCCGAACGACCCGAGCACCACCGCGGAGCGCAGCGTCGGGCGCAGCAGCTCGATCTCGCGGACCAGCCAGGGGCGGCAGGTGTCGCGTTCGGTGGGCGTCGGCTTGTTCTCGGGCGGGGCGCAGTGGACGGGGGCCGTGATGCGGACGCCGCGCAGGGTCAGGCCGTCGCCGCGGTGGGTGGCGGTGGGCTGGCTGGCGAGGCCGGTGGCGTGCAGGGCGGCGTACAGGACGTCGCCTGAGCGGTCGCCGGTGAACATCCGCCCGGTGCGGTTGGCGCCGTGGGCGGCCGGCGCGAGGCCGATGATCAGCATCGCGGCGTCCGCGGGGCCGAAGCCGGGCACGGGGCGGCCCCAGTAGTCCCAGTCGGCGAACGCCTTGCGCTTGGTCGCCGCGACCTCCTCGCGCCAGGCGACGAGCCGCGGGCAGGCGCGGCACTCGCACAGCCGCCCGTCCAGCTCGGCGACGGTACGGGTGCGGGGGGCGGTGGCGGCGGGGAGCGGGGGTTCTGTGGTGGTCATCGGTGCCAGCATGCCGCAAGGCGGCGGCCGGTGCCGAACGGGGCCCCAGTACACCTCTGTGCATTCGAACTGGTATCCCGAAATGACCTTTGACCAGGGGAGTTTGTCAGTCGGAGGCGGTAGAATAGAGGGAGTGAAGACGGGCCAAGACGAGGCCGAGGAGGTCGCCCATGCCAGTGGCGTACGCCCCGACACCCCTGCCCAAGAAGCCGCTTCCGGCAGGTATGCCGCGTGAGTGGTATGTCGCGCACAACCGCATGCTGAAGGCCATGCGCATCGCCATCGCCCTGCTCGACACCGGGGTCTACACCCCGCAGCGCGCACGCAACGAGGTGATACGCCACACCGCCGAGCGCATCGGCGTCCACCCGCCCTCGCTGACGACCTGCCGGCTGGTGCGCAGCCTGCTCCCGCTCATCTGACCGCGCGCTCCCGACCCGCCCTGATTCCGCGCCGACTCCGGCCGGTTCCCGCTGACTTCCCGCTGACTCCGCGCTGACCCGGCCCCGACCGCGTATCGGGCGCGGGGCGCGGCCCGCAGGCGCAAGCCTTCGGGCCGTACGCCCCGCGCCCGCGCACACGCGTCCCCGCCCCCGGAAAATCGGCTGCGCCGCGTCCCGTCCACCGCCCACACTGGAGGTCCCGACACGGCGCACACACCCTGCGCGCGCCGCACCCGACCAGAATCAGGAGCCCGCCGCGTGCAGGCAGCCGTCACCGTCACCCCCGCCCGGATCCCCGAGCTGCTGCTCGGGCTCGCCACCGTGCGCCCGGTCTTCCTCTGGGGCGCCCCCGGCATCGGAAAGTCGTCGCTGGTACGGAAGTTCGCCGCCTCCCTCGGCCTGGACTGCGTCAGCCTCATCGGCACCCAGCTCGCCCCCGAGGACCTCATCGGCGTCCCGCAGATCCGCGACGGGCGCAGCGTCTTCTGCCCGCCGGAGGCCATCGCCCGCGACGAGGCGTACTGCCTCTTCCTCGACGAGCTGAACGCCGCCACCCCCGACGTGCAGAAGGCGTTCTACTCCCTCATCCTCGACCGCCGCATCGGCAACTACGAGCTGCCCGAGGGCAGCATCGTCATCGGCGCCGGCAACCGCGCCACGGACAACGCGCTCGCCCGCCCCATGGCCTCCGCCCTCGTCAACCGCCTCGCCCACGTGCACCTGGAGGCGTCCGCGGCCGACTGGCTCGGCTGGGCCGGCGAGCACGGCATCCACTCCTGGGTGACCGACTACCTGACCGACCGCCCCGACCACCTGTGGGCCAAGCCGCCGAAGACCGAGGAGCCGTTCTCCACGCCGCGTTCGTGGCACATGCTCTCCGACGCGCTGCACTCCTTCGGCCCGGCCCTCGACGACGCCACCCTCAAGACCGTCGCGCACGGGACGCTCACGCCCGCGCACGCCGTCTCCTTCTGCGGGTACGTCAAGATCGTCCGGCACCGGTACGGCGTCGAGGCCATCCTCAAGGGCGACGCCTCCTGGCCCCGCCGCACCGAGGACCGCGACCTGCTCTACTACCTCGCCGAGGCGTTCCGCGGCCGGCTCGTCAAGGAGCTGCCCGCGAGCAAGGAGCACGCCTCGCCTGCCGTGCGCGAGACCGCGTACCGGGCGAAGGCGCTCCTGGTCCAACTGGCCGAGATATCGGTGGAGGTGGCGCAGACCGTCATCGCCGAGGACGCGGACGGGCAGCCGGTGCTGCCCGCCTGGTTCCTCGTCGAGGCCGCCCGGGACATGCCGCGCCTGGTGGAAGCACGCAGATGAGCAGGACGAACCGGGCGGCGGGCCGGCGCGGCAAGGCCAAGCCGCAGCAGCGCGACGACCCGGCCACCCGCGCCTTCTCCGCCGGGCTCGCGAAGGCCATGCAGAACCCGGCGCTGCGCGCCCTCGGCGCGCAGGTCGTCCGCAAGGGCACGACGGGCGCCGGAGGGACGGCAGGCGCGGCGGGCGCGGCGGGCGCGGGGGGCGCGGGGGGCGTCCCGGGCACGGTCGTCTGGGGCGCCGGGACCGGCCCCGCCCACGGCCTCGCCCGCGTCGACTCCGACGGCACCGTCCACGCCCACCCCACCCGCCGCGCCGAGCCCGCCGAGTGGACCTGGGCGCTGGCCCACTGCCTGCTGCACCTCGGCTTCGGCCACGCCCCCGCCGCCCGCGGCGAGCGCACCCAGCCCGACCGGTACGAACAGGCCGCCCGCTGCACCGTCGTCAACCGCTTCCTCGTCTCCTTCGGCACCGGCCGCCCGCCCGCCGACCTGCCCGCGCACTATCCCGGCGGCGGCGAGGAGGAACTCGCCGCCCGCTGGCGGCGCGACGGCATCCCGCCGGAGTACGAGCGCTGCGGCGCCGCCGGCGACGAGCCCGACGTGCTGCTGCTGCCGTGGGAGGGCTGGCCCGGCACCACACCGCCGGACTGGCAGCAGGACTTCGCGCACGCCCTCGCCCGTACGGTGTCCGCCGCCATGGAGGTCGCCGGCGGCCGGCGCGACTCGCTCACCGGCGTGCGGGCGCCGCGGCGGCCGTGGGAGCGGGCGCTGGAGTGGTTCGTCTCGTCCTACCCGCTGCTCGGCGGGGTCGCCGCGGGCATGACCGTCGTCGCCGACGCCGAACTCGCCCGCGCGCACGACATCTCCGTCGCCGCCGTCGACGCGGCCGCGGGCGAGATCTACGTCAACCCGCTGAAGGACCACTCCGACGAGGAGTGGCGCTTCATCCTCGGCCACGAGATGCTGCACGCCGCGCTGCGCCACGGCGAGCGCCGGGGGGCGCGGGATCCGTATCTCTTCAACATCGCCGCCGACTTCGTCGTCAACGGCTGGCTGCTGGAGATGCGCGTCGGCGAGATGCCGTCCGGGCTGCTGCACGACCCGCGGCTCGCCGGCCTGTCCACCGAGGAGGTCTACGACCGCCTCGCCGCCGACCTCAGGATCCAGCGCCGCCGGCTCGCGACGCCGCGCGGCCGGGGGCTCGGCGACGTACTCGGCGAGCCGCTGGTGCCGCGGGATCCGGCGGCCGCGTACGTCGACCTCGACGAGTTCTACCGCCGCGGGCTGCAGCGCGGCCTCGACCTCCACGAGCGCGGCCAGGGCCGCGGGCTGCTGCCGGCCGGGCTGATCGAGGAGATCCGCGCGCTCGCGCAGCCGCCGCTGCCCTGGGACGCGCTGCTGGCCCGCTGGTTCGACGAGTTCGTGCCCCGGGCCGAGCCGGTGCGCACCTTCGCGCGCCCCGCCCGCCGGCAGGCCGCCACCCCCGACATCCCGCGCGCGGGCCGCTACTTCCCGCCTGAGGAGGTCGCCCGCTGCACCTTCGGCGTCGTCCTCGACACCTCCGGCTCCATGAGCCGCACGCTGCTCGGCAAGGCGCTGGGGGCCATCGCGTCGTACGCCGAAGCGCGTGACGTGCCGGGGGCGCGGGTCGTCTTCTGCGACGCCTCGCCGTACGACGCGGGCTATCTGCCGCCGACGGAGATCGCCGGCCGGGTGCGGGTCAAGGGGCGCGGCGGGACCGTGCTCCAGCCGGGGCTCGACCTGCTGGAACGGGCGGACGACTTCCCGCCCGCCGCGCCCGTGCTGGTGATCACCGACGGCATGTGCGACGTGCTGCGGGTGCGCAGGGAGCACGCCTATCTGATCCCGGCGGGGGCGTCGCTGCCGTTCGTCGCGCGGGGGCCGGTGTTCCGTGTGAGGTGACGGCCTCGGCGGGCCCGGTACGGGCGTACGGTGACCGTCGGAAGCGGGCGGCACGGACAGCAGGGCGAAACGGCGGGAGACGGCGGACGTGGCGGAGAGCACGCGGACCCTGGACTGGAACGGGGCGAACGGCGACCACTGGGTCGCGTACGAGGAGAAGTACAACGCGGCGATGCTGCGCTACGGCGAGCGGCTGTTCGCGGGCGCGGACGTGCACCCGGACGACCGGGTCCTCGACATCGGCTGCGGGTGCGGCCAGACGACCCGGGTGGCCGCCGCGCTCGCCGCCGAGGGCTCGGCGCTGGGCGTCGACCTGTCGGCGGCGATGCTTGCGCAGGCGCGCGCCCGGGCGGCCGAGGAGGGCGTCGGGAACGTGCGCTTCGAGCAGGCGGACGCGGAGGTGCACGACTTCGAGGGCGGGGCGTACGACGTGGCGATCAGCCGGCACGGCGTGATGTTCTTCGCGGACCCGGTGGCGGCGTTCGCCAACGTACGGCGCGCGCTGCGGCCTGCGGGGCGGCTGGCGTTCGTGTGCTGGCGGGCGCCGGAGGAGAGCGAGTACTCGGCGGTGCCGCGCGCGGCCCTCGGCCGGTATGTCACGGTGCCGAAGTCCGGCGGCGTGAACGAGCCGGGCCCGAACTCGCTGGCCGACCCCGACCGGGTGCGGGAGGTGCTGGGCGGGGCGGGCTTCGTCGACGTGCGGCTGGAGGCGGAGAACGAGCCGATGGACCTGGGGGCGGGCGTCGAGGAGGCGCTGGACTTCGTCCTCAACCGGCCGCATGTGCAGGGGGCGATGGCGGACCTCGACGAGACGACGAAGGCAGAGGCGACCGAGTCCCTGCGCGAGGCCCTGACCCGGTACGCGACCCCGGAGGGAGTCCTGCTCCGGGCCCCGGCCTGGCTGGTAACGGCCCACAACGCGGCGTAGGGGGCGGGGGTCAGCGGCCCGGACGGGGCCCTGACCGGGAGCAGCCGCGTGCCGCGTGTGTGCTCCCAGACCGACCCTCTCGGGCCGCCGGGGCCCCCGGCCCCGGGCCCTCAGGCCCGTAACGTGCGGCGGGCCACCAGCGCCGCGCTCAGGCGGCGGGCGTCCGCCGGGGCGGTGGGGGTCAGGCCCGTGAGGAGGGCGATGCGGCGGATGCGGTAGTCGACCGTGTTGGGGTGCACGTGCAGCGCCGCGGCCGTGCCGCGGCGGTCGAGGTCGCGGGCCAGGTACGTCTCCAGGGTGTGCAGCAACTCCGGGCGGCCGGCCAGCGGTTGCAGCAGGTCGGCGAGCCCGGTCAGCGCCTCGCTCGGTCGGCTGAGCTGGTAGTCGAGCAGCACGTCGGCCAGCCGGTACAGGCCCGGTGGCCGGTCCGTACGCCGTACCAGCTCGACGATGTCCGCCGTCTGCGCCACCGCCGCCGGCAGCCCGTCCGGCGCCGCCCCGGCCGCTGCCGCCGTCACCGGCGCACCGACCGCCGTTTCCGTACGGTCGATCAGCCCGCACAGCGCCGCCCACGGCGGCTCCTCCGCCACCGGCAGCAGCGCGGTGCCGCCGCCGGCGTCGAGCGCGGTGAGCGCCGGTTCGCCGGCGAAGCCGTTCAGCGCCGTCTGCAGCCGGCGGATCTTGCGCCTGGCCGCGATGCGGGACCGCGGCCCGGGGGAGTGCTCGTCGGGGTGCGCGGCGACGTACAGCGTCATCGCGACGTACCGCGGCGCCGGCCGCAGCCCCGTGCGGCGGGCGATGCCCTCCAGCGGCTCCCCGGCGAGCAGCGCGGCCAGCAGCGCGTGCCGCGGCGCGTGCTCCTGGACGTCGAGCACCTGCCTGGCCTCCAGATACGCGGCGCTGACCGCCGCCACCAACTGCCGCTGCAGCACGAAGAGATGCCGCAGCACCTCCTGCGCGTCCGCGAAGTCCGCGGGCCGCGCCTCCGCCGAGATCTCCTCCCAGCCCATCGCCGTGCCGATCTGGTACGCGCTGAGGATCGCGTCCAGCGGCACGCCCTCCTCGGCGCGCTGCGCGGCCGACTCCCGCTGGCGTACCAGCTCGTCGTCGCGCGCCGGGCCGCGGCGCTGCAGCACGTCGGCGAAGAGCCGCAGGCTGCGCTGCACGATGTCGGCGATGTCGCCCGCGACCTCCTCCGGCGGCAGGGTGGCGTACACGGGCAGGTCGGTGAGCAGCCGGTCGACGACGCGGTGGGTGAGCGCGGGCACCCGGGCCCGCAGCCGCGCGTCGACCGGGCTGCCGCCGATACACAGCGGTGTGTTGTCACGCGTCACAACGGCTCCCGGAGAAGTCTGCGTTACTGACCAGTTAAGCGCAGCCCGGCCCGTCTGCATCATGTGCACGACACAACTTTCCGCCCCACCCACCCCCACCGCCGGGAGCCGCCGATGAACGTGGTGCCGAAACTCCTCAAGGGCGCGCTGGGCGCCGCCGCGGTGACCGGCCTCGCCGTCGCCGGCACGGCCGCCCCCGCGGCCGCGGACTCCGCCGCCACCGCGGAAGCCGCCGGCGAGGTCTACGTCGCCCTCGGCGACTCGATGGCCTCGGGCCCGCTCATCCCGCTGCCCACCGGGCCGCTGGCCTGCGGCCGCTCCACCGAGAACTACGCGCACGAACTGGCCGACGGGCTCGGCGTCGCCGAACTGCGCGACGTCACGTGCAGCGGCGCCAAGACCGACCACATGACGCAGCCGCAGTCGCTGTCGCTGCTCGACGTCGACATGGGCGAGGCGCCGCCGCAGTTCGACGCGCTGAGCGCGGACACCACCCTGGTCACGCTGACGATCGGCGGCAACGACGCCGGGCTCGTCGGCGTCGCGCAGGACTGCATGCAGCTCAACCCGCTCGGCGACCTGTGCAAGGACGGCTTCATGGAGGGCGGCGTCGACACCGTCGCCCAGCGGATCGAGGCCATGGGCCCCAAGCTCGGCGCCGTACTCGACGGCATCCACGCCCGCGCCCCGCAGGCCCGCGTCCTGGTCACCGGCTACGGCGACTACATCAAGCCGGGCGGCTGCTGGCCGTACCAGCCGGTGCTCGCCCCCGACGCCGACTGGCTGCAGGGCAGCGTCAACCATATGAACCGCGTCATCGCCGACCGCGCGGCGGCCCACGGCGCCGAGTACGTCGACGTCTTCACCCCGAGCCGCGGCCACGACTCCTGCCAGTCGCCGGACAAGAAGTGGGTCGAGGGCTACGTCCCCACCGCCCCGGCCGCACCGCTGCACCCCAACGCCCGGGGCGAGGAGGCGTACGCGGGCATCATCCACGCCCAGTTGACCGGCTGACCCCCGTCCCCGGCCGGCCCGACCGGCGGGGACGGGCCGGCCACCGACGTCCCCCACCCCCCGAGGGGACGCACACACGCCGGCCCGGCGCGGGACTCTCCGCGCCGGGCCGGCCGTGTCGGCCCGCGGCCGGGTGGCGAGGTCAGCCGTCCGGGGCGGGGACGGGATCCGCGGGCCCGGCGTCCCCGGTGCGGCACACGTCCCGTACGACGCGCAGGAAGGCGTGGAGCACGGGATCACGGTCCGTACGCCGCCAGATGACCGAGGTGTCGACGGTCAGGCCAGGACCGGCGAGGGGCCGGTAGACCACGCCGTCGCGGCGCAGGTTCTCCAGCGAGGCGGGCAGCAGGGACGCCCCGAGCCCGGCGGCCACGAGACCGATGACGGTCTGCTTGGGCGAGGCTTCGCGCAGGGAGGGCGGGGTGTAACCGGCGGCGCGGCAGAGGGCGACGATGTCGTCGAAGAGCGGCGGGTTGATCTCCCGAGGGAACTGGATGAGCGGCGTCCCCGCCAGCTCCGCGACGTCGACCCGCGCCCGTACGGCCAGCGGGTGCCCCGCGGGCAGCGCGACCGCCAGCTCCTCCGTGAACACCGTCTCCACCGCCAGCCGCGGATCGGGCACCGGCGGGTGGACGAACCCCGCCTGCAGCCGGCCCTCCGCCACCTCGCGGATCTGGTCGGGGATGCGCAGCTCCGTCACGCTCACCTCGACGCCGGGGCGGACCTGCGAGAACCGGCGCACCACGGGCGGGATGACGCTGTAGATGGCCGCGTCGATGAACGCCACGGCCAGTTGCCCCGTCTCGCCGCGGGCGGCCCGCAGGGTCTGCTCGACCGCGCGGTCCGCCTGCCGGACGGTCGCCCGTGCCTCCGCGAGGAACACCCGCCCGGCGGCGGTCAGCGCGACGCTGCGGCGGCTGCGGTCCAGCAGCCGGGCGCCGACGGCCCCCTCCAGCAGGCGGATCTGCCGGCTGAGCGGGGGCTGCGCCATGTGCAGCCGGGCGGCGGCGCGGCCGAAGTGCAACTCCTCGGCGACGGCGATGAAGTACCGCATCTGTCTGAGGTCGACCACGTGTCATATCCGTTCTGTCTCAGAGCCCGTGAAACGGGTATTGGACCCGGCTTGGTTCCGGCCCGGACGCTGGTGCCACACCATGTCACCGACGATGCGGAGGGGCCGATGAAGGACAGGCAGGGGATATCGCGGCGGGGGGCGCTGCGGGCGTCGCTCGCGGGCGCGGCGGCGGGAGTCGCGGCGCCGGGGACGGCGGCGGCCGCCGGGGGTGCGGGGGCGGCCCCGCCGGCCGGCCGGGCGCGCAACGTCGAGGCGGTCGGGTACAGCGACTTGGAGCACCGGCCGGCGTTCAAGATGGCCGTACGGCAGAAGCGCGGCCGGTGGTACCTCTACACCGGGCACTTCTGGGACTCCGGCTGGAGCGTCGTCGACGTGACCGACCCGGCGCGGCCGGAGGTCGTCGCCTACGTACCGGGGCCGGAGAACACCTGGACCCTCCAGGTCGACCTGCACGGCGACACCATGGTCACGGCACTGGAGCAGGTCTTCCCCAACTTCGGCGGCGACCCGGCGGCGCCCTTCGAGGAGGGCGTGCTGATCTGGGACATCGCCGATCCCGTGCGCCCGCGCCGGCTCGGCCACCACCGCACCGGCGGCACCGGCACGCACCGCAACCTCTACCCGGGCGGCCGCTACGTCCATCTGGCCGCCGGCGCACCGGGCTTCAGCGGCAACATCTACGTCATCCTCGACATCTCCGACCGCTCCCGCCCCCGGGAGGCGGGCCGCTGGTGGGTACCGGGCCAGCGGGAGGACGAACCCGCCCCGGCGGGCTCGGCGCCGGGCGGGGCCGGCGAAGCGACCGCCCCGGCCGGCTTCTGCTGCTCCGCCGGCCACGACGTATCCCTGCACGGACCGCCGTACCCGGTGGGGAACCTGGTCTACCTGCCGTACGGCGGCGCGGGCCTGGTGGTGCTGGACATCGCGGACCCGGCGCGGCCCCGGCAGGTGGGACGCCTGCCGTTCAGCCCGCCGTTCCACAGCCGCTTCGGCGTACACGGCGTCCTGCCGGTCCCCGGCCAGGACATCGCCTTCGCCAACTCCGAGGACGTCTCGTACGGCACGGGCCCCGCGCACCATGCCTCGATAGTCGACATCTCGGACCCGCGGGAGCCCTTCCTGCTCTCCCTGCTGCCCGTGCCCGCACCCCCGCGGGGCGCCGGCTACCCCGACTTCTCCACCCGCGGCGGCTGGAGCGGCCCGCACAACATCAACCACCACCAGCACCACCCCGACGTCCAACGCCACGACGGCCTGCTCTACGTCGCCCACTTCAACGCCGGCCTCCGCGTCTACGACGTCTCCAACCCCCGCCTCCCCCACGAGACGGGCCACTTCATGCCCCCGGAACCGACCCGCCGCTACGGCCCGATGCCCGAAGGCGAACTCGCCCTGCAGACGGAGGACGTGGTGGTGGACCGCCGCGGGTACATCTACGTCACCGACAAGAACCAGGGCCTGTGGATCCTCCGCTACACGGGCCCCCGCCCCTGACCTTCACCGCCGGAGACCGGTGCGCGCGGCCTCTTCGACCCGGGCGATCAGGCGGCTGTTGTGGACGGCGTGGTCGAATCCCGGGGTGTGGTGGGTCCCGTTCGCGATGTCGCGCGCCAGGCTGGCGTACACCTCGCCCACGTTGACGGAGGCGCCCCTCCAGATCTCGGCGGCGGTCGGGCCGGTACCGGTGGCGACGGGGCTGTCGGGCGCGGCGAAGTCCACGCTCGACGAGAGCGCGAGGTCGCCGACCTGCACGCCCGCGGGGTGATCGCCGGTCAGCTTCAGCCAGCCGTCCGACCCGCGTACTTCGAGGCTGAAGTGCGCGTCGGACGCGGGCACTCCCGCCAGGATCTGCACCCCGACCGGCGCCCCCGAGGAGGTCTTGGCGATGGCGTCGAGGTGATCCGGGACTTCCCGGACGGAGATCGCACCGGTGTCCACCAGCTTCACCTGCGGCCAGAGGAGTTCCGTACGCGCGTCGACTTCGGTGATGTCACCGAGAACGGTTTCGATGACGTCCAGCACGTGGCCCGCCGCGATGGTCAGGAAGCTCGCTCCCGCCGCCGCCTTGTCGAAGTACGCGTACGCGCTCACCGACTCCGGGCCGTTGCCGAACGTCGTCGCGGCGACGCGTGCCGAGAGCAGCCGCCCGAGCCGGCCCTGCGCGATGATCTCCGCCGCGCGGCGCACCGAGGGATTGAGCCGGCCCTGCAGACCGATCGCCGTGTGGAGCGAGCCGGCCGCGTCGGCCATCTCCTCCGTCTGGGCGACGGTCGCGCCCAGCGGGGATTCCGCGTACACGGCCTTGTCCGCCGCGAGGGCCGCCAGGACGAGTTCGCGGTGCGCCGGGACCTTGACGGCCACGGTGACCAGGTCGACCGACGGATCGCGGATCAGCTCGTACGGATCGGCGAACCAGCGCTCGGCGCCGAACGCCTCGGCCGCGGCGCGGGCACTCTCCTCGTGCCGCGTCGCCACGCCCGCCATGTGGAAGTCCGGCTGCGCCGCCAGCGCGGGGATGTGTGACGCCCCGGCCCAGCTCGCCTTGGTGTCTGCGCCGATGATGCCGACACGAATCACGCTGCTTGACATGACGTATTGCTCCACTTCTTTCGTTGCAGGGGGAATGAGCTGAATCAGCCGGTTCGCATGCTTACGGCCCGGCCGGCGCCGTACTTGTCTCACCGGTCGATGGCGGCCATGTCGGGCTCGGAATGACGTTCGCCCGACGCCGGTGTGAGGTTGTTCAGACGGCTGATCTGGCCTGCGGTGAGCCGGATTCCGTCGGCGGCGCTGTTCTCCTCGAGCCGGGCGACGTGCTTGGTCCCCGGAATGGGCGCGATGCCGTCTCCCTGGGCGAGCAGCCAGGCCAGCGCGACCTGCGCGGGCGTGGCCCCCATGTCAGCCGCGACCGCGTGCACCTGGTCGACGATGCGCAGGTTGCGCGTGAGGTTGCCGCCGGTGAACCGGGGATTGGTTCGACGCCAGTCGGCGGCGTCCAGGCCGTCCAGGGTGCGGATGCCGCCGGTGAGAAAGCCGTGCCCCAGCGGTGCGTACGGAACCAGCCCGATGCCCAGTTCGCGCAGCGTGGGCAGCACGTCGGCCTCGGGGTCCCGTGTCCACAGCGAGTACTCGGTCTGGACGGCGGCCACCGGGTGAACCGCATGGGCCCGGCGGATCGTCGCCGCGGCCGCCTCCGACAGCCCGATGTGGCGGACCTTGCCCGCATCCACCAGTTCGCTCAGCGCTCCCACCGTCTCCTCGACGGGAGTGCCGGGGTCGACCCGGTGCTGGTAGTACAGGTCGATGCGGTCGGTTCCGAGCCGCCGCAGCGACCCGTCGACGGCCGCGCGGATGTTGGCGGGGGTGCTGTCCGGGCCCGGTCGCCCCGTGTGGGAGACGAGGCCGAACTTGGTGGCGATGACGACCTCGTCCCGGCGGTTTCCGACCGCGCGACCCACCAGTTCCTCGTTGACGTACGGCCCGTACACCTCGGCGGTGTCGAGATGCGTGACGCCGAGATCCAGCGCGCGCTGAACGGTGCGGATCGACCGGGCGTCGTCCCGTCCTGCGCCGGTGTAGAACGCGGACATGCCCATGGCGCCCAGGCCGATGCGGGAGACCTGGAGCCCCCCGAGCGACGTGAACTGCATCCGTTTGTCCTTCCTGTGTCCAGCCGGGGCCCGCGCCCCGAGGTGAGCGGAACTTGATGCGTCAATAACTACAGGAGCTAACTTGATGCGTCAAGAAGTGGGTCTAGGATGGCCCCATGGCGACGCGATGGCTGAACGACGAGGAGCGGGAGGCATGGCTGGCGAACTCCGCGATCATGATCAGCCTGCCGGCCGCGCTGGACGCGCGGATGCAGCGCGAGGCCGGGCTGACCTTCTTCGAGTACATGGTGCTCTCGGTCCTCTCCGAACAGCCGGCTCGCACGCTGCAGATGAGCGCCCTGGCCGCACGAACGGCGGCGTCGCTGTCGCGGCTGTCGCATGTCGTCGGACGGCTGGAGAAGCGCGGGCTGCTCGCGCGGACCCGGATCCCCGGTTCCGGGAGACGGACCAACGCGACGCTGACCGAGGCCGGTTACGAGGTGGTCGTGGCGGCGGCGCCGGGACATGTCGCCGCCGTACGCGAGTACCTGATCGATGAGCTCGAGCCCCAGGAGCTGGCGGCACTGCGCCGCATCGGCGCCGCGGTCGAGGCCGCCGTCAAGCGCGAGCGACCCGACGCGGTGCCTGCGGCCCCGACTCCGCCCGGGACATCGAAGAACCGCGGCGGACAGAGGCGTGCCGCGGACTGACGGAGGAGCGGTGCCACGCGACGGTGGTGTCGGTAGGTACACCGTTCGCCGGGCGCGCAGGGCCATGGCGGGGCGTCCCGGCCGTTCCTAGCGTTGTCGGCATGGAAGACATGGTTGACCACGGACGACAGCACAGCGCCGGGCCCTCGGGCGGTACGGGCACGTCCGGCCCTCGGAGTACCTCGCGGCGGTTCGCCCTGCGAGGGCTCGCGGCCTCGGCGGGCGGCGCGGTGCTCGCCGCCGGCGCCGGTACGGGGACCGCGCGGGCCGCCGGCGCGCGGCGGCGGCAGCGGGGCGTGCGCACGTACGTCCTCGTCCACGGCACGCACAGCGCCGGCGCGTTCTGGACGGAGATCGGGCGGGAACTGGCGCTGCGCGGGCACCGCGTCGTCGCCGTGGACCAGCCGCTGCACGGCACCGAGCGCTTCGTACCGCAGGCGTACCAGACGCAGGATCTCGCGGCTCTCGCGACGGAGCCCTCGCCGGTCGCCGCGCTGAGCCTGGACGACTTCGAGGCGCGCGTCACCGGCGCCGTCCGCCGGGCCGCGCGCCTCGGCGGGCCGGTGGTACTGGTCGGGCACAGCATGGGCGGCCTGTCGGTGAGCCGCGTCGGGAACGCCGTACCCGAACTCCTCGACCACATCTGCTACATGGCCGCCTTCTGCCCGAGCCGTACCATGCCGTCCCTGGACGCCTGCGCCACCTCCCCCGAGGGGCGGGACGCCATCAGCCCGGTGGAGCAGGTCGTCGGCGACCCGGAGAAGCTGGGCGCACTGCGGCTGAACTGGCGCAGCGCGAACCCCCGTGACCTCGCGGTCTTCAGGGAGATGATCTGCGCGAACTACTCGGACGCCGCGTTCCTGCGGGTGCTGGAGGGCATGCAGACGGACGAGTCGCTGACGGCGTACGCCGGGCGGGCGGTGGGGCGGGCGCACACGTGGGGGCGGATTCCCCGCACGTATCTGCGGTTCGGCAAGGACAGGACCGTGGCCACCGGGCTCCAGGACCGCATGATCGCGGAGGCCGACGCACTCACCCCGCACAACCGCTTCACGGTCCGCGACTTCCCGGACGCCGGCCACCTCGGCCCGGCCGATCCCGCCCCCGTGACCGATGCCCTGCACGGACTGCCGCTCCGCTGACGCGGCCCGCCGCAACGGCCACGACGAGGGCCGCGACCCCACCCGGGGTGGGGTCGCGGCCCTCGTAGCGTCTCCGGCGTCATCTCAGAGTCGGCCGGGCGGTGCGCACTCGGTGCACGAGGGGGTTCCACCCCGGTCACCGAGCCCGCTCTTTAGATGTCGAAGTACAGCTCGAACTCGTGCGGGTGCGGGCGGAGCTGGATCGGCTCGATCTCCTGGGTGCGCTTGAAGTCGACCCACGTCTCGATCAGGTCGGACGTGAAGACGCCGCCCTGGAGGAGGAACTCGTGGTCGGATTCCAGGGCTTCGAGAACGGCCGGGAGGTTCGTCGGGACCTGGGGGACCGCGGCGTGCTCCTCGGGGGCCAGTTCGTAGAGGTCCTTGTCGACCGGCTCGGCGGGCTCGATCTTGTTCTTGATGCCGTCCAGGCCCGCCAGCAGCATCGCGGAGAAGGCCAGGTACGGGTTGCCCGAGGAGTCCGGGGCGCGGAACTCGATGCGCTTGGCCTTCGCGCTGGCGCCGGTGATCGGGATGCGGATCGCCGCCGAGCGGTTGCGCTGGGAGTAGACCAGGTTGACCGGGGCCTCGAAGCCGGGGACCAGGCGGTGGTACGAGTTCACCGTCGGGTTCGTGAAGGCCAGCAGCGCCGGGGCGTGGCGCAGGATGCCGCCGATGTAGTAGCGGGCGGTGTCCGACAGCCCCGCGTAGCCCTGCTCGTCGTAGAAGAGCGGCTCGCCGCCGGTCCAGAGCGACTGGTGGCAGTGCATGCCGGAGCCGTTGTCGCCGAAGATCGGCTTGGGCATGAAGGTCGCGGTCTTGCCGTTGCGCCAGGCGACGTTCTTCACGATGTACTTGAAGAGCATCAGGTCGTCCGCCGCGGCCAGCAGCGTGTTGAACTTGTAGTTGATCTCCGCCTGGCCCGCGGTGCCCACCTCGTGGTGCTGGCGCTCGACCTTGAGGCCGGACGCGGCGAGTTCGAGGGAGATCTCCGCGCGCAGGTCGGCGAAGTGGTCGACCGGCGGGGCCGGGAAGTAGCCGCCCTTGTAGCGGACCTTGTAGCCGCGGTTGCCGCCGTCCTCGACCGCGCCGGTGTTCCAGGCGCCGGCCTCGGAGTCGATGTGGTAGTACCCGGCGTTCGCCTTGGTCTCGAAGCGGACGTCGTCGAAGACGTAGAACTCCGCCTCGGGGCCGAAGTACGCGGTGTCGGCGATCCCGGACGAGGCCAGGTACGCCTCAGCCTTTTTGGCCACGTTCCGCGGGTCGCGGCTGTACTGCTCGCCGGTGATCGGGTCGTGGATGAAGAAGTTGACGTTGAGCGTCTTGTCCTTGCGGAACGGGTCGAGGCGGGACGTGGTGAGGTCCGGCACGAGCGCCATGTCGGATTCGTGGATGGCCTGGAAGCCACGGATCGACGAGCCGTCGAACATGAGCTGGCCGTCGGGCTCGAAGACGTCCACGGGCACCGTGAAGTGCTGCATGACGCCCGGCAGATCGCAGAAACGCACGTCGACGAACTTCACGTCGTTGTCCGCGATGTACTGCTGGACCTCGTCGGCGTTCTGGAACATCCCACTCCTCCTATGTCCCGCCGCGAGGGGACGGGTAAGCCTGCAGAGCCTGCGCGAGGTGCGCCTGCCGGCGTGCCGGCATGCTCGCCCGAGCCTAGGCACCCGGGATTTCTCGGGCATGACCCGTTTGTTTCGCCGATGTTAACCACGGCCCCCGGTCAGGCCCGGGAACCCGGCCCCGGCGGCCCCCCGGGTGGCCGGAATCGTATGCGGTCCCGGGCCGTCGGCAGGGGGTGAGGAGGGGCCGCGCGCGCCGGGCAGTACCGTGGATACGTGGATGACGCGGAGAAGCGGCAGGCAATAGGTTCGTGGCTCTCCGGCCCCCGCTCGGCGGCCGAGGACATGGGCGTCGACTTCGGCTACCGGGGCCAGCGCCTCGGGATGCCCGAGACCGGGCCCGGCTCGGTCGCGCCGGTCGGCCGGCGGATCGCGGCGCTGGTCGTCGACTGGCTGCTGTGCCAGCTCATCGCCTACGGACTGTTCGCCGGCGGCGACAGCCGGTCGCTCGGGCTGTGGACCATGGTCGTCTTCTTCGTGATGACCGTGCTGCTGGTCGGCACCCTCGGCTTCACGCCGGGCAAGCGGATCATGCGCATCCGCGTCGTCGCCGAGAACGGCGCCCGGCTCGGCTTCGTCGGCACCGTCGTGCGGTCCGTGCTGCTCTGCCTGCTGATCCCCGCGGTCGTCTTCGACCGCGACACCCGCGGGCTGCACGACCGCGTCGCCCGCGCCGTCGAGGTGCGGTTCTGAGCGAAAGCGGGTCCCCGGTCGGGGACCTTCCTGCTCCATGCCCTCCGGGTCCGGCCGATACGTGCCGACCGGGCTTCCGCCGCGACCGGGCGGTCAGAAAGCCCCCTTCCGGGGGCCCTCCCCGTACCCGTACGCGATGTACCCGTACGCGATCCGCCGCGCTCAGCGCAGCTTGCCGCCGCCCTTCGGCATCCGCATGCCCTTCGGCATCGGGCCCTTCGGGATCGGCATGTTGCTCATCAGGTCGCCCAGGGCCTTCAGCCGGTCGTTGACCTGCGTGACCTGCGGGCCCTGGAGCACCCGCGGCAGCTTCACCAGCGTGGCCCGCAGCTTCTTCAGCGGCACCTGGCCCTCGTCGTTGCCGACGACGACGTCGTGCACCGGCACGTCCGCGACCACCCGGTTCATCTTCTTCTTCTCGGCCGCCAGCAGGCCCTTCAGCCGGTTCGGGTTGCCCTCGCCGACCAGGACGATGCCCGCCTTGCCCACGGCCCGGTGCACGACGTCCTGCTGCCGCGTCATGGACACAGCGGGGGTGACGGTCCAGCCCCGCTTCATGTTGTCCAGCACCGCCGCGGCCGCGCCCGGCTGGCCCTCCATCTGCCCGAACGCCGCCGCCTCCGCCCGCCGGCCGAAGATGATCGCCATGCCGAGCAGGGCGAGCAGGAAGCCGACGATGCCCAGGTAGATCGGGTGCCCGATGAGGAAGCCGATGCCCAGGGCGGCACCGAGGACCAGGATGCCCACGCCCGCGACGATCAGACCGACCTTGGGGTCGGCCCGCCTGGTCATCTTGTACGTGAGGGCGATCTGCTTCAGACGCCCGGTGTTCTCGGGTGTGGGTTCACTGCTGGCCATGCCGCGAATTCTACGGCCAGCCGGGCCCGAGGTCAGACCGGGCCCGGCACCGGATGGCCGGATCGGGGCGGCGCCGGGACGCGGGCGGGGTGCCGGCGGCGCCGGGGCGGGGTGGCTATCGGGGCAGAGCGGACGTACCGCCCGCGGGCGGGTCCGCCTGTGACACCGCCGACTCCGACTCGCGGCGGGCGCTGGCCCGGCGGCGGTCCTCCAGGACTGCGTCCCAGGCGTTACGCCGTGCGGTGCGCTGCTCGCCGCGGAGCAGCACTCCCTCGATCGTGCGCAGCAACCCGGAGACGGTGGGCCGGTGCGGCGGCCAGGACGGTAACGACGACGGTGACGACGGCACGACGGCCCCCCTCGGCGGTCGGGAAGTCAAGAGTTCGGTCCCATGCTCACCCCGCGGTGTTACCAGCGCGTGGCCCGGCGGTCAAAGCGGGGTGAAGACCGCCGGGGCGCCCCGGGCCGGCGGCGCTGCCGGCCCGGTTCGCGGGCTTACGCCGCGGGCTGCGCGCGCCTCTCCATGGCCTGCTTGTACAGCCGTCCCGCCCGGTACGAGGACCGCACCAGCGGCCCGGACATGACGCCCGCGTAGCCGATCTCCTCGGCCTCCTGCTGCAGCTCCACGAACTCGTGCGGCTTCACCCACCGCTCCACCGGGTGGTGCCGCGGCGACGGCCGCAGGTACTGCGTGATGGTGATCAGCTCGCAGCCCGCCTCGTGCAGGTCCCGCAGCGCCTGGCTGACCTCCGCGCGCTCCTCGCCCATGCCCAGGATGAGGTTCGACTTCGTCACCAGACCGGCCTCGCGGGCGCGCGTGATGACCTCGAGCGAGCGCTCGTAGCGGAAGCCGGGGCGGATGCGCTTGAAGATCCGCGGGACGGTCTCGACGTTGTGCGCGAGCACCTCGGGGCGGGAGGAGAAGACCTCCGCGAGCTGCTCCGGCTCGGCGTTGAAGTCGGGGATCAGCAGCTCCACGCCCGTACCGGGGGCGACGGCGTGGATCTGGCGCACCGTCTCGGCGTACAGCCAGGCGCCGCCGTCCTCCAGGTCGTCACGGGCGACGCCGGTGATCGTCGCGTACCGCAGCTCCATGCGCTGGACGGACTCGGCGACCCGGCGCGGCTCGTCGCGGTCCAGCTCGTCGGGGCGGCCGGTGTCGATCTGGCAGAAGTCGCAGCGCCGGGTGCACTGCCCGCCGCCGATCAGGAACGTCGCCTCGCGGTCCTCCCAGCACTCGAAGATGTTGGGACAGCCGGCTTCCTGGCAGACCGTGTGCAGGCCCTCGTCCTTGACGAGCTTCTGCAGCGCGTTGTACTCGGGCCCCATCTTCGCGCGGGTCTTGATCCACTCGGGCTTGCGCTCGATGGGGGTCTGGCTGTTGCGGACTTCCAGGCGGAGCAGCTTGCGACCGTCGGGTGCGACAGCGGACACGTCCGGGCTCCTAGCTTTCGATTCCTCGGCGTTCTCCAGCGTACGCCTCTGAAATGGGGAGTCAGACCGCGCGGGGGAGCGGCTCGGCCGTCTCCAGGATCTCGCGCAGATGCTTCTCCACGACGGGGAGAACCTCCGACACCGGTACGTCTCTTCCCAGCTCCCCGGAGAGCGAGGCCACACCCGCGTCGCGGATGCCGCACGGCACGATCCGGTCGAACCAGGTGTTGTCCGGGTTGCAGTTCAGCGAGAAGCCGTGCATGGTCACGCCCTTGGCGACGCGGATGCCGATCGCGGCCAGCTTGCGGTCCTCGCGGCGCTGGCCGGCGTTGGACGGCGCGTACTCGGGACCGGCCAGGCGCGGGTCGTACTCCTCGTCCGAGAGGCGGGGGTCGAAGTCGAGCGCCAGCCCGCCCAGCTCCGCGCGCTGCTCGACGGGGTCGCCCAGCACCCAGACGCCGCTGCGGCCCTCGATCCTGGTGGTCGCCAGGCCGAAGTCGGCACAGGTGCGGATCAGGGCCTCCTCCAGCCGGCGGACGTGCGCCACGACGTCCACGGGGCGCGGCAGCTTCAGGATCGGATAGCCGACGAGCTGGCCGGGACCGTGCCAGGTGATCTTCCCGCCGCGGTCGACGTCCACCACCGGGGTGCCGTCGAGCGGGCGCTCGTCCTCGGCCGTGCGGCGGCCCGCGGTGTAGACCGGCGGGTGCTCCAGCAGCAGACAGGTGTCGGGGATCTCCTCGGCGAAGCGGGCGGCGTGCACGCGCCGTTGCTCCTGCCAAGCCTCCAGGTACTCCACGGCGTTCTCGCCGAACCCCAGGTGAACGAAGCACAGCTCGCCCACGGTGCCCTCCTCGCGCTGTTCGCGCAGTTCGCGCCGGGCGGCGTGTGTGCCTCCGCCCGGCATATGCGGCTGGCGGTATTCCAGCCGACCCTCTGCCACTGTACGGCGGTATACGTTCCCGCCCCGCACCCAGGTCTCCTCACACGATCGAATGAAGCTGGGACGAAAGCGGCGAGTGAGGCTTGTTTCGCCGCTACATTCGCGCCGTTCCCGGAGGCCAGGCAGGAGACCCCACAGGTGACGACGGAACGACCTTCACAGCGGCCCCCCAACCGCCAGCTCGCGGCCCTCATCTCCGAGGCCGGGTTCTCCAACGCGGGGCTCGCCCGCAGAGTCGATCAGCTAGGGCTCGAACACGGCCTCGACTTGCGATACGACAAGACATCGGTGACCCGGTGGCTACGCGGCCAGCAGCCGCGCGGCACGACACCGGCCCTGATCGCCGAGGTGTTCACCCGGCGGCTCGGCCGCCGGCTGACCGCGCAGGACCTCGGACTCGACGCGTGCGCACCTGTGTACGCCGGACTCGAGTTCGCCGCGACGCCCACCGAGGCGATCGACATCGTGAGTGGACTGTGGCGCAAGGACACGGGCAGTCAGGCGGAGCTGCGGAAGATCGCGTTCACTCCTGCGGGTCTAGTTGTGCCGAGCCGGGATTGGCTCATCGGCAGGCCGGACGAGAAGGTGGCGCGCGAGCTGCAGCAGCAGCGCGGTGCGCCCGGTTCCGCGGTGCCGCCGGGAGCGCCCGGCGCGGTGCGGGTGCCGGCGCAGGGACGCGGTCCCGGAGTGGGCCTCGGCGGCGGTGTCGCCGTCGGCGTCGGTGCCGGCCCGGGTACGGGTGCTTCGGGCGGGCCCGGTGGCCTGGCGGGCGTGGGCGGTGCCGGAGGTGTCGGCGCTGCCGGCGGTGTGGCCGCCGGGCGCGGCGATCCGGGGCCGGGCTGGGGCGGGCCGGGAGCGCGGGCGCCGGGCCAGCGGGTGACCCAGGGGGACATCGGGGCGATGCGGTCGGTCGCCGAGATGTTCCGGGCGCTGGACAACGCCTACGGCGGCGGGCACGCCCGGCAGGCCCTCGTGCGGTACCTGGAGCACGAGGTCGAGCCGATGCTGCGCGGCACGTACAACGAGGCGACGGGGCGGCGGCTGTTCTCCGCCGCCGCGGACCTGACGCGGCTGGCGGGCTGGACGTCGTACGACATCGCGGCCCACGGGCTGGCCCAGCGGTACTTCGTCCAGGCGCTGCGGCTGGCGCAGGCGTCTGGGGACCGGGCGTACGGCAGCTACGTGCTGGTGACGATGAGCCGCCAGGCGGTCTACCTGGGGCACGGCCGGGAGGCGGTGCAGTTGACCCGGGTCGCGCAGCAGGGCGTCGGCGGGGGCGCGCCGCCGGTGGTGCAGGCGCTGCTGCACGCCGCGGAGGCGCGCGGGCACGGGCTGCTGGGCGAGGTGCGGGCCTGCACGACGTCGCTGGCGCGGGCCGAGCGGGCGCTGGAGTCGGCGCGGCCGGGGGAGGAGGCGCCGCACTGGGCGCGCTTCTTCGACGAGGCGCAGCTCGCGGACGAGTTCGGGCACTGCCACCGCGACCTCCAGCAGTTCCGGGCGGCGGCGCAGCACGCGGAGCGCTCGCTGCAGCTTCGGGCGGCGGGATTCGCGCGCAGCCGGGTCTTCTGCCGGCTGGTGCTGGCGACGGCCCGGCTGGGGCTCGGCGAGGTGGAGCAGGCGTGCGTGCTGGGCGCGGAGGCGGCGCAGCAGGCGGCGGAGATGCGCTCGGCCCGGGCGGCGGAGTACGTCCGCGACTTCGAACGCCGCCTGGAGCCGTACCGCGACGCACCTCCGGTGCGGGCGTACCGGGAGCGGGTCGCGGCCCTGGCGGTGTGAGGCGGCCCGGCCCCGCGGCCGCCCCTGCGCGGGGCGGCAGCGGGGCCGGCGGGTGCTCTCGCTTTGGAGCACTGCTCTCCGTGCGGCACGTTGCCGGCGCGGATCGGTGCGCGCGACCCGGAGCGGTGCTCTCGGGGGCGGGTGCCGATCCGGGGTGGAGAACCGTTCCTGCTAGGCGACTGCCGGGACGGCCGTCGTGGCAGTTGCCGGGGTGAGGCCGAAGTCGCGGAGGAGGGCCCGGGCGGCGCGGCGGCCCGAGTGCAGGGCGCCTTGAGGGGTGCTCGTGTCGCGGTGGTCGCCGCAGACGTAGAGGCCGCACAGCACCCGCACCGGCCGGCGCAGGTCGTGCGGTGCCGGCATCGCCGGTATCGCCTCCGGGTCGTGGTGCGCTCCCACCAGCTCCCAGTCGAACGCCGACGTCCCGTACAGCTCGCTCAACTGCCGCCGCGCCGACTTGTCCAGCACCCGCGCGGGACGGCCCGCGTCCTCCCCCAGCACCACCGAGCTGACCAGCGCCCGCCCTCGCGGTGCCCGTGACGAGTCCGCGCCGCTGACCACCGCCGTGTGCGACACAGGACCCCGCGCCCCCTCCGCGTCCACCAGCAGCGCCGCCTGCCGCACGCCGCCCGGGACCGGGCCCCGTACCCCCGCCTGACGCGCCTCGCCGTCACCCGCCGGCACACCGTCCGCACCGGCCTCCCCCACCGCCGGCCCGTTCCCGCCCGGCACCGACTCCACCGGGGCGCTGTGGTGCAGCACGGTCACCGGGTGGAATCCCGGCAGCCGCAGCCCCGGCAGCAGCCCCGCCGCCGCCCGCGCGCCCGTGGCCACCAGCACCGACCGGCACCGCAGCACCCCGTGCCCCTCCGTCCGCACCGCGGTCGTCGACACCGACACCGCCCGTACCCCCGTCCGCACCGTCCCGCGCGGCAGCGCCGCCGCCAGCTTCCGCGGCACCGTCCCCGCCCCGCCCGCCGGCAGGCACAGCCGCCCCCGCGCGAACGCCCGCAGCGCCAGGTCCGCCGAGCGGCTCGACGTCGTCAGCGCCGGGTCGTTGAGCAGCGCCACCAGCAGCGGCCGCAGGAATCCCGCCGCCATCCGCGGCGGGAGCCCGCGCGCCGCCAGCGCGTCCGCGGCCCGCCGCTCCGGCCGGGCCAGCAGCCGCCCCGTGGGTACGGTCGCCAGCCGGGCCAGCGCCGTGGCGAGCCACGTCTGGTCGATGACGGCGCCCCGGGGCGCACGCGCGGCGCTGGCGAACGCGCTTGCCGTCGTGAACGCGCCCCCCGTGCTCCTCGATCCGCCGATACGCTGCCGCCGCCCGCCCGCGCAGACCACCACGTCCCCGTCGAGCGGGCACAGCGGCACTTCCACGAGCCCCGGCAGGCGACGCAGTTCCGGGTACGAGGTGTTGAGCAACTGCAGCGAGCGGTCCAGCCGGAATCCGTCGACGTGGTCGGTGGTCATCCGCCCGCCGACCTGCTCGTCCGCCTCCACCACGGTCACGTCGAGGCCCGCTCCGACCAGGTGCTGGGCCGCGGAGAGACCGGCGAGTCCTGCGCCTACGACGACGACGTCGACGGGGTCCGTGCTTCCTGCGGCATGGGGCACGGGTGCCTCCCGGGGTTGTGCGTCCGCGGCGCGCGCTCTCTCATGCCGCCGGACGCCTGTTTGATGCCCAACTGGGCATGGCCGTATCCGCGTTCCCCCGTGGACGCGTTCCGATGACGATAGGCCGGATGGTGACGCCGGCCAGGTGCGCACCACAAGTGCACTGACGCACACCCGGCGCAACCAGCCGCGATGCCGCCCCCGCAGCGCCCTCGCCGAGCCCTTGCCCAGCCTCCGGCAAACCCGGGCCGGGCCCCCGGCCGGATCCCCGTCGGCCCCCGCGCCCTCAGCCCCGCAGGGCCGCCCGCAGCGCCTCATCGATCTCCGGGAACGCGAACGCGAACCCCGAGTCGAGCAGCTTCCGCGGCACCACCCGCTGGCTGCCGATCACGTCCTCCGCGAACCCGCCGAGCGCCGCCCGCAGCGCCGCCGCCGGCACCGGGAACGGTGTCGGCCGGTGCAGCACCCGCCCCATCGCCGCCGTCACCTCGCGGTTGGTCAGCGGCTCCGGGCCCGTGAGGTTCACCGGCCCGGCGAGCGACTCCGTGTCGATGAGGTGGCGCAGCGCCGCGATGTGGTCGTGCAGGGCGATGAAGCTCCAGTACTGCCGCCCGTTGCCGAGCCGCCCGCCCAGACCCGCGCGGAAGATCGGGAACAGCCGTCCCCACGCGCCGCCCTTGCGGGAGACCACCAGCCCCGTACGCGCGTGGACCGTACGGATCCCCGCCTCCTCCGCCGCGTTCGTCGCCGCCTCCCACTCCTGGCACAGGTCGGCGAGGAAGCCCCGCCCCGGCGGTGCGGTCTCGTCGACGCGGCGGTCGCCCGTGTCGCCGTAGATGCCGATCGCGGTGCCGCAGACGAAGACGGACGGCGGCCGGTCGAGGGAGGCGACGGCGTCGGCCACGGCCGCGGTGCCCAGCACCCGGCTGTCGCGCAGCACCCGCTTGTAGCTCTCGGTCCAGCGCCGGTCGGCGATGCCGGCGCCGGCGAGGTGCACGACGGCGTCGCAGCCGTCGAGCCGGCCGGCGTCGACGTACCCCTTCCCGGGATCCCACCGCACCTCGTCCGGCGCGCTCGCCTCCCGCCGCACCAGCCGCAGGACGTCGTGCCGGTCGGCTCGCAGCGAGCCGACGAGGGCGGAGCCGATGAGTCCGGAGGAGCCGGAGACCGCGATGCGCATGGGCCCATCCTGCCCTCATGTGCCGTGCCCCGGCAGCACGTGCCACAGTGAGCGCATGATTGACGCGCACGGCGGCGGGGCGGTCGGCGGCGGCGAGCTGCGCATACGTCCCGCGAGCGCCGCCGACGGGGATCTGCTCCGCCAGCTCGACGCCGCGACCTGGTCGCATATGCACGCGGTGACGGCGCCGCCCGACGCCGGCGCACCGTTCTTCGACGAGCGTCACAACCCCGACGACTACCTCGTCGGCGAGCTGCCCGGCGCGACCCGCGCCGCGCCCGCCCGCGTCGTCGGCTACATCTGCGTCGTCCGTCCGACGTCCCTGGCGGTCAACGGGCACGTACGCCAGATCCAGGGCCTCGTCGTCGTCCCCGAGGCGCGCGGCGCGGGCGTCGCGCGGGCGCTGCTGCGGGCGGGCGCGGAGCACGCCCGCGCGGCCGGTGCGCGGCGGCTGACGCTGCGCGTCCTGGGGCACAACGCACCCGCGCGGCGGCTGTACGAGTCGGAGGGGTTCGCGGTGGAGGGGGTGCTGCCGGAGGAGTTCCTGCTGGACGGCACGTACGTGGACGACGTCCTGATGGGGCGCACGCTTCTCTGACCCGCGCGCCCCCACGACGATCCGGTACGAGCCCCGCCCCCGCCCCGCGCCGGCCCTTCCGGGCCTCCCGATTCCGTCGCTCCGCGTGCGTGCACGCGGCGGAGGGCCGATGCTGGTTCCGTGATGGAGGAGTCGGAGTTCTGGGAGCTGATCGACGCCACCCGCGAGGCCGCCGAGGGCGACCCCGCGGAGCAGGCGGACCTGCTCGTGGACCGGCTCACCGGCCTAGAACCCGACGCCGTGACCGACTTCGCCTGCCATTTCGAGTCGCGGATGAACCGCGCGTACCGCATGGACCTGTGGGGTGCCGCGTGGGTGCTGCTCGACGGGGTCAGCGACGACGCCTTCGACTCCTTCCGCGGCTGGCTCGTCGGCCAGGGCCGGACGGTCTTCGAGGGGGCGCTGCACGAGCCGGACGACCTCGCGGACCTGCTGGAGGACTTCGACGAGGAGGCGGACGGCGAGGCGGAGGACCTGGCGTACGTGGCGGACGAGGCGTACGAGCGGCTGACCGGGCTGAAGCTGCCGGAGCTGGGGCTGCCCGAGGGCCCGGCGGAGCCGGTGGGAGAGGCGATCGACTTCGAGGACGTCGGGGTGCTCGCGCGCCGGTACCCGAAGCTGTGGGCGCTGTACCGCGAGGACTGACCTGCGCGTGACCGGCCGGCGGGACCGACCCGCAGGACCGGCCGGAAAACCAGACAGAAGGTGTCCGGATTCGCTGCCACGGTGGTCCGCATGAGCGAAGAGCAGAACCGAGACAAGCCCGTACCCCACACCGCGGACAAGCCCCTGCGCGGGAAGGTCGCCCTGGTCGCGGGCGCCACGCGGGGCGCGGGCCGGGCCATGGCCGTGGCCCTGGGCGCCATGGGCGCCACCGTGTACGCCACCGGCCGTACGACCCGGCAGCACGTCAGCGAGGTCGGCCGCACCACCGAGACCATCGAGGAGACCGCCGAGCTGGCCACCGCCGCCGGCGGCGAGGGCGTCTGGGTTCGCGTCGACCACCTCGAAGCCGGTCAGGTACGGGACCTGGTCGCCCGCATCGAGCGCGACCACGGCCGGCTCGACGTGCTGGTGAACGACATCTGGGGCGGGGAGCACCTCGTCGAGTTCGACAAGAAGATGTGGGAGACCGACCTCGACCGCGGCCTCAGGATGCTGGAACTCGGCGTCAAGACCCACATCATCACCAGCCACTGCGCGCTGCCGCTGCTGCTGCGCACCGGCGGCGGTCTCGTGGTCGAGATCACCGACGGCACCGCGGAGGCCAACAAGCCGTACCGCGAGGCGTTCTTCTACGACCTGACCAAGAACGCCCCGATCCGGATGGCCTTCGGCCTCAGCCACGAGCTGAAGGACGCCGGCGCCACCGCCCTCTCCCTCACCCCCGGCTTCCTGCGCTCCGAGCAGATGCTCGACCACTTCGGGGTGACCGAGGAGAACTGGCGCGACGCGATCGCCAAGGACAAGCACTTCGCGCTCTCCGAGACCCCCGTCCTCGTCGGCCGTGCGGTGGCGGCCCTGGCGGCGGACCCGGACAAGGCGCGCTGGAACGGCGCGTCGCTGTACAGCGGGCAGGTCGCCAAGGAGTACGGGTTCACCGACACCGACGGCACGGTGCCGGACAGTTGGCCCTACTTCCAGCGCGTCATGGCCGGCGAGGACCCCGGCGACCCGGAGGGCTACCGGCTGCGCCCGTAGAGCTCGGCGCTGCGGGCCGCCGCCGCCGCGAACCGCGCGCGCAGCTCCGGCGGCCCCAGCAGCTCCGCGTCCGGCCCGAGGGCGAGGAGCTGGGTGTACGCGACGTCCGCGGACTCCACCCGCAGCCGGACGGCCGTCCAGCCCCGCTCGTCGGGCTCGCCGGCCCCGGCCACGGCGTCCTCGGCGGCGAGCCGGTCCGTGACGTGCGGCAGCCGCCGCAGGCCGTCGGGGGAGAGCCGCAGCGTCACCTCGTCCCGCAGGATCGACCGGGCGAACGCCGCGGCCCGCTCCGCCCAGAAGCCGGGCAGGTCGAACTCCTCGTCCCGCTCGAAGCCCGCCCCGCCACCGATGGCCCCCGCCCCGCCACCGATGGCCCCCGCCCCGCCGCCGACTGCCTCCGCTCGGCCCTCGGCGCCCCCCGCCCCGCCACCGACGGCCGAGGCCCGCTCGAAGCGCTCCACGCGGTAGACCCGGTACGCGCCACCCGCCTCCGGCACCCGCGCGACCAGGTACCAGACGCCCGCCTTCAGCACCAGCCCGTACGGCTCCACCTCCCGCTCCACCGCCTCCGCCCCCGGCCGCCGCCGGTACGTCACCGCCAGCGTCCGGTCCGCCCACACCGCCTCCGCCACCGCCGGCAGCAGCTCCGGCGCGTCCGGCTCCCGCCACCACCCCGGTGCGTCGAGGTGGAACCGCTGCGCCGCGCTCTCCGGGGCGCCGCGCAGCTCCGGCAGCAGCGCCGCCGACACCTTCAGCCGCGCCGCGGACCCCGCGTCGGCCAGCCCCATGTCCCGCAGCGCGCCCGGCACCCCGGACAGGAACAGCGCCTCCGCCTCCGTGCGGCCGAGCCCCGTGAGCCGGGTGCGGTAGCCGCCGACGAGCCGGTAGCCGCCGGTCCGCCCGCGGTCGGCGTAGACCGGCACCCCCGCCTCCCCGAGCGCCTGCACGTCCCGGGCGACCGTCCGCTCGGAGACCTCCAGCCGCTCCGCCAGCTCGGCGGCGGTCATGGACGGACGGGACTGGAGCAGCAGGACCAGGTGGATCAGACGGGCGGCACGCATGCCAGCCATCATGCAGCGCCCTGATACCGTCCTTCGGTACTGCACCAAAGAACATGAGAGTTTCATATGTCCAACGAGCCTCGTGAGCGTTGGGGAAACCGGGCAGGCTTCCTCTTCGCCGCGATCGGATCCGCGGTCGGTCTCGGCAATATCTGGCGCTTTCCCTACGTCGCCTACGACAACGGCGGCGGCGCCTTCCTTCTGCCGTATCTCGTGGCCCTGCTGACGGCGGGACTCCCGCTCCTGATCATGGAATACGTCATCGGCCGCCGCTACCGCTCCTCCCCGCCCGGCGCCTACCGCCAGCTCGCCCGCCCCGCCGAGGCCATCGGCTGGTGGCAGGTGGCGATCTGCTTCGTGATCTCCGCGTACTACGCGGTGATCCTGGCCTGGGCCGTCCGCTACGTCGGCTTCTCGATCGACGAGTCGTGGGGCGACGACCCCAACGCCTTCTTCGCCGAGGACTTCCTCAAGTCCGGCGAACCGGGCACCGTCTCCACCTTCGTGCCCGGCGTGATGTGGCCGCTGCTCGGGGTGTGGCTGGTCACACTCGTCATCCTCTGGCTCGGCGTGCGCCGCGGCATCGAGTGGGCCAACCGCGTCTTCATCCCGGCACTGCTGGTCTTCTTCGGCATCCTCGTGGTCCGCGCGGTCACCCTGGACGGCGCCGGCGAGGGCCTGGACGCCCTCTTCAAGCCGGACTGGGGGGCGCTGGGCGAGGGCAGCGTGTGGGTCGCCGCGTACGGGCAGATCTTCTTCTCGCTGTCCATCGGCTTCGGCATCATGATCACGTACGCCTCGTACCTGGGCCGCAAGTCGGACCTGTCCGGCTCCGCGCTCGTCGCCGGCTTCGCCAACAGCTCGTTCGAGATTCTGGCCGGCATCGGCGTGTTCTCGGTGCTCGGCTTCATGGCAGCGCAGCAGGGCGTGGGCGTGAACGAGCTGGCGACCTCGGGCGTCGGGCTGGCCTTCGTGGCGTTCCCGGCGATCATCTCCAGCATGCCGGGGGGCGCGTTCTTCGGCGTGATGTTCTTCCTGTCGCTGGTGATCGCCGGCCTGACCTCGCTGGTGAGCATCGTGCAGGTGCAGGTCGCCGCGGTCGAGGACCGTACGGGCCTGTCCCGCAGGGCGGCCGTCGCGATCGTCGGCGGCGTGCTCACCGCGGTGTCCGTGCTGGCGTTCGCCAACGACGGCGGGCTCACGCTGCTCGACGCCGCCGACCACTTCATCAACCAGTACGGCATCGTGCTCGCCGGCCTGGTGTCGGTCGTCGTCGTGGCCTGGGTGCTGCGCCGGCTGCCGCTGCTCCAGCGGGACGCCAACGCCACGTCCGCGGTGCGGATGGGGCGGGTGTGGCTGATATGCCTGGGGGTCGTCACGCCGCTGGTGCTCGGCTGGATGATGGTCGACAGCCTGCGCACCGAGCTGGACGAGAACTACGGCGGCTACCCCGGCTCGTTCCTCGGCTGGGCCGGCTGGGGCGTCGCCGCGGGTGCGCTGCTCGTCGGCGTGCTGGCCGCGCTGATCCCGTGGCGGCACCACGGCGACATCGGTGGCCGGGCGCCGGAGGCACGGCCCGTGGAGGACCCGGAACCGGTGAAGGAGGGCACCTGATGTCGGCGAGCGCCATCGTCATGCTTGTCGTCGCGATCGTGATCGTCTGGGGCGGCCTGGTCGCGGCGCTGCTGAAGCTGCGCAGCTTCCCGGACCAGCCGGACTAGGCCGGTAAGGACGCGCGGCCGGCACGGGCCCGGCCTGCATCCCCGCAGACCGGGCCCGTACGTCGTACGCCGCAGCGCCCGGGCGGCCTCAGGCCAGCCCGTACTTCGCCGCCGCCGCGGCGACCGTCTCCTTCTTCACCTCGCCCCGCCGCGCGAGCCGGTCCAGCACCGCCACGACGATCGACTCCGGGTCGACCCCGAAATGCCGGCGGGCCGCCTCGCGGGTGTCGGAGAGGCCGAAGCCGTCCGTGCCCAGCGAGGTGTACTCCTGCGGGACCCACTGCGCGATCTGGTCGGGCACCTGCCGCATCCAGTCGCTGACGGCGAGAACCGGGCCCGGTGCGCCTTCCAGAGCACGGGTGACGTAGGGGACCCGGTCCTCGCCGCGAAGCTGCGCCGCGTCACAGGACAGGGCGTCACGGCGCAGCTCGCTCCAGGAGGTGGCGGACCAGACGTCGGCCGCGACACCCCAGTCCTCGGCGAGCAGTCGCTGGGCGTCGAGCGCCCAGTGGATGGCGGTGCCGGAGGCGAGCACCTGGGCGCGCGGGGCGTCCTCGGTGGCCTCGGCAGTGGAGCCGGCAGTGGAGCCGGCGGGGGAGCCGGCGGGGGAGTCGGCGGTCCGGTAGCGGTAGAGGCCGCGGACGATGCCCTCCTCGACGCCCGCGGGCATCGGGGGCTGGACCTTCGGCTCGTTGTAGACGGTGAGGTAGTAGAAGACGTCCGGGTCCTCGCCGGGGGCTGCCTCCCCGTACATGCGGCGCAGCCCGTCCTTGACGATGACCGCCACCTCGTACGCGAACGCCGGGTCGTAGATCAGCGCCGCGGGGTTGGTGGAGGCGAGCAGCGGGGAGTGGCCGTCGGCGTGCTGGAGGCCCTCGCCGGTCATGGTGGTGCGTCCTGCGGTGGCGCCGATGACGAAGCCGCGGCCCAACTGGTCGGCGAGCGCCCAGAACTGGTCGCCGGTGCGCTGGAAGCCGAACATCGCGTAGAAGATGTAGAAGGGGATCATCGGCTCGCCGTGCGTCGCGTACGACGTGGCCGCGGCCGTGAAGGACGCCAGCGAACCGGCCTCCGTGATGCCCTCGTTGAGGATCTGCCCGTTCGCCGCCTCCTTGTAGTAGAGGAGCTGGTCGCGGTCGACGGGGTCGTAGCCCTGCCCGCGCGGGGAGTAGATCCCGGCGCTCGGGAAGAGCGATTCCATGCCGAACGTACGGGCCTCGTCCGGCACCACCGGCACCCAGCGGCGGCCGGTCTCCTTGTCCCGCATGAGGTCCTTGACCAGGCGGACGAACGCCATGGTCGTCGCGATCTCCTGGCTGCCCGAGCCCTTCGCGAGCGCGTCGAACGGCTTCGCCGACGGCTCCGGCAGCGCCACCGGGTGCACCCGGCGGGCCGGCGCGGGGCCGCCGAGGGCTGCGCGGCGCTCCTGGAGGTAGCGCACCTCGGGGGAGTCGGGGCCGGGGTGCGCGTACGGCACGAGGTCGCCGTCCAGCGCGCTGTCCGGGATGGGCAGCTCCAGCAGGTCCCGCATGTCGCGGAACTCGGCGCCGGTCAGCTTCTTCATCTGGTGGTTGGCGTTGCGCGACTCGAAGCCCTTGCCGAGGGTGTGGCCCTTGACGGTCTGCGCCAGGATCACGGTCGGCGCGCCCTCGTGCGCGACGGCGGCACGGTACGCGGCGTAGACCTTCCGCGGCTCGTGGCCGCCGCGGGAGAGGCGGAAGCAGTCGAGGATCTTGTCGTCGCTCAGCAGCTTCGCCAGCTCGGCGAGCGCGGGCTCGGCGCCGAAGAAGTGCTCGCGGATGTACGCGGCGTCGCGGGTGGCGTACGTCTGGAACTGCGCGTCCGGCACGGCCCGCAGCCGGCGGGCGAGCGCGCCGGTGGTGTCGAGCGCGAGCAGCTCGTCCCAGGCGGAGCCCCACAGCGACTTGACGACGTTCCAGCCGGCGCCGCGGAACTGGGCCTCCAGCTCCTGTACGACCTTGAAGTTGGCGCGTACGGGGCCGTCGAGGCGCTGGAGGTTGCAGTTGATGACGAAGGTGAGGTTGTCGAGCTGCTCGCGGGCGGCGAGGGCGAGCGCGGCGGTCGACTCGGGCTCGTCCATCTCGCCGTCGCCGAGGAAGGCCCACACGTGGCTGGCGGAGGTGTCCTTGATGCCGCGGTTGGCGAGGTAGCGGTTGAACCGCGCCTGGTAGATCGCGGAGATCGGGCCGAGGCCCATGGAGACCGTCGGGAACTCCCACAGCCACGGCAGCCGCCGCGGGTGCGGGTACGAGGGCAGCCCCTCGACGGCGCCGGGCGCGGCCTCCTGGCGGAACCGGTCGAGGTGGGCCTCGGTGAGCCGGCCGTCGAGGAAGGCGCGGGCGTAGATGCCGGGGGAGGCGTGGCCCTGGATGTAGAGCTGGTCGCCGGAGCCGGGGGCGCGGGGGTCGTCCTTGCCGCGGAAGAAGTGGTTGAAGCCGGTCTCGTAGAGCCAGGCCGCGGAGGCGAAGGTGGCGATGTGCCCCCCGAGCCCGAACCGGGACCCGCGGGTCACCATCGCGGCGGCGTTCCAGCGGTTCCACGCGGCGATGCGCCGCTCCAGCCCGGGGTCACCGGGCAGCTCGGGCTCGGCGGCGGTGGGGATGGTGTTGACGTACGGCGTCTCCAGCAACGCGGGCACGTCCAGACCGGCATCCCCGGCGTGCGCGACGGTACGGCGCAGCACCTGCGCGGCCCGGTCGGGCCCGGCGTGCCGCACCACCGCGTCCAGGGACTCCCGCCACTCGGCGGTCTCCTGCGGGTCGCGGTCGGGGAGCTGGTCGAGCTGACTCTGCATGGCAACTACCTCCTCGACCGAACTGTAAGTCTCCGATCGATGATCGATCAAAGGTTGGACGGCAAAATACTTCCGAAACCAAAAAGTAGGCATGCCGTGCCATCCCGCCGTGCACGCGGTGCCTGCGGCCGGCGCGGGTCGCCTCCGGCGCGGGCGGCGGCTCGTACGGGCTGAGCAGAGCGCCGGGGGCTCGGGGGCTTGGCGACCGGTCGTGTTCGGTGCGTGCCACCGGGGGTGCGGGCGGAGCCACGGGCTGGGGCAGGGGGCGGAGCCCCGTCGCGGTCGGCGTGCAGAACCCGGGGGTCGGTGCGTGGCACCGAGGGGGTGCGGGCGGAGCCACCGACTGGGGCTGGGGGCGGAGCCCCGTCGTGGTCGGGGTACGGCACCCGGGGGTCGGGGTGCAGTCCCCGGGGCCGTGGCGGGGCCCCGGGAGAGGGTGGCGCCCCCGGGGTCGGGCGGGGGGCGGTTATGCGGGGGCGCAGCCCAGGACGTGGGATTTGACCAGTTCTGCGATTGCCGGGTCGCGGCGGCGGAAGGCTTCGACGATGTCCGCGTGCTCCTCCGCGTACGACTGCTGGCGCGTGCCCAGCCAGCGGATCGCCAGCGACGTGTAGATCTCGATCCCCAGCGACTCCCACGTGTGCAGCAGCACGCTGTTCCCCGACGCCCGTACCAGCTCCCGGTGGAACGCCACCGTGTGCCTGACCTGCGACCCGCCGTCGCCCTTCGCGTCCGCCTCCCGCAGCGCCGCCACGTGCGGCTCCAGCGCCGAGACGTCCGTGGCCAGCCGCGGCGCCGCCAGCTCCGCCGCGATCTGCTCCAGGCCGGCCCGTACCGGATAGATCTCCTCCAGATCCGCCGCCGTCAGGTCGCGGACCCGTACGCCCTTGTTCGGCGCCGACTCGATCAGCCGCATGCTCTCCAGCTCGCGCAGCGCCTCGCGCACCGGCGTCTGGCTGACCTCCAGCTCGACCGCGATCCGCCGCTCCACGATCCGCTCGCCCGGCTTCCACCGGCCGCTGACGACGCCCTCCACGATGTGCTCGCGGATCTGCTCGCGCAGCGACGGGTGGACGACGGTAGGGGGCATCGGCATCTCCTCGGGTGCTCACACATACGCGCAGGGGGTGCAGACGAGAATACGGCGCCCCCGCCCGGACCGGAGCCGGACGGGGACGCCGCGGAGGTGCGCGTCAGCGTGCGTCAGCGCGCGAGGTGCCCTCGCTCAGTCGAAGGGATCACCGTTGTACTGCGGCTTGCGCAGCCGGTCGGGCGTGAGCGGGCTCATGTCCGTCACGTCGCGCGGCGAGAGCTGGAAGCCCTGCCAGTGCACCGGCATCGGCGTCTGGTCCTCGTCGCGGGCGATGTGGTGGAAGCCGACGTTCACCCAGACGATCGGGTGCTTGAGCTGCTCGCCGTTGGTGGCGGCGACGATGTCCTTCGAGCAGTTGGAGTCCCACCGCCGGTTGTGGTTCGGGAACTTCTCGCACTTCTTGTACTGCGTGAAGTACACGTCCTTGCTGGTGAACTTGCGCCCCGTGTAGCGCGCGCTGTTGTTGTGCACCAGCTCCCAGGACCGGGTGTGCCCGTCGCCGTTCTTGCCCGCCGTGCCGCTCACGCGCCACCAGCGGTGCTGGTCGGAGTTGCCCGACGTCTCCTTGGTGACGTTCTTGCGGGTCGTCTCCTGGGCCGGGTAGCCGCCCTCGCCGGTGCCGCTGCGGTCCGTGTCGTACTGCTGGATCTTCGCCGGGCGGGCACTGTCCGTCTGGAAGTCCAGCCGCCAGAAGATGTTGTGCTGGTGGCTGGTCGCGCGGTCGCGCGACTCCTTGCCGATCGGCCAGCCCTGCTTGTCCGAGGCGTCGAAGTCACCGGGGGAGAGGTTGCCGGTGGCGCCCTCCTTGGCGGTGATGGTGCCGTCGTCGGAGAAGTTCCACTGGGTGATGTAGTAGTAGTACCCCGCCGAGTGGATCGTGTAGACGACGAGGTCGTCGCCCTGCGCGCTGTCGTTGCGGCCGTTCTCCTCGCCGACGTCGAAGCTGTTGCCGAAGTGCGCGAAGCCGCGCGGCTGCTGGGTGACGCACACCGCGTCGTACGCCTCGCCGCCGACCTTCACCGGGCGGCGGGTGCCGCCGGGGCAGTCCTTCTCCTTCAGCGACACGGGCGACGTGCCGAGCGAGATGTCGGTGACGTCGTAGTACTCGATGCCGCCGTCGTCGTACGGCACGTGTATCTGGCCCAGCCGGGCGCTGTTGAGCACCGGGACGGCGTTGTTGGCGCCCTTCGGCTTGTACGAGATGTCCTCCAGGACCAGGCCCGCGTAGTCGTTGTTCCGGTAACACATCTGCCACTCGGTGCCGTTGGGCAGCTTGTGCGTGATCCGGTACTCCTCGCTGCAGTCCGGCGCCGCCGCCTGCGGCGCCTTCGGCGTCGCGGCGCCGGCCGTGGGCAGCGCCGCGGGCCCGGCGGCCGGGAGCAGCAGGACCAGGGCGGCGACGGCGCCCCCGCGCCAGGTCGAGGGGCGGCGCCAGAACGCGCCCCCGCGCCGGCCGGCGGGTGCGCCGGAGCCGGCGTCCGGCGCTTGTGGCCCGTGGGTCGTGGGGTTACGCATGGTGCACCTTCCGCTCGCTCAGGTCGATGACGAAGTCGCGGGTGTCGATCCACGGGCCGTCCTTGACCCGGGTGAAGAGCCGCACGCAGCGGTGCTCGCCGCACTTTTCCAGGCCGCCGGAGTCGCCCGGCCGCGCCTCGTACGTCATCCCCTGGACCTGCAACTGCCCGGCGCCGGTCAGCTCCTTGCCGGTCGCCGCCTTGTAGTCCTGCCGCAGTCCGGCCCCGGCGGGGCTGTCCACCAGCAGGTCGGCGGCGGCCTCCGCCTCCGGCGCGGCCGGCGGGGGCTGCGCGCCGGTGGACTCGACGGTGTCCACGACCTCGTTGCTGCTGAGGTTGACGCTCTTCTGGACGAGCGTGTCCCGCGCGTAGTCGTAGAAGTACACGTCGGCGATCCGGTCGTCGCCGGCGGTCACCGAGGAGTCGGCGAGGTCGGTGTTGACGAGCTGCGGCACGCCCTCGCGGCCCCTGACCCCCTCGCTCTCCGTACGCAGCGGCCGGTCCCCGGCGAGCGCCAGCTCCTCGGCGCGCTGCTCCTCGTCCGGCGTCAGCGGGTCGCTGCCGGTGCCCGTCTTCTCGCTCGGCAGCGGAGCGGTGCCCGGTCCCCCGGTGCCCGGCGTCCCCAGCGCGCCGGGTGCCGGGGACGATGCGGCCACCCCCGGATCCCCGTCCTGTCGGTCGTCGCCCGCCGCGCCGAGCGGCAGGGCCACGACGACGGCGGCCGCGGTGCCCGCGACGGCCGTCAACGCCCCCCATACGATGCGCTGTCGCATGCGGCGGCGGCCTCCCCCCGAAGTGCTCATGGGAAGTCCCTTCATATTGTTCGGTCTGGACCGATTAGATCGGCAGGATCGTTGTTCAGCACCCCGTTTCGGCCCTTCTGAACAATCCCCGAGGGCCGTCGTACGGCGCCGGCGGCGCGGTTTATCGTGGGGAGCGACCCGGGGGAGCAGGGGAGCAGGGCAGCAAGGGGGGTCCGCCCATGGGGCGGCGCGAGAAGCCCGTGGATCCGTCCGCGGGCCCGGTCCAGCGTTTCGCGTACGAGCTGCGCAAGCTGCGGGCCGAAGCAGGGGGACCGACCTACCGGCAGCTCGCCGCGCGCGGGCCGTACTCGGTGACGGCGCTGTCGCAGGCCGCCGCCGGCGACCGGCTGCCGTCGCTGCCGGTGGCGCTGGCGTACGCCGAAGCCTGCGGCGGCGACCGCGGCGAGTGGGAGTGGCGCTGGCGGCAGGCGGCGGCGGAGGACGCGGAGCAGCCGCTCCGGTACGGCGACACGGCGCCGCCGTACCGGGGCCTGGCGCGCTTCGAACCGGGCGACCGCGACCGGTTCTTCGGCCGCGACCGGCTCACGGCGGACCTCGTGGAGCTGGTCCGCGCCCGCCGCTTCGCGGCGGTCTTCGGCCCGTCGGGGAGCGGGAAGTCGTCGCTGCTGCGCGCGGGGCTCGTACCGGCGCTGCAGTCGGGGGGCGTACGGGGACGGGACGGCGAGGACGCGGAGGAGGCCGAGCACGGAGAGCAGACGCCGGGGGAGCCGGACGGGGGCGGCCGGGAGCCGGCCTGTCCGCCGCCCGCCGCGCTGCGGATCCTCACGCCCGGCGAGCACCCCGCGCGTGCGCACGCGGACGTGCTCGACGCGGCGCCGGGCGAGGGGGACACGTACCTCCTCGTCGACCAGTTCGAGGAGGTCTTCACCCTCTGCCAGGACCCCGGGGAGCGCGCCGCCTTCCTCGACCGCCTCCTCGCCGCCCGCGACCCGGCGCGCCGCCTGCGGGTGGTCATCGCCGTACGGGCCGACTTCTACGGCCGCTGCGCCGAGCACCGCGCGCTCACCGAGGCGCTGCGCGACGCCCAGTTGCTCGTCGGCCCGATGTCGCCCGCGGAGCTGCGCGAGGCGGTGGTCAAGCCCGCGGCGGCGGAGGGCCTGATCGTCGAACGCGCCCTGACGGCGCGCATCCTCAAGGACGTCGACGGCGAACCCGGCGCGCTCCCGCTGATGTCGCACGTCCTGCTGGAGACGTGGCACCGGCGGCGCGGCCGGTCGCTGACGGAGGAGGCGTACGAGGCGGCGGGAGGCGTCCGCGGCGCCATCGCGCGGACGGCGGAGCGGGTCTACGGAGAGCTGACGCCGCCGCAGCGGCAGGTCGCCCGCCGGGCACTGCTCCGCCTGGTCTCGCCGGGCGAGGGTTCCCAGGACACCCGCCGCCCGGCACCGCGGTCGGAGCTGGCGGAGATAGCGGCGCACGCGGGTGCCCCCGGCGGGAGCGGGCGGGATACGCGCGCCGACCCCGGCACGGCTCACCCCGGCACCGACCCCGCCCCCCGCGCCGACCACCGCCCCGCCCGGGACGATGCCGCCGCCGACGTCGGGTACGTGCTCGAACGGCTGGTCGAGGCCCGGCTGCTGACCCTCGACGACGACATCGTCGACCTCGCCCACGAAGCCCTCCTCACCGCCTGGCCCCGCCTGCGCGGCTGGATCGAGGAGGACCGCGAGCGCATGCGCGCCCTGCGCCGGCTCACCGAGGCAGCCCACGGCTGGGAGGAGCTGGACCGCGATCCCGGGGCGCTGTACCGGGGCAGCCGGCTCGCGCAGGCCGAGGAGTTGTTCGCGGACCGGCCGCAGGAGCTGACCGGCGGCGAGGCCGCGTTCCTCGCCGCCAGCCGGGCCGCCCGCGGCCGGGAGCGGCGCCGGTTCCGCGGCCTGCTCACCACGCTGGTCGCGCTGGTCGTCCTCGCCCTGGTCGCCGGCTCGTTCGCCTGGCAGCAGGACCGCGCCGCCGACGCCGAGCACCGCCGCGCCGAGGCCCGCCGCGTCGCCGCCGTCGCCGGGAGCCTGCGGTTCACCGATCCCGTACGGGCCATGCAGCTCAGCGTCGCCGCCTGGCGGCTCGCCGACACCCCGGAGACCCGCGGCGCCCTGCTCGGCGCGCTGCACCAGCGCGAGTCCGACTCGTTCGCGCTCCCCCAGGACGGCGAGCCGCGCGCGCAGCGCTTCCTCAGCGCCGACGGCCGCACCGTCACCAGCGTCGGCAAGGACCGTACCGAGCGCTGGGACGTCGCCACCCACCGCCGGCTCGACTCGGGGCCCGGCCTCGGCCACCCCGTCGACGAGTCCGACTTCGACGTCTCGCCCGACGGCCGCACCCTCGCCGTCGCCGACGACGACGGCGGCGTGCGGCTGCGCCCCGGCCGCCGCGGCGAAATCCCCGGCTCGACGGGCTGGTTCGGGCCCAGCGGCCGGACGTACGTGTCGAACACCTGGTCCTTCGACGGCGAGCGGACGCGTCTCGCGCTCTACGACGTCGGCAGCCGCAAGAAGCTCTTCTCCTATGAGGCGGTCACCGGCGACACCGGCTGGTTCAGCCACGTCAGCCCCGACGACCGGCTCGTCGTCGTGTGCCCGGACAGCGGCGTGCCCGAGGTGTGGCACACGGGCGCGCGGCAGCGCGTGCTGCGCGCGTACCCCGCCGCCCGCGACGCCTGCGGCGCCGACACGACGGCGCTGGAGTTCACGCCCGACAGCCGCGGGATCGTCGTGATGAACGACTCCGGCTTCCGCGTGCTGGACGTGGCCACGGGGCGGAAGCGGCTGGAGGTGGAGCGCGAGGGGCTGTCGGAGATCGAGTTCAGCAGGGACGGCTCGCTGGTCGCCGCCGTGGGCCCGGACGAGCTGATCGTGTGGCGCACCGCCGACGCCTCGGCGCCGGTGCTGCGCCATCCGCTGGTCAGCGAGTACGCGACGGAGCTGCGGGTGACGCCGGGCAACAGGGAGCTGCGGTATCTCAGCGGCCTGTCCGGGCACGTCGTCCGTACCGTGCGGCTGGACGGCATCGCGGGCGCCGGCTGGCACGAACGGCGGCTGGAGGGCGCGGCGTTCAGCCCGGACGGCGGCAAGCTGGTCACCGCCCGCCGCTCGGGGGCGCGCGGCGTCTTCGAGGTACGCGACATGCGCGGCGGCCGGACGCCGCAGACGCCGCCCCCGCTGCCCTGCCGGGTGCCGGAGGGGCTGGATCCGGTCGCGGACTTCTGCATTCCGCTGATGGCGTTCAGCCCGGACGGCCGGCGGCTGGCGTACGCGCTGCCGAGCGTGCTGGGCGACGAGCCGGAGCGGGTGCACGTGTGGGACACGGCGAAGGGCCGGATCGTACGGACGCTGGTCGTCACGCCGGACCCGGCGCGGGCCAACCCGCTCGACAGCCTGGCGTACGGGGCGGGCGGCAAGCTGATCCTCTCCCGGATACCCGACCGGGAGTCCCTGGAGGTGTGGGACGTCTCGCGCGGCGAGCGCGTGCGGCGGCTGCGCGACACCGGCGGCGATCCGCTGGCCCTGCACCCCGGCGGCAGGCTGCTCGCCACGGGCGACGACCAGCTCGTCGCGCTGCGCGGGGGGCGGGTGACGCCGCGGCCGCTGGCGCAGGACGGGGTGCGCTCCGTGGAGTTCAGCCCGGACGGGCGCTTCCTCGCCGCGGGCGACGACTCCGGCCGCATCACGCTGTGGGACGGCGAGGGCCGGCGCCGCCTCGGGGTCCTGCCCGGTACGTACCGGGGGATGCAGACGGGTGCGGCGGAGCCGGCGACGGCGCTGGCGTTCTCGCCGGACGGGCGGACGCTGGCGGTCGCGGGGCACTCGGGGACGCTGCGGCTGTGGGACACCGCGTCGAACCAGTCGCTGGGCGGCAATCTGCCGACCGCGGGAGACGAGCTGCTGGCGGTCTCCTTCAGCCCCGACGGCAGCGAGATCTACGCGGTCGGGCGGCACACCGCGCCGCGCGCCTACCCGGCGGATCCGGAGCGGGCGCGGCAGGCGGTGTGCGCCCGCGCGGGCGGCGGTCTGTCACGGGCGGACTGGGAGGCGTACCTGCCGGGGACGCCGTACCGGGACACCTGCTGAGCCGGCTCGGCCCAGGCCCCCACCCACCGGGAACACGACCGCGCCCCCGCCCGGGCTGCTGCTCGGAACGGGGGCGCGGCCGGTGCGTACGGAACTACCGGAGCGCTCGCCTCACAGGCCGATCTCGCTCTCGAACTCGCCCGCCTCCAGCAGGCCCTTGACCGCCCCCAGGTAGCGGGCGGCGTCGGCGCCGTCCACCAGGCGGTGGTCGTAGGAGAGCGTCAGATACGTCATGTGCCGCACGGCGATCGTCTCGCCCAGCTCCGGGTGGTCGACGACCGTCGGACGCTTGACGGTGGCGCCGAGGCCCAGGATGGCGACCTGGTTCGGCGGCACGATGATCGTGTCGAACAGCGCGCCGCGCGAGCCGGTGTTGCTGATGGTGAAGGTCGCGCCGGACACCTCGTCCGGGGTGATCTTGTTGCTGCGGACCTTGTCCGCCAGCTCCGCCGTCTTCCTGGCGATGCCGGCGATGTTGAGGTCGCCCGCGCCCTTGATGACCGGGGTCATCAGGCCCTTCTCCGTGTCCACCGCGATACCGACGTTCTCGGTGTCGAAGTAGCTGATCGTGCCCTCGTCCTCGTTGATACGGGCGTTGACGACCGGGTGGGCCTTCAGCGCCTGGACGGCGGCCTTGACGAAGAACGGCATCGGCGAGAGCTTCACGCCCTCGCGCTGGGCGAACGCGTCCTTGGCCCGGGCCCGCATCCGCATGATGCGGGTGACGTCCACCTCGACCACGGTGGACAACTGGGCCTGCTCGTGCAGGGCGCGCATCATGTTGTCGCCGATGAGCTTGCGGATGCGCGGCATCTTCACGGTCTGGCCGCGCAGCGGCGACGCCTCCAGCACGGGCGCCGCGGGCCGGCCCGCCGAGGGCGCCGCGGTGGCGGCGGCCGGGGCGGAGGCGGCGGCGCGGGCGGCCTGCTCGGCGGCGGCGACGACGTCCTGCTTGCGGATCCGGCCGCCGACGCCGGAGCCCTTGACGGTGGCCAGGTCGACGCCGGACTCGGCGGCGAGCTTGCGCACCAGGGGGGTGACGTACGCGCCCTCGGCGGCGGGTACGGGCGCCGGAGCCGCGGCGGCGGGAGCCGGAGCGGCCGGCGCCGGGGTGGGCGCCGGAGCGGGCTGCGCCGGCGGCGCGGGCGGGGCCGGCTGTGCCGGCGCGGGAGCCGGAGCCGGCGGAGCGGCGGGTGCCGCGGCCGGGGCGGGCGCCGCGGCGGCGGGTGCGGGCGCAGGAGCCGGAGCCGGGGCCGGGGCGGCGGGCGCGGCAGCCGCCGGAGCGGCCGCGCCGCTGCCGATGACCGCCAGCTTCGCGCCGACCTCCGCCGTCTCGTCCTCCTGGACCACGATCTCCAGCAGCGTGCCGGACGCCGGGGAGGGGATCTCGGTGTCGACCTTGTCGGTGGAGATCTCCAGCAGCGGCTCGTCGGCCTCGACCTGCTCGCCGACCTGCTTCAGCCAGCGGGTCACGGTGCCCTCCGTGACCGACTCGCCCAGCTCGGGCAGCGTGACGTCGGTGCCCTGGGCACCCCCGGCCTGTGCGGGCGCGGGCTGCTGGGGCGCCGCGGGCGCGGGCGGGGCCTCGACCGGAGCCGGAGCCTGAGCCTGCGCCGGAGCCGGGGCGGGCTCCTGGGCCGGTGCGGCGGGCGGGGCCGGGGGGGCCGCGGCCTGCGCCGCGGCCGGCGCGGGCGCCGCCGCGGCACCGCCGGTGCCGTCGTCGATCACGGCCAGTTCAGCGCCGATCTCGACGGTCTCGTCCTCGGCCACCTTGATGGAGGACAGCACTCCGGCGGCGGGGGAGGGGATCTCGGTGTCGACCTTGTCGGTGGAGACCTCGAGCAACGGCTCGTCGGCCTCGACGCTCTCGCCCTCGGCCTTGAGCCAGCGCGTGACGGTGCCCTCGGTGACGCTCTCACCGAGCGCCGGCAGGGTTACGGAAACCGCCATGGTTTCGGTTGCTCCTAACGATCTTTGGGGGATGGTGGGCGTGTGTCCGTGGCTCAGTCGTGAGCGTGGAGCGGCTTGCCGGCCAGCGCCAGATGGGCCTCGCCGAGCGCTTCGTTCTGCGTCGGGTGTGCGTGGACGAGCTGGGCCACCTCGGCCGGCAGCGCCTCCCAGTTGTAGATGAGCTGCGCCTCGCCGACCTGCTCGCCCATGCGGTCGCCGACCATGTGCACGCCGACCACGGGGCCGTCCTTGACCTGGACGAGCTTGATCTCGCCCGAGGTCTTGAGGATCTTGCTCTTGCCGTTGCCCCCCAGGTTGTACTTCAGCGCCACGACCTTGTCGGCACCGTACTTCTCCTTGGCCTTCTCCTCCGTGATGCCCACGGACGCGACCTCGGGGTGGCAGTACGTCACCCGCGGCACGCCGTCGTAGTCGATCGGCACCACGTCGAGCCCGGCCAGCCGCTCCGCGATGAGGATGCCCTCGCCGAAGCCGACGTGCGCGAGCTGGAGGACCGGGGTCAGGTCGCCGACGGCGGAGATCGTGGGCACGTTGGTGCGCTTGTACGGGTCCGTCAGGACGAAGCCGCGGTCCATGGCCACGCCCTGCTCCTCGTAGCCCAGGCCCTGCGACACCGGGCCGCGGCCGACCGCGACCAGCAGCAGCTCGGCCTCGAACTCCTTGCCGTCGGCGAGGGTGACCTTGACGCCGTCCTGGGTGTACTCCGCCTTCTCGAAGAAGGTGCCCAGGTTGAACTTGATGCCGCGCTTGCGGAAGGCCCGCTCCAGCAGCTTGGAGCTGTTCTCGTCCTCGGCCGGCACCAGGTGCTTGAGGCCCTCGATGATCGTCACGTCGGCGCCGAAGGACTTCCACGCGGAGGCGAACTCCACGCCGATGACGCCGCCGCCCAGCACGATCGCCGACTTCGGCACCCGGTCCAGGGTCAGCGCGTGCTCGGAGGCGATGATGCGGTTGCCGTCGATCTCCAGGCCCGGCAGGGACTTCGAGTAGGAACCGGTGGCGAGCAGTACGTGCCGCCCGGTGTACCGCTGGCCGTTCACGTCCACCGAGGTCGGCGAGGACAGCCGGCCCTCGCCCTCCACGACGGTGACCTTGCGGGAGGCGATGAGTCCCTGGAGCCCCTTGTAGAGGCCGGCGACCACGCCGTCCTTGTACTTGTGCACGCCGGCCATGTCGATGCCGTCGAGCGAGGTGTTCACCCCGAAGGATGCGCCTTCGCGCGCCTGGTCGGCGAGCTCCCCGGCGTGCAGCAGCGCCTTCGTCGGGATGCATCCTCGGTGCAGGCAGGTGCCGCCCACCTTGTCCTTCTCGATCAGGGCGACGTCAAGACCAAGCTGAGCGCCTCGCAGGGCGGCGGCATAGCCACCGCTGCCGCCTCCGAGGATCACCAGGTCGAAAACGGTGCTGGCGTCGTTCGCCACGTCACGTCCTCCATGCATGTGCGCCGGTGGCCGGCCGTGGTGCGGCCGGGCGGCGGCTCCTTATCGGCCGCTCTACTACTGAGGCCCTGTCCTGCCACCAGCCATCTTCGCACTTGTCGACGGAAGACGGAGACGCGGGCCGCACCCCGCCGGTCCCGGGACCGGTCACCGGCGGGCTGCGGTGCACGTCAGACCAGGTCGCCGTGCGCCGCCTCCTCGGCGATCGCGACCAGGGTGCGGACCGCGGAGCCGGTGCCGCCCTTCGGGGTGTAGCCGAAAGGACCCGAGGTGTTGAAGGCCGGGCCCGCGATGTCCAGGTGCGCCCAGGTGATGCCGTCGCCGACGAACTCCTCCAGGAAGAGCCCGGCCACCAGCCCGCCGCCCATCCGCTCGCCCATGTTGGCGATGTCGGCGATCGGGGACTCCATGCCCTTCTTCAGCTCCGGCGGCATCGGCATCGGCCAGGACTGCTCGCCCGCCGCCTCGGCGAGGACGTGGATCCGGGTCCTGAAGGCGTCGTCGTTGGCCATGATCCCGAAGGTGCGGTTGCCCAGCGCCAGCACCATGGCACCGGTGAGGGTCGCCACGTCGATCATGTAGTCGGGCTTCTCCTCCGACGCCTTCGTCAGCGCGTCGGCGAGGACCAGCCGGCCCTCGGCGTCGGTGTTCAGCACCTCGACGGTCTTGCCGCTGTACATCCGCAGCACGTCGCCCGGGCGGGTGGCGGAGCCGGAGGGCATGTTCTCGGCGAGCGCCAGCCAGCCGGTGACGTTCACCGGCAGCTCCAGCCGGGCGGCCGCGGAGACGGCGGCGAGCACGGCGGCGGCGCCGCTCATGTCGCACTTCATCGTCTCGTTGTGGCCCGCGGGCTTGAGCGAGATGCCGCCCGAGTCGTACGTGATGCCCTTGCCGACCAGCGCGATCGTCTGCTCGGCCTTCGGGTGCCGGTGCTCCAGGCGGACCAGCCGGGGCGGGGTCTGCGAGCCCTGGCCGACGCCGAGCAGGCCGCCGTAGCCACCCTTGGCGAGCGCCTTCTCATCGGTCACCGTGACCTTGAAGCCGTGCTCCTTGCCGGCCTGCTGGGCGGCGGCGGCGAAGCCGGTGGGGTCCAGGTCGTTGGACGGGATGTTGATCAGGTCGCGGGCCCGGTTGACCTCGTCGGCGAGGACGACGGCGCGCTCGACGGCGGCGCGGTGGGCCTTGTCGCGCTTGCCGCCGAGGAGGGCGATCTCGCCGAGCGCCGCCTTGGCGCCGCCGTTCGCCTTGCCCTTCGCGGCCTTGCCGGCCTTGGTGCCCTTGGCACCCTTGTCGTCCTTGTCGTCGGCGGCCGCGCCGCCGTCGCGGTAGGCGTTGAAGGCGTACGCGCCCAGCAGCGCGCCCTCCGCCACGGCGGCGGTGTCGTCGGCGACGTCCAGCGGCAGCGCGAACGCGGCCTTCTTCGCGCCGGCCAGCGCGCGGGCGGCGCTGCCCGCGGCGCGGCGCAGGGTCTCCGTGTCGTAGCCGGTGCCCTTCTCGGGTACGGCGCCGAGGCCGACGGCGACGACGACGGGTGCCTTGAGGCCGTCGGGGGCGGGCAGCTTCGTGATCTCGCCCTCGCCGCCGGACGCCCCGAGGGCCTCCAGCACGGCGCCCAGCTTCCCGCCGTACGCCTCGTCGACGGCCTCGGCGCCGGGGGCCGGCACGGGCCCCTTGGGGCTCTTGGCCACGCCCACGACGACGGCGTCCGCACGCAGGCCGGTGGCGGACGAGGAACTGAGAGTCAGAGCAGTCACGGTGGTGGTGATCCATTCTCGGTGCGGTTTCGGGGGGTGTACGCGGCATCGTATGCGGTACGGCGCCGGTGCAGGGCGGCGGGTTGACGGCGGGTTTCCCCGCGTACGGGCAGGTGGCGGGGACCCGCCGCGGGGCGCCACGGCGGGTCTGCGGGCGCCTGCGGGCCGGGCGCCGATTCCCGCGCGGATCCCGCGCCGGCCCCCGCCGTTCGCCCGAAGTGCGGACGGCGGCAGGTTGACGCCGGGTGCCCGCCGGGGGCGGTACGGCGGTGAACAGGGGGTGCGCGCGGCGGTCTTGGGAAGCGCGGCGGGCGGCGGGGACGGGGCGCGGGTGCGGCGGGCGGTGCCGGACAGGGCCTAGGTGTATTGCCCTGAAGCGTTGTTGACGCGGGTGATGGGTGGTTGGCCGTCGAGTGCGGTGTGGCATCGGTGGTGGTTGTAGTTGT
>NZ_JBIAMS010000035.1:0-94956 GCF_042874195.1 Streptomyces sp. NPDC004134 | reverse complement strand
GCACGCTGCGCGAGAACACCTATATACAAACCACGCTTGTGCACCGGACTCCCGCTCACCAGGCCACCACCTCAACCAGCGCCGAAACACCCGACCTACACGCGCAGCACACCACCCCGAGCTCACGCCAAACCAGGATCCGGCACCGCACTTGGCCACCACACTGCAACGACTTGGCGTCCACTTGGCGGCTGCCCTCAGGAGCGTGCTTTCTCCGCCTTGTCCGCCGGCTTCGCACCGAAGGCCGGTGCGGGCAGCGGGCCGGAGCGGATGAGCAGACCGCAGATCACGGCGCCCGCCGCGAAGAGGCCGGCGCACCACCAGAACACGGTGACGTAGCTGTCGACCGCGGCCAGTTGGAGCAGCTCCTCGGTCGGCGGCTTCCCCTGGGCGTGCTCCTTCACGTAGTCCGTGATGGCGCTCGCCGCGATGGTGTTGAGCAGGGCCGTGCCGAGGGAACCGCCGAGCTGCTGGCCGACCTGGATGCTCGCCGAGGCGATGCCCGCGTCCTGCGGCTCCACGCCCGTGGTGCCGGTCTGCAGCGCCGCCGCGAAGATGAAGCCCATGCCGAAGCCGAGGACGAGGATCGGGCCCAGGAGCGCTCCGGCGTAGCTGGAGTCGACCTCCACCCTGGTCAGCCAGACCAGGGCGCCGGCGTTGACCGTCAGGCCCGCGATGACCAGCGGCTTGGGACCGTACTTCGGCATGATCTTGATGTTGCCGATGTTCACGGCCACGGCGGTGAACACGACCATCGGCAGCAGGGCGACGCCCGAGGTGATCGCCGAGTAGTCCAGCGTGGTCTGCATGTAGTAGATGAGGAAGAGGAAGAAGCCGAAGATGCCGGCGCCGACGAGCAGCATCAGCAGATACGCCCCGGAGCGGTTGCGGTCGAGGACGACGCGCGGCGGCAGCAGCGGATGCGCCGCGCGCGCCTGCCAGGCCGCGAAGGCGACGAGCAGCACGCCGCCCGCCACCAGGAAGCCCCACGTCTGGGGGGTGCTCCAGTCCTCGTTCGCGGCGTTGGAGAAGCCGTAGACGATGCAGAACATCGCCGTGGACACCAGGACGACGCCGGGGAAGTCGAGCTTCGTCCGCATGGCCTTGACGGCCGCGCTGCGGCCGAACGGCAGCCCGGCGCCCAGCAGCGCGACGCCCGCGAAGAGCAGGTTCACGTACATGCACCAGCGCCAGGAGAGGCCGGAGGTGAGCGCGCCGCCGATGATCAGGCCGAGGCCCGCACCGCTGGCCGCGACCGCGCCGTACGCACCGAACGCCTTCCCCTTCTCCTTGGGGTCGGTGAAGGTCGTGGTCAGCAGCGTCAGGGTGGCAGGGGCGAGCAGCGCGGCGAAGACGCCCTGGCCGACCCGGGCGGAGACGAGCATCTCGAAGCTGTTGGCGGCGCCGCCGACGGCGGAGGCGCCGGCGAAGCCGACCAGGCCGACGAGGAAGCTCCGCTTGAGGCCGAAGAGCAGCACCAGCCGGCCGCAGAAGAGCAGCAGGCTGCCGAACGCCACGGCGTACGCGGTCACGATCCACTGCCTGTTGGCGAGCGAGAACCCGAGGTCCTCCTGCGCCGACGGCAGGGCCAGGTTCATGATGGTCGCGTCCAGGACGACCATGAGCTGTGCCACGCAGATGACGACGAGGATGAGCCACCGCTTGGGGTCGGGCTCCGCCGCTCCGGCGGCCCCGGGGCCGGGCCCGGCAGCAGCGTCCGCGCTCTGTGTTGCCACGATCTTCTCCTTGTCGCGTGTGACGGACGTGCGTCCTCAACCCTCATGACAGGGGCGGCGAGGGGAATGTGACCCGAGGCCGAGCCGGACATTTCGTACGGGCTGGGGGGCGCGGCGCCGGGACCGCGGTCGGTCCGGCGGGGCGCCCGGCGAGGGGGCGGCGGCGTCCGGTGGGCATCGTGTCCGGAGCCGCTTCCCCCTCCCCGTCGTGCTGTTGTCGTGCCGTGTTGCCGTACTGCTCTACTGCCGTGTTGCCGTGCTGCGTGCGTGCTGGCCGCGCCCGGTGCCGCCGTGGGCGAGGACGCGCGAGAGCACGTCGCTCAGCGCGGCCGCCGGATCGGCTCCGGCGGACTCGCTCCGCCAGGCCACGTGGTGGTCGGGACGCACCAGGACGGCGCCCTCGTCGGTGATCTCGCGGACCGCCGCCCACCGGCCGTCCGCGGCGGCGTACTCGGCGCCGTCGCCGATGCGTACCGCCGTGAGGGGGATCGAGAGTTTCCCGGCCGCCTCGGCCGCCGCGTCGCACCACGCCTTCCCCTCGGGACCGGCGATCAGCACGAAGCCGCCGCTGCGCCCGACCAGGTCGTGGGTGGACAGGCGCTCGCCGTCCCGCTCGATCCAGGCGTGCGGGAGCATGTGCCCGGGCCGGGTGGTGGGGTGGTACGTGTTGCCGAGGGGCGCGCGGGGCGGGGGCGCGGTGCCGTCCTGGACGAGCGCGCCGTCCTCGTACGCGAAGCCCACCTCCAGGTCGTGCGCCTGGCACTCGGAGCGGTGGGTCTGGAAGATCTCCGCGGCCCGGGCCCGTACGGCCGTGCCGACCGGGGAGGGGTCGAAGTAGGCGGAGAACACCGCCGAGCGGCGCTCCACCGGGATGTGGGCGCCCAGGCCGATGGCGGCCTCGGTCACCACCTTGTGGTGGAACCACGTCGACAGGCCCCAGTCGACATTCCGCTTGCCGACGGCGCGGCGCTCGGTCCCGTAGGAGTCGAGGAGGCTGTCGTCGGCGCGGCCGGCGACCACGGCGGCGAGCTTCCACGCCAGGTTGTGCACGTCCTGGACGCCGCCGTTGAGGCCGAGCCCCGTGGTGGGCGGCTGGCGGTGCGCGGCGTCGCCGACGATGAGGACGCGGCCCTGGCGGTAGCGGTCGGCGAGCACGCCCTCGACGGTCCACTGGCTGATCCGGTGCAGGGTCAGCTCCAGGTCGGGTACGCCGAGGACCTCGCGGATCCGGGCGGTCATCGCCTCCGGGTCGTCGCGGTCGGCGTCGCCGGGGTTGAAGTGCAGCGCCCACTCCTCGCACCGCTTGCCCCAGGTGGGGCCCATCTCCATCAGCGTGCTGGAGAGGTCGGGGCGGAAGGGGTTGACGAACCAGGTGATGATCGTGCCGTCGTGCCACCACGGGGAGAGGTCGGCGGTGAGGTACGCGGTGGTGACGTTCAGCATGCTGGGCACGCCCTGCATCTCCACGCCCAGCTCGGCGCCGATGGTGCGGCCGCCGTCGGCGGCGATGACGTACTGCGCGGTGACCGTCGTGGTCTCGCCGGTTCCGACGTCGCGGATCTCGGCGACGACGCGGTCGCCCTTGTCGGAGAAGGTGGTCAGCTCGTGGCCGAAGAGCACCCGGCCGGGGTTGTCCCGCTCGGCCCGGCGGCGCAGCATCGGCTCCAGCCGCAACTGCGGGAGCTTGGCGGGCAGGACGGGGCCGTGCTCCGCGTACACCTCGGTGAGGGCACCGCCCCCGAAGGCGTCCATCTCGTAGATGACCTGCCCGTCCAGCGGGTCGTCCCCGGTCAGCGAGGTCTGCCAGCGCACCCTCCCGAACATCTCCGGCGGCGCCGACAGTTCGTGGACGGAGTCCACGAGCCCGTGCTGCCGGAAGATGTCCATGGTGCGCTGGTTGAGGTAGTGGGCCCGCGGCAGCCTCGACGTGTCCGTGTGCCGCTCGACCAGCAGGTGCTCCACGCCCTGGTCGGACAAGAAGATGGACGCGGACAGGCCGCAACCGCCGCCGCCCACGATCAGAACCGGAACTTCGATGGCTTCCATGCTCGGCCTTCCATGAGGTGACGGCTCAGGCAGGACATCGGGGGATCCCGGGCAGTCCCCGCCCGCCGCCGAACCGCAGGAAGCGGCAACCGAGACCGAGCGCTGTCGTCATCCCCACGATCAGGAAGCAGAGCTTCCGGATGAGCCTCCTCGACACCGTCATGCCGACGTCTCTCTACCGATGCTGCGTGGTCTCAGCATCGGCCGGGCGATTTGGCTGGCACTATCCAGCGGGTTGGCGCCGGCTTGGCGGCACCGTCGGGACAGGCCCGCCGACCAGCACCGGGAAAAGAAGTTCTTGATCGTCGGTCACATTTCGCGGCCGCCACCTGTCAAGTGATTGAGGATCGCTGCTGCCCCCGACCCGAGAAGGGAAAAGATGGACAATCCGCTCCATCTCCCGCCCCGCTCGGCGCCGCAGGACCTCGCGGTGAGGACTCCGGATGCCTCCCGTGCGCGCGGCCACTCCCCCGCGGCCCGCGCCGGCACCGGCGGTCCACCGTTCCCGGTCCGGTCCGCGGCACCCCCCGAGCCGCGGCCGCCGGCACCCCCGGGACCGATTCCGCTTTCGCTCTCATTGCAAAGGGCCGGCCGCCCCGCGGGGCCGGCGCGGAAGATTTAATTCACCGCACCGGGAAATCGGAAAACGACGGGAGAACGTCCGGTGACGCGTCGCGCGCCGAGGCCCGCTCGGCGGCGCCGGTGACGTCACGGCGAACGGCGGATTATTTCGCCGGGATAATCGCCTGAACCCGGTACGGGAAACGTGAGGGTCCGCATCCGGACGGCCCGCTGACCGGCCCCGGAGCGGTATCCGTTCGTTCGCCGCGGACCGGGATGAAATTTCATTGCCGACTTTGCCGGACTTGCCACCCGCGGGACCGTCCCCGCGGACGGCCCGCGCGCGGCCCGTACACCAAGATCCGCCGTCACGCTCTGCTACGCGCCGGTCGGAGCCCGGCGGTGCTGACACGAGGTCTACGCCGACGGCGCGGACAGGCCAAAACCGGAGCTGAGAATTCCGCTCTTTTCTTGCTCCTCACACCCCCTCCCACCTGGGCGGCAGCCCTTCCGAGGGGGTTCGGGTGGAGCATTGGTCGATCTTGCAAAAACGTCCCGGCAAGACCCTCACTGACAACTTCTTGCCATACCCCGGCGGATGGCAGGACCTTGCCGCTCCGACCCGGGCGCGGTAATCGATCAGACCTTCGACGTGCGGGAACACCCGTATACGAGGTCAGGAAGGCGTCACGGGCGCGGGAACCGTGTTGACAACCCCCCATTGCGATGTTGAGATCGAATAGCCGGGGAGAAAAGCGTCGAAGCCCCCACATCGATCGTTGCTCTCGGTGTCCGGCGGCCGTTGATCCATTGCGTTGTGTATCGGCCGCGTAAAACGGCGGTCGGCATTGCCGGGCCTTGACTGGATTAGCGTTCACGGCTACGCTGACCCCCGGCCAGTCTCGGGGGACTGGACAACAAACACGGGGGCAGCAGAAATGCTAATGATCGACGCAGGTCCGGATCCAGGCCACTGGCCACGCGGTCGGCTAGAGAACTCCTGGCCGCCATATCCGGCAAAGGTCGAATTTCGCGAAACTCCAGTTGAGATTGCTGCTTTTCTGCAGCAAATCCATTCGGCGCCTACGCTCTCCGACGCGGCGCACGTCGTCTCCGCGGACCGCCTCGTGACCCGGCAGCGCACACCCCCCGCGCCGCCCCACGGGCGGTCCGCTGTCATGCCGCGGGGCGGAAGCGCTCCGCAGAGCGCCGCGCAGCACCACTCGCGTACACCGCACGGAACGTACGGTGACCGGATCCTGCTTGGCGGTACGGCCGGCAGCCGGCCAGGCCGACACCCGGCCCTGGCCAGGCGCCCCGGAAAAGGCGGTGAGATGTTGGGAGTTCAGAGATGACGAACGACAGAACCAACGTCGACACGATGGTTATCGGCGCTGGATCGGGTGGAAGCTGCCAGACCCATTCGGAGGGCGGGCAGCGTATGGGAACGGGCACCGGAGATGCGCGGCGCATCGCGGAGCTGGAGCGAGAGGTTCAGGAACTCCGCCGCGCCAACGAGATATTGAAGGTGTATTTCGCCAAGGAACTCGATCTCGAACTCGAATCCACTCCGTCCGCCGTCGTCGTCGGAGCGCCCAGCGCTCCGGCCCTGCCGGAGGCGCCGCCGTCCGCGCCCCCGACGCCGTCGCGCCCGATCCGCTGGGGCGCCGCGCAGCCGGCCATGACCCCCGACCCGTCCCGGCCCATGGCGGAGTTCCGGGCACTCGGCCCCATCGAAGCCGTCGTCGACGGACGGCTGCTCGACCTGGGCGCCCCGAAGCAACGCGCGCTACTCGCCCTGCTGGTCAGCAAGGTCGGCCAGCCGGTGGCGGTCGACGTCATCGTCGAGGAACTGTGGACCGGCAATCCGCCGCCCTCGGCGATCACGTCACTGCAGGCGTACGTGGCCAACCTGCGCCGCGTCCTGGAACCCAACCGCGCCCCGCGCACCCCCGCGACCGTGCTCCGCACCTACGGTCGCGGCTACCTGCTGGACAACCACGTCGTCGAGGTCGACGTGCACCGGTTCAGCGAGCGCGCCGGCGCCGGCTGGGAGGCCCTGGACAGGGGCAAGCCCCAGGAGGCACTGCGTGAATTAGAAGCCGGTCTCATGCTGTGGCGGGGTCAGGCGTACGCCGAGGTGGCCGACACCACCTACGTACGGCCCGAGGTCGCCCGGCTGGAGGAGCTGCGGCTGTCGGTCATCGAGGGGCGGTGCGCCGCGCTGCTCGCGGTCGGCGCCCACGAGATGGCCGTGGCGGAGCTGGAGGCGTTCACGCAGGCGCACCCGCTGCGTGAGTACGGCTGCGAGCTGCTGAGCCTGGCGCTCTACCGGGCCGGCCGGCAGGCCGACGCCCTCGCCGTGCTGCGCACCAACCAGCGCAGGCTGGCGGAGGAGCTGGGGATCGATCCCCGGCCCGCGCTGCAGCACTTGGAGAACGAGATCCTCAACCATGCGCCCGCGCTCGACTGGCGGCCGCGCCCGGGCGGTGGTGCGTGAGATCGCCACATCGCGATCTCTTGGTGTGCTCGGGCATCCGCACAGTGTCCGAAATGCCGAAGCGGTCCGGGGAGTCCCTCCCCGGACCGCTTTCTTTCGTTCCCCGGCCCCGCCGCACCGCCCGTGTCCGCGCCTCGTCCCGCGTCCCGCGCCTCACTCCGGGGCCCGCACCAGCCCCGACTGGTAGGCGAGGACGACGAGTTGGGCGCGGTCGCGGGCGGCCAGCTTGGTCTTCGCGCGCTGTACGTGGGTGCGTACGGTCAGCGGGCTGACGACCAGCTCCGCGGCGATCTCGGCGTTGGACCTCCCCTGCGCGACCAGCGCCGTCACCTCGCGCTCCCGCGCGGTGAGCACCGCCAGGTCCTCCGGTACGGCCCGCGGGGTGCCCGGCTCCGGGGTGGCGAGAAAGCGGGCGATGAGCGCGCGGGTGGCGGCCGCGGAGAGCAGCGCGTCTCCCGCGGCGACCGTGCGGATGCCGCCGACGAGTTCGTCCGCGGAGGCGTCCTTGCCGAGGAAGCCCGCGGCGCCGACGCGCAGCGCGCGGGCCACGTGCTCGTCGGTCTGGAACGTGGTGAGGACGAGGACGCGCACCTCGGCCAGCTCCGGGTCCGCGCAGATCGCCTCGGTCGCGGCGAGGCCGTCGGTGCCGGGCATGCGGATGTCCATGACGACGACGTCGGGGCGGTGCGCGCGGGTGAGTTCGACGGCCTCGCCGCCCTCGGCGGCCTCGGCGACGACCTCCAGGTCGGGGTACGAGTCGACGAGTATCCGGAACGTCGCCCGCAGCAGGGCCTGGTCGTCGGCGAGCAGCACGCGGACGGTCATCGGGGCTCTCCTGAGGGCTCGGCGGCCTGTTCGCGGGCGGGCGGTGCCGGCGTCTCCTGCCCTACGGCCAGGGGCAGTTCCGCGGTCACCGTGTAGCCGCCGTCGGGCCGCGGGCCCGCGCGCAGGCTGCCGCCCGCGGTGCGGGCGCGCTCGCGCATGCCGATCAGCCCGAAGCCGCCACCCGGCGGCGGTGGCGGCCGGCCCGCGCCGCCGTCGTCGCTGACGCTGACGGTCAGCCGGTCGTGCGCGTACGCGAGCCGCACCCGGGCCTCCCCCGCGCCCGCGTGCTTGGCGACGTTCGTCAGCGCCTCCTGCACGATCCGGTACGCGGTGAGGTCGAGCCCCGGCGGCAGCGGCCGCGCCGCGCCCTCGGCGGTGACGCCGACGGGCAGCCCGGCGGAGGCGAAGGCGGCGACCAGCTCCGGCAGCCGGTCCAGTCCCGGCGCCGGCTCCAGCGGCTCCACTGAGCCGCCGGTCCCGCCGGTCCCACCGGGTCCTCCGGGGCCCTGTGGTCCCTCCGGGTCGCCGGGCTGGCGCAGCAGCCCGACGGTGGCCTGGAGTTCGCGCAGCGCCGCGGAGGTCGTGCCGGTCAGCTCGCCGAGGATCTCCTCGGCCTGGTCAGGACGGGTGCGCGCCAGCCGGGCGGCGGTGCCTGCCTGGGCGTGGGCGAGCGCCATGTGGTGGGCGACGACGTCGTGCAGCTCACGGGCGATGCGTACGCGCTCCTCCGCGACCCGGCGGCGCGCCTCCTCCTCTCGCGTGCGCTCGGCGTGCTCGGCGCGCAGGTGCACCGCGTCGAGGTAGGCGCGCCGCGCCTGGACGGCGATGCCCGCGAGCACGGGCAGCAGCAGCCAGAAGACGGGGCCGACCGACTCCTCGGCCCAGTCCTGGCCCTCGTTCTCGGCGAGCAGCGCGACGGGGACGACCAGGGCGAGGACGAGGGCGTAGTGGGCGTAGACGGTCCGCTGCGGAGCGCGTACGGCCAGCTCGTACAGCGCGAGGACCGACGGCGCGAGCAGCGGCAGCGAGAGCGGATAGCCCAGGCCCGCGGACGCGGCCCCGCAGACGGCGGTGGCGACGACGACCGGGCCCGGGTGCCGGCGCCGCCACAGCAGCGGGACCAGCGCCGCGGCCACCAACGGCTGCCCGGCGGCCCAGCCGTGGGCGGCACCGGCGTGCTGCCGGCTGGTGACGGCCGTCACCAGCATCAGCAGGGCCGCCTCGACGAGGCGGGGGTGGCGGTCGGTGAACCGCGACCAGGTGGGGAACACGGCGCTCTCCGCTCGGGTGGACCGGCTCGTGGTCGTACGCGCCGCGGGGCCGGCCGCCGCACTCGCGGTGCGGGCCGCCGACCCTACGGCCCGGCGCGTCAGACGCGCGTCAGGTCGTGGCCCGCCCCGGCGTCCGGGACCGGCCGCGGTCCCGGCGTCCCGCGGCCCAGCGCCTCGCCCTCGACGTCCACGCGCGGCAGCAGCCGGTCCAGCCACCCGGGCAGCCACCAGGCGCGCTTGCCGAGCAGGGCCAGCACGGCCGGCACGAACGCCATGCGGACGACGACCGCGTCGAAGAGGACGGCGACGGCGAGACCGAAGCCGATCATCCTGATCACCTGCTCGCCGCCGGTCATGAACCCGGCGAAGACCGCCATCATGATCACCGCGGCCACCGCGACCACCCGGGCGCTGTGCCGGAAGCCGCTGACGACGGCCGCGCGGGCGTCCTCCCCGTGCACGTACGCCTCGCGCATCCGGGAGACGAGGAAGACCTGGTAGTCCATGGCCAGGCCGAAGACGATGCCCACCAGGAAGATCGGCATCATGCTCATGATGGGCCCGGTCTGCTCGACGCCGAACAGGCCCGCCAGACGGCCCTGCTGGAAGACGGTGACGACGGCGCCGAGCGCGGCGAGCACCGACAGCAGGAACCCGAGCGCGGCCTTGAGCGGCACGAGCACGGAGCGGAAGACCAGCAGGAGCAGCAGGAACGCCAGGCCGATGATGGTCGCCAGATACGGGATCAGCGCGTCCTGGAGCTTCTGCCCGACGTCGATGTTGAGCGCGGTGGCGCCGGTGACCTGGTACGTCGCGCCGGTGGCGGCCTCGGTCGCGGGGCGGCGGCCGCGGATGTCGTGGACCAGGTCCTTGGTGCGCTCGCTGGTCGGCGCGGTGGCGGGGGTGGCGGAGAGCACGGCGGTCTCGCCGGCCTCGTCGAAGCGCGGCGGGGAGACGGAGACGACGCCGTCGGTGGCGTCGAGCGCCGCGGCCACCCCGGCGACGGCGGCCCGCGGGTCGGCGGCGCCGCGGGCGTCGACGACGACGGTGAGGGGGCCGTTGAAGCCGGGGCCGAAGCCGGCGGCGAGGGCGTCGTAGGCGCGGCGCTCGGTGGTGGAGGCGGGCTTGGCCTCGTCGCCCGGCATGCCGAGGCGCAGGTCGGCGGCGGGTACGGCGAGGAGGCCGAGCCCGGCGACGGTGGCGAGGAGGACGGGGACGGGCCGGCGCAGGACGAAGCGGGCCCAGCGGACGCCGAGGGGTGTACGGGCCGAAGGGCGCGTCCGGTCCGCGGAGTCGGTACCGTCCGCAGGGCTCGTGGGGTCCGCAGGGCTCGTACCGCCCGCAACGCCCCCCTCCCCGGGCCCCGTACCGGCCGCGGCGGCCCCGCTCCCCCGCCGCTTCCGCTGCCGCTCCCGCCGTGCCAGCACCGCGTCCGGCCACCACCCCAGCAGCGCCGGCACCAGCGTCAGCGCGACCAGCACCCCCACCAGCACCGCCCCCGCCGCGCCCAGACCCATCTTCGTCAGCATCGGCACCCCGATCACCGAAAGACCGGCCAGCGCGATGACCACCGTCAGCCCCGCGAACACCACCGCGGAGCCCGCCGTGCCCGTCGCCCGCCCCGCGGCCTCGCGCGGCTCGTGGCCGGCGGCCCGCTCCTCGCGGTAGCGGGAGACGACGAAGAGCGAGTAGTCGATGCCGACCGCGATCCCGAGCATCATCGCCAGCTCGCCGACCGTCGAGGACAGCCCGAGCGCACTGCCCAGCGCCATGATCGAGCACATGCTGACGCCGATCCCGGCGACCGCGGTGAGCAGCGGCAGCCCGGCGGCGGCCAGCGAGCCGAAGGTGACGAGCAGCACCACGGCGGCCACCGCGATCCCGAGGACCTCCCCGATGCCCGCCGCTTCCCCGGACTCCACCGCGCTGCCGCCCGCCTCGACGGTCAGCCCCGCCTCCCGCGCCCGGGCCACGGCGTCGTCGAGCGCCGTCCTGGCCGCGTCGCCGACGTCGTCCTCCGCGACCTCGTAGGTGACGGTGGCGTACGCGGTCGTCCCGTCGTCGCTGACGCCGCCCTGCCCGTCGAAGGGGTTCGCCGCCGCGGCGACCTGCGGTGCGCGGGCCACGTCCGCGACGAAGGCGCCGACCGCCGCGCGGCCCGTACCCCCGGTGATCTTCTCGCCCGCAGGGGCGACGAAGACGACCCGGGCGTCCGCCCCGTCGGCCGCGGCGCCGGGGAAGCGCTCGTCGATGAGGTCGTACGCGTGCTGCGCCTCGATCCCGGGCATCGAGGAGGAGTCGTCGGGCGGTTCTCCGGCGCTCGTCGCGCCGAGGAACGCGGCGCCGAGGACGGCCGCCCACAGCAGCGCCACGGGCAGGCGCCGGCGGAAGGCGAACCGGCCGAGCCGGTACAGGAAGGTCGCCATGGGAAGGGGTCTCCGCTTCTGGGGTCTCGAAGAACCCCTCCAGCGTTTCCGCCGGGACCCCGTGCCGTCGTCGTCGCCCGTACGGCACTTCCGCGTACTGAAAAGCGAGTACGCCGCCGCGCCCCCTCCGCCGCGGGGATGACCCCCGCGGACGCGAACGGGGTGACGGGCGGCCGCCCGTCACCCCGGTGTACGCGCGCGGGTCAGCCGAGCCGTTCGCCGTAGACGTGGTCCACGGCCATCTTCATCAGCACCCGGCGGTCGGAGACCATCACCGCGCGGTACTCGTCCCAGTCGGGGTGCTCCCCCGCCGCGGCGCGGTAGTAGTCCACCAGCGCCTCGACCTCGGGACCCCGCGGGTCGGTGCCGGGTCCCACGAGGGTCGCGGTGCCCTCCGCGGTGGCCCAGGAGCGGCCGTCGCGGGCGGTGACCTCCAGCGCGGCGCGGGCGTCGCGGCGCAGGTTCGCGGTCTTGGCCCGGCCTTCGGTCATCGAGACGTACAGGACGCCGGAGTCCGGGTCGTAGAAGGGCATGACGGGCGAGAGCTGCGGGCGGCCGTCCTTCTTGATCGTGGCCAGCACGCCGAGCCGGCTCTCCGCCAGCAGCGCGCGGGGGTCGTACGAGGTCGTGGTCATGTCCGTTGCCAAGTCCTGGTCTGTCGGTGGTATTCCGGCGGCGGGGTCACTCGGGGCGTGCCGCCGCCGGGCGGCGGAACTCCCCGATCATCACCGGATATCCCTCGCCCCCGTGGCCCGCCGCGGCGGCGCGGTCGGCGAGGGACTTGATCAGCGCCGGGAACTCCGCGTTCACGCCGAGGGATTCGCTCTCCTGAACGAGGTGTGCCATGGACACCCGGTGGGTGTCCAGCGTGGCGTCGTCCGGCGGGAAGGTGCCGGTGTCGATCTGCTTCGCGTAGCCGGGGAGCCAGTCGAGGACGGCCGGGAGGCCCTTCGCCGCGACGGCCGTGAACTCGGCCGCGGACACGCCCGCCGTGCCGACCAGCGCGGCGCCCTGCAGCCAGCCGTTGAGCAGGCTCCACATCACGCCGACCATCGCCATCTCGTACAGCGACGTCAGCCCCTGGTCCGCGCCGAGGTACGGGCTGTCGCCGGCCAGGCTGCGCAGCGCGGGGGTGTGGCGGTCGTACGCGTCGCGCGGGCCGCTGACGGCGATGGCGGTCTCGGCGGTGCCGATGCCCTGCGGGGTGGCCATGATCGCGCCGTCGAGGTACGTCAGGCCGCGCCCGGCGGCCCAGGCCGCGGTGTCGCGGGCCTGCGCGGAGGTGCCGGTGGTGAGGTTGACCAGGGTCCGGCCGCCGAGGGCGGCGGGGTCGACGGGGTCGAGGAAGGTGTGCAGCGCGTCGTAGTCGGTGACGCAGGCGATCACGAGCGGGGCGGCGGCGACGGCCGCGGCGGGGGTGTCCGCGCGTACGGCGCCCGCGGCGACGAGGTCGTCGGCCTTGGCGGCGGTGCGGTTCCAGACGGTGGTGGGGTGGCCGGCGCGCAGCAGGGCGGCGGCGAGGGCGTGCCCCATCAGCCCGAGTCCGAGGACGGCGACGGGGACGGGGGCTGCGGCGGGGGCAGCGGCGGTTTCGGCGTGCGTGTCGGTCGTCATGGAAGAATGGTCAACGTTCACACCGGTATGAAGGTCAAGCCCGGAGGGCGGGGAGGAGCGCGCATGCGGATCGGGGAGCTGAGCCGGCGCACCGGCGTCAACGCGCACCAGTTGCGCTACTACGAGGCCCAGGGCCTGCTGAAGCCCGAGCGCTCCGGCAACGGCTACCGCGAGTACACGGACGACGCCGTGCTCACCGTCGCCCAGATCCGCAGGCTGCTCGACGCGGGCCTGTCGACCCCGGACATCGCCTGGCTGCTGCCCTGCGCCACCGGTACGGGACCCGACTTCGAGCCGTGCCCGGAGCTGATCGACAAGTTCCGCGACCGGCTGGACGGGCTCGACGCGCACATCACCACGCTCCACCGCTCCCGCGAGGCGCTGAGCGAGTACCTGCACGCCGCCGAGCGGCGGGTCGCGCAGTACATCTGAGGCCCGTACGCCACCGCGGGACCGCCCGTACGCCCACGGGCCGGCCCGCGCCGTCCCGTTGAGCGTCTCTCTGCCGTCCCGCGGCCCTTCACCTGCACGTCGTGCCCCGGCCACCCCGCCCGGCGAACATCCTTCCGGATCTTCACAACGCCCGGGAGGCTCAGGTGACTTCACCACCCCATTCCCCGCGCCGGCGGTCCTTCCTCCAGGCCGCGGGCGTCGGTGTCGGCGCGCTGCTGGCCGGGGCGGGGCTCGCCGGGCGGGCCGAGGCAGCGGGCGGAGCGCCCCGGCTGCGCGAGGACCCGTACCGGCTGGGCGTCGCCAGCGGCGAACCGGCCACCGACGGCGCCGTGCTGTGGACCCGGCTGGCGCCCGACCCGCTCGCGGACGACGGCCACGGCGGCATGCCGCGCGCGGGCTACGACGTGGGCTGGCAGGTCGCGGAGGACGAGCGGTTCCGCCGGGTCGTCCGCGCCGGCTCCGCGGTGGCGCTGCCTGAGCTGGGCCACTCCGTCCACCCGCAGGTCCGCGGGCTGCGCCCGGGCCGGCAGTACTTCTACCGGTTCCGTACGCAGGGCCACACCAGCCCCGTCGGCCGGTTCCGCACCGCACCCGACCCCCGCTCCGCGCGCGGCGCGTTCAGCTTCGCCACCGCCTCCTGCCAGGCGTGGTACCACGGCTACTTCTCCGCGTACCGCGACCTGGCCGCCCAGGACCCGGACGTGGTGTTCTTCCTCGGGGACTACATCTACGAGTACGGCATCACCGCCGCCAACATGTGGCGCAGCGCCCCGCTGCCCGGCGCGCGCCACGAGATCGAGACGAACACGCTCGCCGACTACCGGGTGCGCTACGCGCTCTTCAAGTCGGATCCCGACCTCCAGGCCGTGCACGCCGCGGCGCCGTGGATCCTCACCCCGGACGACCACGAGGTGCAGAACGACTACTCCGACGAGAAGTCGTACTACGGCCTGAGCGAGGAGGACTTCCTGCTGCGCCGGGCCGTGGCCTACCGCGCGTACTACGAGAACTGCCCGCTGCCCGCGCTCGCCCTCGCCCACGGCCCTGACGCCCGGCTGCACCGCCGGCTGCGCTACGGCCCGGCCACCCTGCACGTCCTCGACGCCCGCCAGTACCGCGACCCCAAGCCGGCCGACGCCGCCGAGCAGCACGCGCCCGGGCGCACCATGCTCGGCCCGGAGCAGGAGCGCTGGCTGTACCACGGGCTGCGCACCTCCGACGCCCGCTGGAACCTGCTGCTCCAGCAGGTCGGCCTGGTCCGGGTGACGGAGAACCGCGTCGACCAGTGGGACGGCTACCCGGCCGCCCGGCAGCGCCTCCTCGACGTCCTCGGCGAGCCCGGCGTGCCGCCGGCCGTCGTCTTCACCGGCGACTGCCACCGCTCCATCGCCGGCGACCTCCTCGCGGACTTCGCCGACCCCGGATCGCCCGTCGTGGGCAGCGAGTTCCTCGGTACGTCCATCGCCTCGGACGGCGACGGCGCGCCGACGGACAACTACACGAAGGACTGGATGCAGCACCCCTGGATGCGGTTCTACGACGGCCGCCGCGGCTACGTCCTCGGGCACGCGGACGCCGACGCGGTCACCGCCGAGTACCGGGCGGTGCCGTACGTACGGGCCGACGACCGCGCGGCGGGGTTCACGCTCGGCCGCTTCCGGGTCGCACACGACCGCCCCGGCATGCAGAAGGTGAGCTGACGATGACCGCACCCACCGCCCACACCGCGCACACCGCCGCGGGGCGGCCCGGTTCCGGCACCGCGCCCGGCACCGTCCCGGGGCTCGCCGCCGCGGGCGGGCTCGGCGTGGTCGAGCTGACGTGGCAGCCGTACAAGACGCGCGGCGCACGACAACTCGTCGACCACTACGAGGTGTACGAGCTGACCGCCGCCGGGGACACCCTCCTGGCCCGTACGCTCTTCCCGCACCACACCCACCGCGTCGGCCCCGAGCCGCTGACCCGCCGCTACACCGTGGTCGCCGTGGTCGACTCCGGCGCCCGCACCCGGCCCGCGCGCGCCGCGGCGGGGACGAGCGAGCGGTCGGTAGCGGCGGGCCGCCCGGTGGCGCGGGTCGGCGAGTTCGACCACCGGGGGCTGGAGTTCGCGCTGTCGCCGAACCTGAGCGCGCAGTACCCGGCGGCCTTCCCGCAGGACGTCGACTTCCGCCACGGCACCTCGGACCCCGCCCGCGACTGGTGCTATCTGCACCCGGGGCCGAGCGACGCCTGGGCCGGGCGCAAGGAGCACACGTTCACGCTCCGCTTCGACCTGCCGGCCGCACCGGAGCGGGACCTGGGCTTCGCGCTGTGGCTGATCGACTCGCACGCCACCGCCGCGGGCACCGCGGAACTGGCGCTCAACGGGCGGGTGGTGAAGACGCTGGAGTTCCGCGGCGGCGCGACCCGCGGTTCGCTGGAGGGCGACGCGGCCCGCCCGGGCAGCGTGCTGAAGCCGTCGTCGTACGAACTGCCGCTGGCGGCGGACCTCTTCGCGGCGGGCGAGAACGTGCTGACGGTGCGTAAGACGAGCGGGTCGTGGATCGCGTACGACGCGCTGGGGGTGTTCGCGGCGGAGTGACGGCCGGGACGCGGACACGCGCGCGGGTACGGGGCACTCCCCCGCGCCCGCGCGCTCCGTCATGCCGGGCGGCCAGGCGGTCCTGCCCCGGGCGCCGGGGGCGTTCCGCGTCCGGCGCCGGCCGTACGGCGTCGCGCGCCACGGCGGTCATGCGTCAGAGCTGCCACGCGTCGTCCCGCAGCAGCACCACCCGGCCGCCGTCGTGCCCGATGCCGGTGACCGTGACCTCCGGGCCGCCCACCATGAAGTCCGTGTGCACCGCGGAGACGCTCATGCCCAGCGCGTCCCGCTCCGCGGCGCTCATGTCCGCCGCCCCCGGCACGGTCTGCGGCAGCCCCGCGCCCCACGCCAGGTGGCAGGTCGCGTTCTCGTCGAGCAGCGTCTCCAGGAACGTCACGCCCGACCTGCCGATCGGCGACGTCCCGTCCACCAGCGCGACCTCGCCGAGCTGCGCCCCGCCGCGGTCGGCCGCCTGATGGGCCCGTACGACGTCCGCGCCGCTGCTCGCCCGCACCTCGCTGACGCGCCCGGCGGCGAAGGTCAGCTCCAGCCCGGTGACGACCGTGCCGGCCAGCGCGAGCGGCCGGGTGGCCCGTACGGTGCCCTCGACCCGGCGGTGGTCCGGCGTCGTGTAGACCTCCTCCGAGGGCAGGTTGGCGACGAACCGGCGGCCGTCGGCGCTGTCGAAGCCCACCGCGTGCCAGCGGCCGCCCGGGATCAGCCCGATGGTCAGGTCGGTGCCGGGGCCCTCGAAGTGCACGGCGTCCAGGCCGAGGCCGTCGAGCAGGACCGCCCGGGCCTTCAGCTCGGCCAGCCGGTCCCGCCAGGCGGCGGCCGGGTCGGGGCGGTCGAGGCGCAGGAAGTGCTTGAGGTGTCCCCACAGCCGGGACACGTCGTCCTCGCCGAAGACGCCGCGCGCCCAGGCGCGGGTGGGGCAGGCGATGACGGTCCAGCGGACGAGGTCGCCCTGCTGGAGGCGGTAGCGGGAGGCGAGGTTGGGCATGCGGTCGAGCCCGGCCCTGGCCGGGTCGGTGTCGTCGAGCAGGCCGGGCTCGGCCTCGCCGCGGATGTTGATCAGCACGCCGTGGCGGCGGCCGAGTTCGCGGTTGCGCGCGTCGAGCCAGCCGGGTATCTCGCCGAGCGTCGCGGCGTCGGCGTGGCGGACGCGGGAGCGCTTGGCGTGCGGGTCGAAGTACCAGATGTCGACGTAGCGGGCGCCGCGCGCGTACGCGCCCTCGGCGAGCGCGCGGGCCAGCGGGGCGTGCTCGATCTCGGCGTTGACGGCCACCAGGTCGCCGGGGACGACGGGGGCGGCGACGTCGAGGACGAGGGCGGCGTACGCGGCCAGGTCGGCGGCGGGGATGCCGGAGGAGTCGGGCGAGGCGTGCGCGGACGGGTTCATGGGCACTCCTGTGGGCCGGGGATGCGGCACGTGCGTGCGGGGAAGGGAGTCAGCCGCGCTCGCCGCGCGGGCCGACGGGTGCGCCGCCCGGGGCGCGGGACTCACCGGACTCGCCGGACTCGCCGGGCCCGCCGGGCCCGCCGCCGAGTTCGAGCAGCATCGCGGTGAAGCTGACGTGGACGCCGTCGCCGGTCCGCGGCGGTCCCGCCTTGTCGTGGACGAGGCGTACGGCACGCTCCGTCAGCGCGCAGACCTCCGCCCAGGTCTCGCGCGGCAGCCAGACCTCCGCGTCGGCGCTGGTGACCTGCCGGCCCGCGGCGGCGCGGCGGCGCAGATCGGTGAAGAGCGCCTCCAGCAGCGGGCCGGAGCCGCCCGAGCGGTCCAGGCGGCGGGCGCTGTCCGGGTCGTACTCGTACCGCTTGGGCGGCTGGCCGCGCCCGGCCGCGCCGCCGGCCGCGGCCCCGGCGCCTGATGCGCCGTCCGACCGCCGCAGGAAGCCCGCGGCCGTCAGCCGCTTCAGGTGGTAACTCGCCGAACCGTGCGCGATGCCCAGCTCCGCCGCCACCTCCGTCGCCGACATCGGCGCGCCCGTGAGCAGCGAGACGATGCGGATACGCAGCGGGTTGGCCAGGGCGCGCAGCGGCACGAGCGGCGCGGCATTTTCCCAAGACATGTTGGGATAATAGGCCGGACCGCCGCCGACGGGTAGGCAGCGTGTGCAGCAGCCGTTTACTGTGCGGGAGTTCGCCCCTGCCACCAGAAGGACGGTGTATGGCTGCCGAGCTGCGGAGCGCCCAGTGGTACGGGGGTACGGACCGGAACGCGTACATACACCGCGCGTGGATGCGCCGCGGTCTGCCGCACGACGCGTTCTCCGGCCGGCCCCACATCGCGATCGCCAACACGGCCTCCGACCTGACCCCCTGCAACTCCCACCTCACCGAGGTCGCCCGCTCCGTACGCGACGGCGTGCACGAGGCCGGCGGCGTCCCGCTCGAACTCCCGGTGGTCTCGCTCGGCGAGACCCAGGTGCGCCCCACGGCGATGCTGTGGCGCAACATGGCGGCGATGGCGGCGGAGGAGATGTTCCGCGCCAACCCGGTCGACGGCCTGGTGCTCCTCGGCGGCTGCGACAAGACCATCCCCGCGCTGCTCATGGCCGCCGCCTCGGTGGACCTGCCGGCGCTCGTCGTCCCCGGCGGGCCGATGCTCACCGGCACGTTCCGCGGCATGCCGCTGGGCTGCGGCACGGACGTGTGGCGGCTGAGCGAGGAAGTGCGCGCGGGCAAGATGTCCCCGCAGGAGTTCACCCGCTCCGAGTCGTCGATGATCCGCAGCCGGGGGCACTGCAACACCATGGGCACGGCCTCCACCATGGCCGTCCTCGCCGAGGCGCTGGGCATGGTCCTCCCGGGGCTGGCCGGCACGCCCGCGCCCGACAGCCGGCTGCTGGAGGCGGCGCACGAGTCGGGGAAGCTGTCGGTCGAGCTGGTACGGGAGGGGCGTACCCCGTCGCGGATCGTGACCGCCGCCTCGTTCCGCAACGCCATCGTCGCGCTCGCCGCCACCGGCGGCTCCACCAACGCCGTCGTGCACCTCCTCGCCCTCGCCGGCCGCCTGGGCGTGGGGCTGACGCTCGACGACTTCGACCGCGTCGGCGCGGACGTACCGCTGCTGGTCGACCTGCTGCCGGCCGGCCGGTTCCTGATGGACGACCTGTACCGCGCGGGCGGTCTGGCGGCCGTGCTGAACGAGGTGCGCGACCTGCTCGACCCGGCCGCGCTCACCGTCACCGGCCGCCCGCTGGTGGACCACCTCGACGGCGCACGCATCTGGGACCCCGAGGTCGTCCGCACCCGCGACGCGCCGCTCCAGCCCAGCGCCGGCATCGCCGTGCTCCGCGGCAACCTCGCCCCGTCCGGCGCCGTCGTCAAACCGGCCGCCGCCTCGCCCGAGCTGCTGCGGCACCGCGGGCGGGCGGTCGTCTTCGACAGCATCGAGGACTTCCACGCCCGCATCGACGCCCCGGACCTCGACGTCGACGCCGACTCGGTGCTCGTCCTGCGCGGCTGCGGCCCGCGCGGCTACCCCGGCATGCCGGAGGTCTCCAACATGCCGCTGCCGCGCAAGCTGCTGGAGCAGGGCGTGCGCGACATGGTGCGGGTCTGCGACGGCCGGATGAGCGGCACGGCGTACGGGACGGTGGTGCTGCACGTCGCACCCGAGGCGGCTGCGGGCGGGCCGCTGGCGCTCGTCCGCACCGGCGACTTCATCAGCCTGGACGTGCCGGGGCGCAGCCTCACGCTGGACGTACCGGACGCGGAACTGGCGGCGCGGACGCCGAACGCGGCGACGGTGGCGGGCTACGCGGCGCCGCGGCGCGGGTGGGAGCGGCTGTACGTGGACCACGTGCAGGGCGCGGACACCGGCGCGGACCTCGACTTCCTGGTGGGCTCCTCGGGTGCCGAGGTGAGCCGTGAGTCGCACTGAGGTGCTGCCTTGAGGGCGTTCGTGCTGCACGGCCCGGGGCGGGCGGGCGTCGTGGAAGTGGAGCCGCCGGTGGCGGGGCCGGGCGAGGCGGTGGTGGACGTCGCGCGCGTGGGGGTGTGCGGGACGGATGTGGAGCTGTACTCGGGCGAGTTGCAGTATCTGCGCGACGGCCGCTCGCGGTTCCCCGTACGCCCGGGCCACGAGTGGTCGGGGCGGGTCGCGGCGGTCGGCGCCGGCGTGGACCCGGGCTGGCTGGGGCGGCGGGTGATGGGCGACACGATGCTGGGCTGCCGCGCCTGCCGCCGCTGCCGGGTCGGCAGGCAGCACCTGTGCGAGGACCGCGAGGAGGTGGGCATCCTCGGCCGCGCGGGCGCGCTGGCGGCCCGGCTGGCGGTCCCGGCCCGGTCCCTGCACCCCCTGCCCGAGACGGTCGACGACGCCCTGGGCGCCCTCGTCGAGCCGGGCGGCAACGCGCTGCGCGCGGTCCGCGCGGCGCGGCTCGGACCGGGCGACCGGGTGCTGGTCACGGGGCCCGGCACGATCGGGCTGCTGGCCGCGATGTTCGCCCGGCGGGCGGGTGCGGAGGTCCACGTCCTGGGCCGCGACCCGGCGACGCTGGAGTTCGCGGCGTCCCTGGGCTTCGCGCACTGCTGGACGGCGGAGTCGCTGCCTTCCGTCCCGTACGAGGCGGTGATCGACGCCTCCAACGCGGAATCGCTGCCCGCGCGGGCGGTGGAGTGGGTGGAGCCGGGCGGCACGGTGGTCTACATCGGCCTGGCGGGCACCCCGAGCCTGCTGGACACCCGCGCCCTGGCCCTGAAGGACGCCACGGCGGTGGGCATCCTGAGCGCGTCCCCGGCCCTGGCGGCGACGATCACCGCCTACGCGGACGGCTCGGTGGACCCGCGCCCGCTGATCGCCGCGACGATCGGCCTGGACGAGGTAGCCCCAACCCTGGCGGGCACCCGCCCCCCAACCGCAACCAAGGCCCCAAAAATCCACGTAACCCCGACCCCCTGACGGACTGCCCCCGCCGGTGCCACGCGCAGTTCATGCAACTACGCGCATAGTCACGTTCCGGCATGGACGGCCTACCCGGCCGACTCGTACGGTCGTGACGACCGGCCCGCAAAGGGCCCACAGAGGGGTTCGCAGCCATGGCTCGTGAGGAACTGACCCGGCTTACGGGTAACGGGAACGAAAACTGCAACAATGACGACTGCCCGAACGTGTATCGGGCCACCGACCACTCCATCGTGGTGCAAGGGCACGCGGACACCACCTTCCGGCCTCCGGCCGGGGAAGCTCTCGTTCGTATCCCTGAGAGCGTGCTGAGGGAGGCCGTGCGTGCTCTTGGATGGTGAGTCCTGGACGGCGAGGGTTCAGGGGTTCGAACGGGAAGCGTGGCGACTGGAGACGCTCCCCTGGTACAGGGTGCCGAGTGAGGACGGGGACATCCAGGACTTCCTGTCCGGGAAACGGCTGAACCCCGAGAGCTATTCTTCCGGCTACACAGAGGGCTTGAAACGGATCACGGCGGAAGGAAGGTCCAAGGGGCGCGTCCACATCGTCACGCGACCGCTGACGGACTATCTGCGGTTCGAGTTCATGTACTACGACGTACACGAAGCCGCCGGAGACGACATCCGCATCCTCGATGTGACAGACCGCCCGCACCCTCTCGAAGGAGTCCAGGACTTCTGGCTGTTCGACCGGTCCGAAGTGATCATCATGAACTACGCGGCGGACGGAACGCAAATCAGCCGGGAACTGTACGAGGGCGATCCCGCGCCGTACATCGAGTACCAGAGAATCGCGCTCGCGGAATCGATGCCGTTCAGGGAGTACGTGAACCGGTGGCCATCGATCCTGACCAGCTAGACCAGTCGGGTCGTGAACTGGCGGCCATACTCAAGCGACTGCGCAGGCAAACCGGGCTCTCCGGAGCCCGGCTTGCTACGCGTTGCCACATGAGTCAGTCCAAGATCAGCCGGATCGAGGGTAACAAGACCCGCCCCTCGCTGCTGGACGTCGAACAACTTCTCCGAGGTCTTGAGGCTCCTCCGGCCGTAGCCGCAGAGGTCATGGCCCTGGCCAGGATCGCGCAGACCGAATGGCAGGACGGCAGGGCCCTCCGAAGGAAGGGACTCGACAAGAAGCAGCTACAACTCGCCGGACTCGAAGCGTCATCCACTACGTTTCGGTACTTCCTCCTCTCGATGGTCACAGGGCTCCTGGCCACTCCCGAGTACGTCCGTGCCAGCCTGGCCCAGGCCCCTCCGGAGCAGTTCGCCAAAGCAGTCGCCATGAAGCTGGACAGGCAACGAGTCCTGTTCGATCGGACCAAGCGATTCACGTTCATCCTGACCGAGCAGGCCGTGCGGTACCCGCTCCTCCCATCTACAGAACTGGCAATACAGATCGATCGGCTCACCTCCCTCACCCACCAGCAGAACATCCGGCTGGGGGTCATACCCATGGGGGTTCACTTCACTTCCGGGGCACTGAACACCTTCACCGTCTACGACGAGTCACTGGCAACCGCGGAACTGGACCTGGGTGCAATCGTGTTCCGAGACAGCCGAGACGTACAGGAATTGATCCGCCGCTTCACCGCATACGAGGATGCTGCGGTCTTCGGCGATCAGGCCAGGGCGTGCCTGGCGGAATGGGCAGAATGGTGCCGCCGGTGATCTTTACTCGTCGACGTGCATACGGCACCATGCCGCACCGGAATCGGGGGAGCATCTCTTCCGCTGCCGACATCAGAGGCCGGCATGCCCGAGCACGACCGCGTGAAGGGAATCGCTCATGGCAACTGCGGTACAGGTCCGGGACCCCCGGAACTGCGTCCCCACCCAGGTATGGGAGCGGGAAGTCCGACTCATCATGCGAGACCACACGATGGAACGTGACCTTGCCGAGCGCGTCTTCGGCCAGGCCGTGGCCTACCTGGTGACCTCCGCCGAGCGCCCCGGGACCCGTATGGGGCCCTCCCGGGCCGTGGACCGGGGTGTTCACTCGTTCGTGCTCGACTCGATCAACTACACGGCGTTCTGCGACCAGCACGCGGGCCGCTACCTCCATCACGTTCCGCACCTGCCCGGCCAGGTCGCGCAGGAGCCGCCCGCCCTGCGGGACACGGTCGAGGCCATCCGGGCTTCCGGCTTCCGGATCGATCCGGAGCTGTGGGCCATGAAGGATGGCACCGACTGCTCCCAGTGCCACTCCGGGTGCACGGACAGCCCCAACAGCGGGAAGTAGTACTGCACCGACTGGGGCAACTCCCCCAGGAAACCGAGGGGAGTTGCCCCCATGAGGAAAGGTTCTGCATGGACGTCGTCGACGCCTGGGAGCGCTACGCCCGGGGGCGGACGCCCCGGCGGGAGACCAACGCCTTCGGGGCGTGTACGTGGTTGAACTGGACGCAGCACGCGGACCACGGCCCCGGTGAGTCGGTCCTCGGGGACCTTGGGGGCCGGGCCGTCCTCGAACTCGGCTCCGGGACGGGCTGCAATCTTGCCCATCTGTCCACCCAGGGTGCCGTCTGCACCGGCGTGGACATCGCACCGAGCCAGCGCAGGAAGGCCGTCGACCGGTGGGGGCACCTCCCCGGTCTCGCCTTCCACACGGCGGACGCGACCGACTTCCTGAGCCACGCGGAAGGCACGTTCGACGCGGTTCTCTCCATCTTCGGACCCGTTTGGTTCACGGACCCTGAACAACTCCTCCCCCTGATCCGGAAGAGGCTGTCCTCCGGTGGCGTGCTGGCCTTCTCCCACAAGCCCCCGGCCGAAGGCATGGCGCCGGTGGGCACGCTGAGCGCGGCCAGGGCGGTGACGAGATGGGACTACGGTCCTGATGAGTGGTCGGCCCTCCTGGCCGATGCGGGGTACGCGAACCCCCGGGCCGAGGTCATCCCTCCCCCGGGGGGACAAGGCGTCGGCACCCTCCTCGTCCGGGGCTACGCCTAGTCCAGTCGGGCCTCGAACTGGCGGCCAGGGCGGGAAGGGAGGCGTCGCTTTCGCGTCATAACTTGCCGTAACCCACTTCCCAAACTAGGGCAATTTGCCCTCCGGGGCCGAAGTTTGCCCACTTACGTGCACGCGGGTCAGCCGACCGCATCCAGCTCCCCGAAGGCCCTCGGTGTGCACGTGGCGGTGACGAACCCGGGGCAACCCACCCGCGAACCGGACCCAGCCGCGGCACGGGCGGGATACGAGGGCCGAGCGCCGTCTGCTCCGTCACATCGCCGGCCACACCCCGCTGCCGGCACTCCTGAGAGCCGGGCGGCGGGCCCAGGGGGGGCCAATGCTCCAAACCCCCGTCGCCGCGGCGTCCTTACGCACGACGGCCCACCCCGACACCGGCCTATCCGCCCCGTCCCGGGTTACCTACCGCTCTCGATCGCCCCTGGCGCGGGCCCCACCGTCGTAGCCCGCTGCCGCAGTCAGGTGGTGGGGAACTCCTCGCGCTTGACGGCGGCGAGGAAGTCGTCCCAGGCGGCGGGGCTGAAGGCCAGGCGGGGGCCGTCGGGGTCCTTTGAGTCGCGCACGGGGACGGCGGTGGGGGTGGCGGCCACCTCGACGCAGTCGCCGCCGTTGTTGCCGCTGTAGCTGCTCTTACGCCAGTCCGCAGCCACCTCTACACAGTTGCCGCCGTTGTCTCCGCTGTAGCTGCTCTTACGCCACGTCATGGCCATGCTGCCGGTATCCCTCCATGAACTCATCGATCAGAGCGGCGGATTCGCGAGCCGACAGAGCGTCAGCCCTGAGCAAATCATAGGTCCGCAAGTGTCGTTCGTAGACCGCCGGATCCTCGCCGAAGTGACCGCGGTCGAGGGACTCGGAGTAGACGCACCGGTGGTCGTCGGGCAGGGTGATCAGCGACATTGAGGTGTTGGGGCGGATGAGTTCCGGCCGGTCGGCCGGGGCGACCTGGATCTGGACGTTGGCCCGCTGGCCCGCGGCGAGCAGGTGCGCGCACTGTTCGCGCATGACCTCCGGCCCTCCGATGACGTTGCGGAGGCAACTTTCGTCGAGCACGACGACGTACATCGGGCCCTCGGACGAGAGGAACCGCTGCTGGCGGCTGAGCCTGGCTCGTACTCGCTCCGCGACCTTCTCCTCATCGGGCGTGACTCGGGCGAACAAGGCGCGCGCGTACTGCTCGTTCTGCAGGAGCCCCGTAACGACTCGCTCCTGATACTCGCGCAACGACACGCACTCCGCATCCAACTGCGCTCGCCGTTCGAACCAGTCCGGATGCGCAACGTCCGGATACCAATCGACCCTCAGCCACAGCCGCGCTAACAGTCCGTTACCGCCCAGCGCTTCGTCGCACTTCGCCGCGAACGTGTCCGGCGGCACGCTCGTACCGCCCTCGATCCTGGCAACGTACGACCGGTCGCAGGGGATGAGCTTCGCCAACTCCGCCTGTGTCATGCCTGCTGCCTCGCGCAAGTGCCTCAGGACGTCGCCGAACATCAACGCCGTCGTGCCCGTCGCGCGATGGGTCGCGTTGCGTGGGGTCATGCCTGCCTCCCGTTCTCGTGACCTCTGTCACGTGCCTGGCCTTGCTTCCGGCGACTCCGTTCCGGAAGCGTAGAACCACACAACGTAACTGAACGCAACGAGAATACCCGTAAATCCCAAAGTGTCACTGTAATTCCGGAGTTGAGCGCCGATGCGCGACACCCGACGTCAGGCGTCCAGCACCTCCGCCACCCGCGCCAGGTCCGCCGCCGAGGCCAGGCCACCGTGGTACAGCCGGAGTTCGTCCGCGCCCAGTTTCGCCGCGTGGGCCGCGTCCGCCGCCAGGGTCGACGGGGTGCCGCCCATGCCCGCCACCACCGTGAGGTTCGCCGCCAGGGTCGTGTGCGGGCGGCGGTGCGGGACGCAGGGTTCCAGGGCGGCGGTACGGGCGGCGGGGCCGCCGGTGCAGGGGAGGACCAGGCCGTCCGCGAACTGCAGCACCTCCGCCGGGTCCACCCCGGCGTTCGCGCCGCAGGCGTACGGCTCCGGGGTGGCGTGCAGCAGGACGCGGAAGGCGGAGTCCGGGGCCTCGGCCCGTACCGCCGCGACCGCCTCGCGCTGCAGCCGGGTCGCCGCCGCGCGCCGCCAGCCCAGCACCGCCGCCGCCCGCTCGGCGCCCAGCAGCCCCACGATCCGGGCCCAGGTGCCGGCCGCCTCCACCGCCTCCGCCGCGGCCGGCGGCGCGGCGGCGGCGCCGTCCCAGTACGGGCGCAGCGCCGCGGTGACCGCCGACCGCAGGTCGTCGGGCTCCGCGCCGTACGCGGCGTAGCCGTCGCGGCAGCGGTCGCAGAAGCACAGCGACATCAGCACCTGCCCGGCCGCGTCCAGGGCCACCCCGCCGGTCTTGTCGTGCGCGTGCAGGTGCGCCAGCCCGTACCACCCGCACGACTCCAGCTCGCAGCCGCGCGCCCCCGGCCGGGTCGCGGCCTCCGCCGCGAGCCGGACGAGGTAGTCGCGCACCTCGGGCCGGCCGATGCAGGGCGCCCAGGGGTAGCGGTCGCCGTGCGCGTTGACCACCGACGTCTGCGGATGTTCCGCGCCCAGCCGGGAGTTGTGCGCGAGGACCACCCAACTGTGCACGTCGAGACCGGCGCCGGCCAGCGCCTCCGCCGCCTCGCCGAAGGGGTCGGCGGCGGCCACCCAGTCCTGCTCGTACGGGTGCAGCGCCCGGCCCGCCCACCGGCGCGCGTCCGGCGGGTAGAGCACCGCCGAGTGCCGGGCGGTGACGATGCGGTGGCGCGGGTGGCGGGGGGTCACGGCGCGGACGGAGTGGTAGGCGGCGGCGAGCGTCACCTGCCGTACGCCCAACTCCGCGACCCGGCGCGCGGCGGCGGGGTCGCCGACGACGTCCCAGGGATACAGAAAGACCGAAGCACGAGGTGTCATCATCAGGGTGTACACATTTCTGCCCGGCGTCCATATTGGTGAACAGGCACGCTAAGGCCGCCCCGACACACCGTCAAGACCGCCTCCCCGCCGCCCCGTCCACCCGACGCCCCGCACCACCGAGGAGCCACGATGTCAGCCACCCGCCCCCCGCGCACCGTCCTGCTCACCGGCGCAGCCGGCGGCATCGGCACCCTGATGCGCGGCCTGCTCCCCGCCCACGGCCACGAGCTGCGCCTGCTCGACCGCGTCGCCGTCACCCCGGGTCCCGAGCGCGCCGTGACCGCCGACCTCGCCGACCGCGCCGCGCTGCGCGAGGCGGTCCGCGGCGTCGACGCGGTGCTCCACCTCGCCGGGATCTCGCTGGAGTCGACGTTCGAGAAGGTGCTGCGGGCCAACGTCGAGGGCACGTACCACCTCTACGAGGCCGTCCGCGAAGAGGGCGTCCGCCGCGTCGTCTTCGCCTCCAGCAACCACGCCGTCGGCTTCCACCCCCGCCCCCGCCGCACCGGCCGCGTGCCCGCCGACGAGCTGATCGGCACCGGTGCCGCGCACCGTCCCGACACCTTCTACGGCCTGTCGAAGTGCTTCGGCGAGGACCTGGCGCAGCTCTACTGGGACAAGCACGGGATCGAGACCGTCTCCGTACGCATCGGCTCCTGCTTCCCCGAGCCGACCAGCGTGCGCATGCTCTCCCTCTGGCTCAGCCCCGCCGACGGCGCCCGCCTGTTCCACGCCGCGCTGAGCGCACCGGACGTCGGCCACACCGTGGTCTACGGCAGCTCCGCCAACACCCGCGCCTGGTGGGACCTCGGCAGCGCGCGGGCGCTCGGCTACCAGCCGCGGGACGACTCCGAGTCGTACGCGGACAAGCTGCTGGCCGAGCTGGGCCCCGACGCCCCGGACGCGCCGGACCAGGCGAACCTCGGCGGCCCGTTCTGCACCGACCCGCCCATCTGGCCGCACTGAGGCCCCGGTTGGCGCACCCGGGCGCCCGGCTCCCGCGGCCGGCACCCGCGGCCGGAACCCGCGCGCACCCCCTTGACGGCCGTCGCCCCCACCTCTACGTTTCCGGCACCAATTCAGATTCATATCTTTCGTTCAGATAGATGAATCGAGGTTCCGGTGCAGCTCGACGGCATCCTGTTCTTCCCCCTCACCCCCTTCGACGCCGCCGGAGCGGTGTGCGAGGACGTGCTCGCCCGGCACGTCGCCGACGGCGTCGCGCACGGCGCGGGCGCGGTGTTCGCCGCCTGCGGCACCGGCGAGTTCCACGCACTCGACGGCGCCGAGCACCGGCGCGTGGTCCGTACCGCCGTCGCCGCCGCGGCCGGCCGGGTGCCGGTGTTCGCCGGGGCCGGCGGCCCGCTGCCGCACGCCGTCGCGTGCGCCGGAGCCGCCGAGGAGGCCGGGGCGGACGGGGTGCTGCTGATGCCGCCGTACCTGGTCGCCGCGCCGGAGGCGGGCCTCGTCGCGTACGTGCGCGAGGTCGCCGCCGCGACCGCCCTGCCGCTGGTCGTCTACCAGCGCGACAACGCCCGCTTCACCCCCGCGGGCGCCGCGGAGCTGGCCCGGATCCCCACGGTCACCGGCTTCAAGGACGGGCTCGGCGACATCGAGCTGATGCAGCGCGTCATCCCGGCCGTGCGCGCCGCGCTCGACGGCGGCGACGGGCCCGCGAAGGAGTTCACCTTCTTCAACGGCCTGCCCACCGCAGAGGTCTCGGCCGCCGCATACGCCGCCGTGGGCGCCCGGCTGTACTCCTCCGCCGTGTTCTGCTTCGTCCCCGAGGTGGCCCTCGCCTTCCACCGCGCGCGGGCCGCCGGCGACGACGCGCGCGTACGCCGCCTGCTGAGCGGCTTCTTCATCCCGCTCGTCCACCTGCGCAACGAGGTCCCCGGCTACGCCGTCGCGCTCGTCAAGGCCGGCGCCAGGATGCGCGGCCTGGACATGGGCGGCGTACGGCCGCCGCTGGTCGACCCGCACCCCAAGCACCTCGCCGAGCTGGAGCTGATCGTCGCCGCGGGGCTGGAGACGGCGGGGGCGGGCCGATGACGCGGATACGCGAGATCACCGTCACCCCCGTCGCCTTCCGCGACCCGCCGCTGCTCAACGCCGCCGGCGTACACGAGCCGTGGGCCCTGCGCAGCGTCGTCGAGGTCGTCACCGAGGACGGCCTCAGCGGCCTCGGCGAGAGCTACGGCGACGCCTCCCACCTGGACCGGCTGCACGCCGCCGCCCGCGCCCTGACCGGCGCCGACGCCGGCCACCACCACGCGCTCTACGCCCGCGTCGCCGCGAGCGTCGGCGCCGACGTCTTCACCGACCAGCACGGCCTGACCGGCGCCGGCAGCAACGGCAAGACCGTCGACGCCGTCTTCGCCCCCTTCGAGGTCGCCTGCCTCGACATCACCGGCAAGGCCACCGGGCGCCGCGTGGCCGACCTGCTCGGCGGGCCGGTGCGCGACGAAGTGCCGTACAGCGCGTACCTCTTCTACAAGTGGGCGGGACACCCGGACGGGCCCGAGGACCGCTTCGGCCCGGCGCTCGACCCGGACGGCATCGTCGCCCAGGCGCGGCTGCTCGTCGGGGAGTACGGCTTCCGCTCGCTGAAGCTCAAGGGCGGGGTCTTCCCGCCCGACGAGGAGATCGCGGCGGTACGCGCCCTCACGGACGCCTTCCCCGCGCTGCCGCTGCGCATCGACCCCAACGCCGCCTGGACGCCGGAGACTTCCGTGCGCGTCGGCACCGAACTGGCCGGGGCGGTGGAGTACCTGGAGGACCCGGCGCCCGGCATCGAGGGGATGGCCGAGGTCGCGGCGAAGGTGCCGATGCCGCTGGCCACGAACATGGCCGTGGTCACGCACGCCCACCTGCCGCCGGCGATCGCGCGGCGCGCCATCGGGGTGCTGCTGCTCGACCACCACTACTGGGGCGGGCTGCTGAGGTCCGCGCAGGTGGCGGCGCTCTGCGCGACGTTCGGCATCGGCCTGTCCATGCACTCCAACTCGCACCTCGGCATCAGCCTCGCCGCGATGACGCACCTGGCCGCCGCCACCCCCAACCTCGACCACTCCTGCGACACCCACACGCCCTGGCTGACGGTGCGGCAGGACGGTCAGGACGTGATCGCCCCCGGGGCCCTCGCCTTCGCCGGCGGCGCCGTACCGGTGCCGCCGGGTCCGGGACTCGGCGTCGAACTCGACCGCGACGCGCTGGCCGTGCTGCACGAGCAGTACGAGCGGTGCGGCGTCCGGCGCCGCGACGACACCGCGTACATGCGCCGCTTCCACCCCGGCTTCGCCCCCGCGCGGGCCCGTTGGTGAACGCCCGGCACGCGGCACGCGCACCACCCCCCCCACCCATCGGAGAAGACACAGGCAGGAGCCGCGATGTCCATCGCTGACTGGATCATGGTCGGGGCCTATTTCTGCGTGATGGTAGGCATCGGCTGGTGGTCGAAGAACCGCATCCGCACCGTGAAGGACTTCTTCACCACCGGCGGCCGCATACCGTGGTGGCTTTCCGGCATCTCGCACCACATGTCCGGCTACAGCGCGGTGATGTTCGTCGCGTTCGCCGCCGTCGCCTACGACCACGGGCTGACGGTGTACGTGTGGTGGGCGCTGACCATCGGCCTCGGCATCGGGGTCGGCGCGTTCCTCTTCGCGCCCCGCTGGGCGCGGCTGCGCGCGAAGCACGACGTGGCCTCGCCGCTGGAGTACCTGGCGAAGCGGTACAACCTGCCGACCCAGCAGGTGCTGGCGTACAGCGGCGCGCTGCTGAAGGTCGTCGACATCGCGGCCAAGTGGGTGGCGATCTCGGTGCTGCTGCAGGGCTTCGCGGACGTGCCGCTGGAGTGGGGCATCCTCTTCACCGGCGTGGCCACGATGGCGTACATGGCGGTCGGCGGGCTGTGGGCGGACGTGCTCACGGACTTCAGCCAGTTCATCATCCAACTGCTGGCCGGCGCGGTGATGTTCGTGGCCGTACTGGCGGAGCTGGGCGGCATCGACACCCTGTGGACGATGTGGGACGACCTGCCCGACAGCCACCACGACCCGGTCACCGGGCCGGTGACGACGACGCTCGTGCTGGCTTTCCTGCTGGTCAAGACCTTCGAGTACAACGGCGGCATGTGGAACCTGGCGCAGCGCTACATGGCCGCGCCGTCCGGCTCCGCCGCGAAGCGCTCGGCGCTGCTGTCCAGCGGGCTGTGGCTGGTGTGGCCGTTCATCCTCTTCCTGCCGATGTTCGCGGCGCCGCTGATCGTGCCGGGGCTGGAGAACAGCGAGGAGTCGTACATCGAGCTGGCGAAGGAGCTGATGCCGGCCGGTCTGACGGGGCTGGTGCTGGCCGGGTTCTTCTGCCACACGATGGCGATGGTGGCCTCGGACTCCAACGTGATCTCGGCGGTCATCACCCGGGACATGGCGCCCGTACTGGTGCCGCGGGTACGGCAGTTGACGGACAGGGCGCAGTTGACGTTCGCGCGGGTGACGACGGTGGCGTTCGTGTCGGTGAGCATGGTGATCGCGATCGCGACCGGCGGTGAGGGCTTCGTGCTCGACGTGGTCGTGGACCTGGTGGCGGCGACGATGGGGCCGATCTCTATCCCGCTGATGCTGGGGATGCTGCCGTGGTTCCGGCGCTGCGGCCCGACGGCGGCGATCGTGTCGTGGGCCGGCGGCCTGGGGCTGTGGGCGGTGCTGCACTGGGTGCTGGACGGCACCACGCAGGCGGCGCTCGTGGGGCTGCCGCTGCTGACGTCGCTGGTGCTGTACGTGGGCATCGGGCTGCTGCGCCCCGAGGGCGGGGCGGAGCAGGACGCGCTGATCGACTCGCTGGGCTCGGACCCGGAGGAGGGCGCCGCGGCCGCGGGCTCCCCGGCCGGGGCGGAGGCCGCCGGGGCGGCGGCGAAGGACACCCAGCCGCCGGAGCTCACCACGCGCTGAGGGGTAGGCGGCAGGCAACCCCCGTTCGTGCGGCGGGGGTTGCCGACTCCAGCAGCAAGCGCTTTCATCCCCCGGTGAGTACGGCTTCTTTCCTACGAACCGAGGGAGCCCGATGCGCCCCGTCCGCCCGCCGTTGCCCTCCCGCCGCACCCTGCTCGCCGCGAGCGCCGGGACGCTCCTCGTCCCGGCGACCGCCGCCACCGCGTACGCCTCGGCCTCCGGCACCGCGCCCGGCGCCGCGCCCGGCCCGGCCGCCGCCGCACCCGCCGCCGCACCCGCCGCCGCACCCGCCGACGAAGAGGCCCTGCTGGAGCGCGCCGCCCGCATGCTCGCCGGCGACGGCTACGACCCCGCAGACCCCGACTTCGCCGCCGCCCTCGCCGACCTCGACGCCGAGGCCCGCCGCTGGTGGGACACCCTGGACCGGTCCGCGGGCCGCACCGCGCTCTGGCCCGACCTCGCCCCCGTCGCCGACGCCGGCAACTTCGGCCAGTGCTACCCGCGGCTGCGCACCCTCGCCACCGCCTGGACCGCCCCCGGCACCTCCTTCACCGGCCGCGCCGACGTCGCCGCCGCGCTGCTCGACGCGCTGCGCTTCCTCCACGGCGCCGCGTACCACCCGGGCCGTACCCCCACCGGCAACTGGTGGTTCTGGGAGATCGGCGCCCCGCGCGCCCTGCTCGACTGCTGCGTCCTGCTGCGCGCCGCGCTGCCGGCCGCCGACCTCGCCGCGTACCTCGCGACCGTCGACCGCTTCGTCCCCGACCCCGACCGCCGCACCGGCTCCCCGACGCTCTCCGAGACCGGCGCCAACCGCGCCGACAAGTGCGTCATCGTCGCGCTGCGCGGGCTGCTGGGCCGCAGCCCGGAGAAGACCGCGCTGGCCCGCGACGGCCTGTCCGACGTGCGCGACGGCGGGCGCAACAGCCTCTTCCAGTACGTGACGTCCGGCGACGGCTTCTACCTCGACGGCTCCTTCGTCCAGCACGGCTCCGTCGCCTACACCGGCACGTACGGCGCGGTGCTCCTGGCCGCCGCGGGCCAGTTGATGGCGCTGCTCGCCGGTTCGGCGTGGGCGGTCACCGATCCCGCGACGACCGTGCTCTTCGACGCCGTCGAGCGGTCGTTCGCGCCGGTGATCACCGACGGGCTGATGATGGACGCGGTACGCGGCCGGGCGATCTCCCGCGAGCGCGCGCCGGACCACGTGGACGGCGCCCTCGCGGTCTCCTACGTCCTGCAGTTGGCGGAGGCCGCGCCCGCGGAGCAGGCCGCGCGGTGGCACGCGGCGGCGAAGGGCTGGATCGGGCGGCAGTCGGCGTACCCGTACCTCTCGCTCGTCGGCCTCCCGCACATCCAGCGGGCCAAGGCCGTGCTCACCGACCCCGCGGTACCGGCGGCCCCGCCGCTCACGGGACACCACTGCTTCGCCGCCATGGAGCGCGTCGTGCACCGGCGCCCCGGCTGGTCGTACGCGCTCTCGCTGTCGTCGAAGCGCGTCGCCGCGTACGAGGCGGGCAACGGCGAGAACGGCCACGGCTGGTACACCGGCGACGGCATGGGCTACCTCTACCTCCCGGGCGACCAGGGGCAGTTCGGCGACGCCTACTGGCCCACGGTGAACGCGTACCGGCTGCCCGGCACGACCGTCGACACCCGCCCGCGCGCGAACCTGGGAGGCGCGTGGACGGAGTTCCGCCCCACGAACGAGGTGTCGGGCGGCGCGGTGCTGCACGGGCGGTACGGGGCGGCGGCGTTCGAGCTGCGGGCGGACGGAAGCTCGCTGCGGGCCAGGAAGACGTGGTTCTTCCTGGACGACGCGGTGGTCGCGCTGGGCGCGGACATCGCGGCCGCCGACGGCAGGGTGATCGAGACGACGGTCGAGAACCGCGGCCTGCGCGGGGACGGCGAGCCGGCCTTCGTGGTGGACGGGCGGCGGCAGCCGGAAGAGACGGGCTGGGAAGGGGACTTCGAGCGGGCGCGGTGGGCGCACCTGGAGGGGGTCGGCGGGTACGTCTTCCTCGACGGGGGCGCCGGATCCCGGCTGCGGGCGCTGCGCGAGGAGCGTACGGGCGCGTGGCGGGACGTCAACACCGGCGCCGACACGGGCGGCTCCACCACCCCGCACACCCGGCGCTATCTGACGCTCTGGCTGGACCACGGCACGTCGCCGGCCGGGGCGCGCTACGCGTACGCGCTGCTGCCCACGGCGAGCCGGGTGGCGACGGCGGCGTGGTCGGCGCGCGGCCCCGTGCGGGTGGCGGCGAACGACGCGGCGGCGCAGGCGGTCGAGATCCGCCGTCTGGGCCTGACGGCGGCCCACTTCTGGACGGCGGGCACGGCGGCGGGCATCCGCAGCGAAGGCCCGGCCACGGTGCTGCTGCGCCGCCGCGGCGACGCGATCTCCCTGGCGGTCTCCGACCCCGGCCACGCGGCGGCGGAGATCAGCCTCGAACTCCCGCTGCCGGTCCGCGCGGTGACGAGCGCGGACCCGACGGTGGAGGTGGTACCGGGCAGGCGGGGCCGGGTGACGGTACGGACGGAAGGCTCCCGCGGCGCGACGCACCGGGCGGAGTTGCGGTAGCGCGGGCCGGCGCCGGGGTGACCCCGTCACGGCGGGACGGGGTCACCGGGACGGGGTCACCTTGCCGGTGGCGCGGGGCACGGCCGTGGATGAGCCGCGGAGCTACGGCACGTCCAGGACCAGCTTGCCCCTCGTACGGCCCGACTCGCTGCGGCGGAACGCCTCCGCGGCCTCCGCCAGCGGCAGCGCGTCGACGTGCACCGTCAGCTTGCCCGCCGCGGCGAGTCCCGCCAGATGCGCCAGGCCCTCCGCGTCCGGGCGGACCCACACCACCTGCCCGCCCAGCTTCTTCACCTCGCCGTCCGCGATCGACGCGGAGCGCGCCGGGTCCTTGAGCACGTCGTGCGAGACCTGCACGGCCCCGCCGCCCGCGAAGTCCACCGCCGCGTCCACCCCGTCGGGGGCCAGCTCCCGCACCCGGCCGGCGAGTCCTTCGCCGTACGTCAGGGGCTCGGCGCCCAGCGAGCGGAGGAAGTCGTGGTTGCGCTCGCTCGCGGTGGCGATCACGCGCGCGCCGCGGAGGACCGCGAGCTGGACGCCGAGCGAGCCGACGCCGCCCGCGCCGCCGTGGACGAGCACCGTCTCGCCGTCCCCGGCGCCCACCCGGTCCAGCGACCGCAGCGCGGTGAGCCCGGCCAGCGGCAGCGCGGCGGCCTGCTGCCAGCCCAGCGCGGCGGGCTTGCGGGTCAGGGTCCGTACGGGCGCGGCGACGTACTCGGCGTAGGTGCCCTGCCCGATCTCGTCCCGGCGCACGTACCCCAGCACCTCGTCGCCGACGGCGAACTCCGGGGTGTCCGCGCCCAGTTCCTCCACCACGCCGGCCGCGTCCCAGCCGGGGATCAGCGGGAAGCGGACGTACATCATCGGGTCGAGCCAGCCCTTCGCCACCTTCCAGTCCACGGGGTTCACCCCGGCCGCCTTGACCCGCACCAGCACCTGGTCGGGACCGACTTTGGGCTTGGGCACCTCGTCGAGCCGCAGGTTCTCGGGTCCGCCGTAACCGTCCGTGATGATCGCCTTCATGGTCCTCTCCAAGGTCGGGTCGGACGGGATTATTCCGGAAGCCCGCCCCGTAGAGTCGACGACATGGCTGGAGAGGACGGGAGCGTACGGGTCGACAGTTGGATCTGGTCCGTACGGCTCACCAAGACCCGCTCCGCGGCTGCCACCGCCTGCAAGGCGGGGCACGTCCGCGTCAACGGCGACCGCGTGAAGCCGGCCCAGGCGCTGCGGGTCGGCGACGAGGTGCGGGTGCGGCTGGCCGGGCGGGAGCGGATCGTGGTGGTCAAGCGGCTGCTGCGCAAGCGGGTCGGCGCCCCGGTGGCCGTCGAGTGCTACGCGGACCACAGCCCGCCCCCGCCGCCGCGCGAGATGGCCGCCCCGGTGGCCCGCCGCGACCGCGGCACGGGCCGCCCCACGAAGCGCGACCGCCGCGAACTGGACCGCCTCCGCGGCCGTCCGGAACGCGACGAGAACGAGGAGTAGGGCCGGGCGGCCCGGCCGGGAGCCGGAGGCGCCGGCGGCTGTACGGCCGCCGGCGCCCCGGGGTCAGACGCGCAGGAACGCCTGTACCGGCAGGTGGTCGCTCGGGAACTGGCCGCCGCGCTCGTAGGTGTTGATCTTCGCGTACCGCGTCCGCACGCCCGGCGTGACGAGGATCCAGTCGATCCGGTCGCCGTCCGGCACCAGCGGCCGGTACCCGTGGAACGTGGCGTACGCGTCGCTGCGCCGGTCCGCCGCGTCCCAGGTGTCCACCAGGCCGCCGCCCACGAGCATCGCGTCGTAGACCGGGTTGCGGTGGGCGGGGACGTTGAAGTCGCCGGTGACGACCCGCGGCAGCGCGGCGTCGAACTCCGCGAAGCGGCTGGTGATCAGATCGGCGGAGCGCTCGCGCGCCTGCTGGTTGACGTGGTCGAGGTGGGTGTTGACGTGGTAGAACTCGCCGCCCGTGACCAGGTCGCGGAAGCGGATCCAGGTGACCATCCGCAGCACGGCGTTGCCCCAGGTGTTGGAGCCGATCAGGTAGGGCTCGTCGGAGAGCCAGTAGTGGTCGAACGCGACCGGGGCCAGCCGGCGGATGTCGTAGAACACCGCCATGAACTCGTCCTTGCTGCCGCCCTTGCGGCCGGTGCCGATCCAGGCGTGGTGGCGGCCGAGGTCGGCGGCGATGTCGAGCAGTTGCGGGTACAGCCCCTCCTGGGTGCCGACGAGGTGCGGCTCCTCCGCGCGCAGCAGTGCGCGCATCACGGGGCGCCGCTCGGGCCAGGAGTTGGGCGGGGTGGCGGAGGCGTAGCGGAGGTTGAAGCTCATGACGTGCAGTTCGTCCTCGCCGCCGCTCGGGCGGCTGTCGGCCCGCGCCTCGGTGAGCCCGACGACGGTCGGGGCGAGGGCGGCGGCGGCCGCGGTGCCGAGGGCGCGGCGGCGGGTGAGGGGGAACTCGGGCATGGGACACCTCTCCGTTCGGGGGTGCGACGTGGGGAGAGTCTCAGGCGGCGAGATGAGAGGGAAGTGACGCGCGCACGTCAGCGATACGAACTCAAGATCACCCGGCCGCGGACCCGGGCGCGGCCCGCTCCCGTAGCGCTGTGATCCATGTCACGTGCCGTATCCGTCAGCAATCGGCGCGCTGTCCCGCTCAGGTTCCGAAGCAAGCGACCGAGAGGGAGCCGCACATGAAGCACCGCATCGTCGTCCTCGGCGCCGGCTACGCCGGCGCCTACACGGCCGGGAACCTGGCCCGCCGGCTGTCCCCCGCGGACACCGAGATCACCGTGGTCAACGCGGTGCCGGAGTTCGTCCAGCGGCTGCGGCTGCACCGGCTCGCGGCGGGCGGGGAGATCGGGACGCCACTGCTGGCCGACGTCTTCGCGGGCACGGGGATACGGCTGCGGGTGGCCCGCGTCACGGCCCTCGCCCCCGAGAGCCGGGTCGTCGCCGTGGCCGACGCCGACGGCGGCGGCCTGCTGCACTACGACACGCTCGTCTACGCCCTCGGCAGCCGCGTCGCCCTCCGCGGCGTCCCCGGGGTCGCCGAGCACGCCTTCCACGTCGCCGCCCGGCCCGCCGCGCTGCGCCTGCGCGCCCGGCTGGACGGCCTGGACAGGCGGGGCGAAGGCGGCGCCGTCCTGGTCGTCGGCGACGGGCTGACCGGCATCGAGACCGCCACCGAGATCGCCGAGGCCAGGCCCGGCCTGTCGGTGACCCTCGTCGCCCGCGGCGAGCTGGGCGCCCGGCTCTCCCCCGGCGCCCGCGCCCACCTGCGCCGGGCCTGCGACCGGATGGGCATCGCCGTGCGGGAGCACACCCGGGTCGAGGCCGTGGAGGCGGCGGGGGTGCGGTGCGCCGACGGCACCGCCGTGGCCTCCGACGCCACCGTGTGGACCGGGGGGTTCGCGCTCGACCCGCTGGCCGCCGCCGCCGGTCTCGAGGTCACCGGCACGGGGCAGGTGGCCGTCGACCGCACCATGCGGTCGGTCTCGCACCCGGACGTCTACGCCGCCGGCGACAGCGTCCGCGCGATCGGCGACAACGGCAGGCCGCTGCCGATGTCGTGCGGTTCCGCCGGCTACACCGGCAAGCAGGCGATCCGCTCGATCGTGGGGCACCTGACCGGCCGCGAGGTCGCGTACACCAAGCTCGTCTACACCTTCAACCACATCAGCCTCGGCCGGTGGGACGGGCTCCTGCAGCCCGTCGACGACGCGGCGCAGGCGAAGCCGGGGTACGTGGCCGGCCGGACGGCCGCGCGGGTCAAGGCGGCCATCGTCCGCGGCTCACTGTGGGGCACCCTGCACCCGACGTACGGCCTGCCCACACGCCGGCGCCACCTCGCCACCGCGGCGGGGACCGCGGCCCGGACCGCACCGGACCCCTCGTGGGACGCGACCGGCGAGACCCCGTCGGTGGCCGCCTAGATGCGCCGGGCGGCGGACGCCGGTTCCGCGGACGTCGCGGACGGCGCCGGCCGGCCGGCCGGCGGCTCAGGCGGAGGCGGAGGCCACGAACACCGGCACGGCGACGAGGAACCGGCCGGCCTCGGCACGCCCGCGCTGTTCCGCGAGCCACGCGTCCGCCCGGTCACGGGCGACGGCGCCGCTCGCGCAGGCCGGCTCGGCGAGCCTGGTGAGCAGGGACAGCATCGCGGGGTCGGTGAACACGGTGGTGTGCACCTCGACCGTGACCTCGGCGAAGCCGCCGGCCAGCAGCAGGCCGCGGTACTGCCGGCCGGCGCGGGGCGCGCCCAGGAGGTCGGCGCGGGCGTGCACGATCGTGCGGGTGAGCGCCGCGTCGTTCGAGTCGATCATGATGGCGTCCCAGTCCTGCCCGGCCAGGACGATCCTGCCGCCCGGGCGGAGGACCCGCCGCGCCTCCGCCACCGCGCGCCCCGGCTCCCGGAGTACGTGGAAGACCTTGTCGGCCCGGTAGCCCTGGACGCTGCCGTCGGCGAACGGCAGTTCCTCCGCTCCCGCCGCCCGGAACTCGGCCTCCGGCCACCGCTCCCTGGCCGCGGCGAGCATCCGCGGGCTGGGGTCCACCCCCACCGCGTGGACGCCGCGTCCTGCCAGCTCGGCCACGGCCCGGCCGGCGCCGCAGCCGACGTCGACGACGGTCGAGCCCGGGACGGGGGACAGCAGTTCGTAGGAGCGGTCCCGCAGCCGGGCCGCGCCGGGCAGCCGGTCCGCGGCGTCGATGACGGCAAGCAGGGCCTCGGTGTCGCGGTGCTCTGCCACCGCTTCCTGGTTCGTGGACATGGACGCCATGCTGCGACTTCATGTCGGCATGAGGTCAAGCACGGCCGGCCGCGGCCGGCGCGGTCCGGCCGGCGGGCCGCCGTCCGCGGCCGCCGCAGCGGCCCCGGGACGAGGGAGTCCTAGGGTGGAGCGCATGGACGGCACCGCCACCGACCGCTTCGACACCGGGCGGTTCGAGGCCAGCCGGGCCCGGCTGGCCTCGCTGGCCTACCGGATGCTGGGCTCCGCCGCCGACGCCGAGGACGCCGTGCAGGACGCGTACCTCCGCTGGCAGGCCGCCGACCGGCGGCGGATCGAGGTGCCGGAGGCGTGGCTGACCAGGGTGGTCACCAACCTCTGCCTCGACCGGCTCCGTTCTGCCAGCGCCCGCCGCGAGCGCAGCGTCGGCTCCTGGCTGCCGGAACCCGTCCTCGACGGCGACCCGATACTCGGCCCCGCCGACACCTTCGAGCAGCGCGAGTCGGTGTCGCTGGCCGTGCTGACCCTGATGGAGCGTCTCTCCCCCGTCCAGCGGGCCGTCTACCTCCTGCACGAGACCTTCTCCTACGGCCACGCCGAGATCGCCGGGATCCTCGGCATCTCGGAGTCCGCCAGCCAGCAGCACCTGCACCGGGCCCGCCGCCGCGTCACCGCCGCCCGCCGCCGCGGCGGCGCGGTCGATCAGGCGGCCGCCCTGCGCATCGTCGAGGAGTTCTTCCTCGCCGCCGCCTCGGGCCGTACGGAACGGCTGGTGGAGCTGCTCACCGACGACGCGACGGCGATCTCCGACGGCGCCGGCCTGACCGGGACGATGCTGCAGTACGACACCCCGCAGCGGATCGCCGCCATCGCCCGGGCCGGCTTCGCGTCCTCGGCCTCGAAACGGCACTTCGCCGGCGGCATACCCGTCGTCCACTCCGCGCACGTGAACGGCGGTCCCGCCATCCTCTTCGCGGTCGGCGGCAAGGTCTTCGGCGCGGTGACGTTCGACCTCGCCCACGGGAAGATCGCTTTGGTGCGCGGCATCGCCGACCCGGCCCGCCTCGGCCGCCTCAACGAAGCCTGGCGGCGGTACGAACCGGGACCGCCGGTGCTCGCGAGCTGGTGACCCGGGGCCGCCCGCCCCGGCCGCCCCCGGCGCCCGCCGGGTACCCGGCCGCGTACCTGCGGGAACACCGAGCGCACCGCCGCGGGTTGCCCCTTCATGACCGACGTACTGCGTTACACCGCCTTCAGCACCGACCCCGCCGGCGGCAACCGGGCCGGTGTCGTCCTCGACGCCGCCGGGCTCTCCGACGAGCGGATGGCCGCCATCGCGGCCGAGGTGGGCTACTCGGAGACCGCCTTCCTCACCCCGGGCCCCGCGGACGAGGCCGGCCCCGGCCGCTCGTTCACCGCCCGCTACTTCAGCCCCGCCGCCGAGGTCCCCTTCTGCGGCCACGCCACCGTCGCGACCGCCGTCGCGCTCGCCGAGCGGCTGGGCGCCGGGGACTTCGCCCTGCACACCCGGCCCGGGCGGGTCCCGGTGGCGGTGACCGAGGCGGACGGGGCGCTGAAGGCGACGCTCAGCAGCGTCGAGCCGCACGTCCGGGAGGCCGCGGACGCCGACGTCGCCGAGGCACTGGCCGCGCTGCGCTGGTCCGCCGCCGAGCTGGACCCCGCCCTGCCCCCGCGCGTCGCCTTCGCCGGCGCGCACCACCTCGTCCTCGCCGCCGCCACCCGCGCCCGCCTCGCCGACCTCGACTACGACTTCGGCCGGCTGCGCGCCCTGATGGAGAAGCTGGACCTCACCACCGTCCAGCTCGTCTGGCGCGAGTCCCCCGCCGTCTTCCACGTCCGCGACCCGTTCCCCGTGGGCGGCGTGGTGGAGGACGCGGCCACCGGCGCGGCGGCGGCCGCCTTCGGCGCGTACGCCCGCGAACTCGGCCTCGCCGCCGGGCAGGACCGGCTCACCCTCCACCAGGGCCACGACATGGGCAGCCCCTCGCTGCTGGAGGTGGAGCTGCGCGCGGGCGATCCCCGGGTGCACGTGACGGGCGCGGCGGTCCGCCTCTGAGGCACGCCATGTGATCCACCTCACATTCGGGATTTCCTCCGCTCCGCTGTCGAAATCCGTCCCGCCCGCTCGACGCATGGGTGAGAGGCGCCCGGAGGGGGCGCCGGACGGTTGTTTCCGACAAGGAGCACACCTCATGGCTACCGACATCGCGACACGGGCCGGGCGGCGGGAGTGGATCGGGCTCGCGGTGCTCGCGCTGCCCGTCCTGCTCATCTCGATCGACGTCTTCGTCCTGCTGCTCGCCCTGCCCCACCTCAGCGCCGACCTCGGGGCGAGCAGCACCGAGCAGCTCTGGATCATGGACATCTACGGGTTCATGCTCTCCGGCTTCCTCGTCACGATGGGCACCCTCGGCGACCGCATCGGGCGCCGCCGCCTGCTGCTCACCGGCGCGGCGGCGTTCAGCGTCGCCTCCGTGGTCGCCGCGTACTCCACCAGCCCGGAGATGCTGATCGCCTCCCGCGCGCTGCTCGGCATCGCGGGGGCGACGCTGGCGCCTTCGACACTGGCGCTGATCACCAACATGTTCCGGGACCCCAGGCAGCGGTCCGCGGCCATCGGCGTCTGGTTCATGTGCTTCATGGGCGGCGCGGCGATCGGCCCGCTGGTCGGCGGGGCGATGCTGGAGCACTTCTGGTGGGGCTCGGCGTTCCTGCTCGGGGTGCCCGCGATGGTGCTGCTGCTGGTCCTGGGCCCGATCGTGCTGCCCGAGTACCGCGACACCAAGGCGGGCCGGCTGGACCTGGCGAGCGTGGCGCTGTCGCTGGCCGCGGTGCTGCCGCTGGTGTACGCGGTGAAGGAGCTGGCGAAGGACGGCTGGGCGCCGGTGCCGCTGGCGGCGCTCGCGGCGGGCGGGGCGTTCGGGACCGTCTTCGTACGCCGCCAGCAGCGGCTGGAGCACCCGCTGATGGACCTGCGGCTGTTCCGCAACCGGGCCTTCTGCACCGCCCTCGGCGGGATGTTCGCCGGCACCTTCCTGATGGGCGCGCTGATGCTGTTCATCACGCAGTACCTGCAGATGGTGCAGGGGCTCACGCCGCTGAAGGCGGGTCTGTGGATGCTGCCCGCGGTGGTGGCCTCGGGGTTCAGCTTCGGCCTCGCCCCCATGGCGGCCCGCTACGTCCGCCCGGCCCGGCTCATCGGCGGCGGGCTCTGCGTCTCGGTCGTGGGCCTGCTGCTGCTGGTGGTGGCCGACGTCTCCGGCGGACTGCCGTACGTCGTCACGGGGTTCGCGCTCATCAACCTGGGGGCGGGGCCGCTGGTGACGCTCGGCACCGACCTGGTCGTCAGCTCGGCGCCGCCGGAGAAGGCGGGCTCGGCGGCGGCGATGAACGAGACCAGCGGCGAGTTCGGCTACGCGCTGGGCATCGCGACGCTGGGCAGCATCGGCACGATCGTCTACCGCGGGCAGATGGAGGACGGCGTGCCGGCCGGCACCCCGGGCCCGGCGGCGGACGCCGCCCGGGAGGGCATCACCGGCGCGGCCACGGCGGCGGCGGACCTGCCGGCGCGGACGGCGGAGGCGCTGCTGACGCCGGCGCGGGAGGCGTACGTGAGCGGGATGCACGTGGCGGCGATCATCGCGGCGGTGCTGCTGGCGGGGGTGGCGGTCCTGGCCGTACGCCTGCTGAACCACGTCCCGCCCACGGGCACGGCTTCGCAGGAGGACCAGAAGACGGCGGACGCCGGCGGAGCCGGCGACGACGCGGCACCCGCCCCGGAGCCGGTACGCGGCTGAGCGCGGCCCCGGCCGCGCAACCGTGATCCGTCGCCCGCACCCGTAACCCGTCGAACCACCCCCGGGGTGGGCGGACTTCCCGCCCGCCCCGGACCGCCGTCCGGACCCCGCCCCGCCGCCCGCGCCTCAGCCGGCCGGCGGCCGGGCCGCCTCGCGCAGCGCCATCCGCGCCGCGACCGTACCCCCGTTCAGCGTCTCCCAGAACGGGTGGATCGATATCTCGACGGACAGCTCGCGGAACCTCTTCCGCAGCACCGTCTCCTGCCGGTCCAGCTCGGGCGTCCACCCGCTGCCGGCCCGGTGCTCGACGCCCGCGCTGTCCGTATACGGGCGCAGCGGGAACTCCTCCAACCGCTGCGCGACGGCGAACCACTCCCGCTTCGCCCGCAGCAACTCCTCCGGAAACTCGTAGTCGCTCACGACTCGCTATCATACGTGTGTTCGATTTCAAGAAGCGAGCCGCCACGCGCGACACGGGTGCATAGGATCGCCGGTATGGCTCTGCGACCCGTCCAGGTGAACATCAAGGCCGTCGACCACGCGGCGGTCGGCCGGTTCTGGGCGGAGGCGCTCGGCTGGCAGGTGCACGCGTCCGGCGCCACCACCTACGCCGGCCCCCCGGGCGGCCTCAGGTGGCCGCACCCGGTCGCCCTGGGCATCGACGTGGTGCCCGTACCGGAGCCCAAGACGGCGGCGAAGAACCGGGTGCACCTCGACCTCGCCACCACCTCGGCCGCCCACCAGGAGGAACTGGTCGCCCGCCTCCGCGCGCTCGGCGCGACCCCCGTGGACGTGGGCCAGGCGGAGGTGCCGTGGACCGTGCTCGCCGACCCGGAGGGCAACGAGTTCTGCGTGCTGGAGCCGCGGGACGTCTACCGGGACACCGGGCCGGTCGCCGCGGTGGTCGTCGACTGCGCGGACCCGCGGGCCATGGCCCGCTTCTGGGGCGGCGCGACGGACTGGACGGTGCACGAGGTGGGCGACGAGCACGGGGTGCTGCGCGCGGCCGCGGGCACGGGCCCGTACCTCGAACTCCTCCGCGTCCCGAACCCGAAGACCGCCCCCGACCGGGTCCACCTCGACCTGCTGCCGTACCCGGGCGACGACAAGGAGGCGGAGGTGGCCCGGCTGCGCGCCCTCGGCGCCCGCGACCTCGACGTCGGCCAGGGCGACGCCCCGTGGACCTGCCTGACCGACCCGGAGGACCACGAGTTCTGCGTCCTCGCCCTGCCGTGACGCGGCAGGCGGACGACACCGGCGACCGCTCGGGCGCCACCCGCTCCGAGATGTCCGGAACCGCCGGCGCCGTGATCCAGGCCCGCGACATCAGCGGCGGCCTGCACGTCCACCACGCAGGGCCCCGCACCCAGGACCCCGACGTCCCGGTCCCCCGCCAACTTCCTGCCGCGCCCCGCGACTTCACCGGCCGGGCCACGGAACTGCACGACCTGGACGGCATGCTCGCCGCCGCGGAGCAGGCACCGGCCCTGGTCGTCGTCACCGGGACGGCCGGGGTGGGCAAGACCTCCCTCGCGCTCGCCTGGGCCCACCGGATCGCCGCGCGCTTCCCCGACGGGCAGTTGCACGTCAACCTCCGCGGCTACGACCCCGGCCGCCCGCTGCTGCCGGGCGAGGCGCTGCACCGGATGCTCACCGCCCTCGGCGTCCCGGCCCCGGCGATCCCCGCGGAACCGGACGCCGCCGGCGCGCTGTACCGCTCCCACCTCGCCGGCCGCCGGGTGCTGACCGTGCTGGACAACGCGGCCTCCGCCGCCCAGGTCCGCCCCCTGCTGTCCGCGGGCCCCGGCTGCCTCACGCTCGTCACCAGCCGCCGCCACCTCGGCGGCCTGGCCGTACGCGACGGCGCGCAGGGACTCACGCTGCGCCCCCTGCCGGAGCCCGACGCGGTCGCGCTGCTGCGCGCCACCACGGCGGGACGCCGCGCCGGGGACGACGCGTCCCAACTGACGGAACTCGCGCGGCTCTGCGCCCGGCTCCCGCTCGCCCTGCGGGTCGCGGCGGAGCGTGCGGTCAGCCGTCCGCACCTGAGCCTGGGCGATCTGCTGGCCGACTTGCGGGACGAGTCGTCGCTGTGGGAAACCCTCAGCATGGGAGACGACGGCGAGGACGGGGACGAGGACGGGGTGCGCGCGGTCTTCGCCTGGTCCTACCAGGCGCTGCCGGAGGCGGAAGCCCGGCTGTTCCGGCTCCTCGGCCTGCACCCCGGGCCGGACTTCAGCCTCGCCGCGGCCGCCGCGCTGGCCGCCGGCCCACCGCGGGCGACCCGGCGGCTGCTCGACGCGCTCGCCGGCGTCCACCTGCTGGAGCAGACCGCCCCCGACCGGTTCGAACTCCACGACCTGCTGCGCGCGTACGCCACCGACCGGGCGCACGCCGAGATGCGCCCGGACGAACGGGACGCCGCGCTCGGGCGCGTACTGACGTGGTATCTGCTGACCGCAGAGGCGGCGCGCGCGTACGTCCGCCCCGACGGGGTCGAGCTGCCCCTCCCCCGGCCCGGTGACGGCACCGCTCCCCTGTCCTTCACGGACTACGACGCGGCCGTGGACTGGACGGAACGCGAGCGCGTCAACGTCCACGCCGCCACCCGGGCCGCCGCCGGAGCCCGGCTCCACGCCCTCGCCTGGCAGCTCCCGGTCGTGCAGTGGCGCGGCTCGATCCGCGCCGCGCCCCTCGCGGAGTGGACCGAGACGGCCCGCCTCGGGCTGGCGGCGAGCCGCGCCCTGCACGACCGGCACGCGGAGGCGTGGGTGCTGCGGTGCCTGGGCGAGGCGCACAGGCGCGCCGGCCGCCTCGCGGAAGCCGAGGAGTGCCACCGCCAAGTCCTCGTACTCCGCCGCGAGCTGGGGGACAGGAAGGACGAGGCCGCCGCGCTGAACTCGCTGGGTCTCGTCCTCCTCACCCGCAGGCGGCTGGACGCCGCCGTCACCCACTTCGCCCAGGCGCTGGACGCCTACCGGGAGCTGGGCCTGCCCCGGTGGGTGGCCGTCGAACTGGCCAACCTCGCGGCCGCGCACTACGAGGCGGGGGATCTCACCCCGGCGGACGAGTACGCGCACCGGGCGCTGGCCGCCTACCGGGACCTCGGCGACGAACTCGGCGAGGGCAGCGTGCTGCGCACCCTGAGCGGCATCCAGCGCGAGCGCGGCGAGCCGGCCGCGGCGCTGGAGTCGGCGCGGCGCGCCGTGGACATCGCCGTACGGCGCCGCAAGTCGACGTCGGAGGGGCTGCGGCTGCTGGCCCTGGGGGCCGCGCAGCGGGCCAACGGGCTGTTCGACGAGGCCCTTTCCACCTACGACCGGGCGGCCGCCGTGCACCGCCGCATCGGCGACGGCGGCCGGGAGGCCCTCGCCTGGCACGGGACCGGTGAGACCTGCCGGGCGCTCGGCCGCGCCGGCGAGGCCGCCGCCTGGCACCGCAGGGGCGCCGCCCGCTTTCACGAACTCGGCGACCCCTGGCACGAGGCCGTCGCGCTCGACGGCCTCGCCGCGGCGGTGCGGGCGGGCGATCCGGACGGGGCGCGCGGCCACGGGGAGGCGGCCCTCGCCCTGCTCGCCGGTTACGGCGACCGGCGGACGGCCGCGCTCCGCGACGGCATCACCGCACGGCTCGGGTCCGCGGACTGAGCCTGGCCGCCGGCCGGAGCCGTGAGGTCGGCAATGTCGCGGCGGGTCGCAACGGGCCCGTGTAAGGGGCTCGTTCCCAGGTGCCTTGCCCCTTACCGCGGCCCCGCCCTACGGCACCAGCACCAGCCGCCCCCGTATCCCGCCCTCCGCCAGCCGGGCGTGCGCCTTCGGGGCGTCGGCCAGGTCGTACGTCCCGGCGACCCGGAGCGTCAGCACGCCGTCGTCGACGAGCCGGGCCAGCTCCGCCAGCCGCTTGCCGTCGGCGCGGACGTCGAGGGCCGCCGTGCGGATGCCGCGGACCGGGGGCGGTGCGGTGTCGGGGATGACGGCGGCGAAGGCGCCGCCGTCGCGGGTCCAGGGCAGGGCCTGTTCGCCGCCGAGCACCGCCGCGTCGAGCACGGCGTCGTAGCCGGCGGCGGCCGGGGCCGTCGTGAACGCCGCGCCGAGGCCGCGGACCAGCTCCTCGTCGGACTCCCGGGCCAGCCCCGTCACCGCGACGCCGCGGGCCGCGGCGAGCTGGATCGCGTACCCGCCGAGCGACCCGGCCGCGCCGGTGATCAGCAGCGAGGTGCCAGGCGCGGGGTCCAGCAGGCCCAGTGCCTGGTCGGCGGCGAGCGCGTTGAGCGGCAGCGTCGCGGCGTGCACGGCGTCCACCGTCGCCGGCGCCGGGGCCACCGCGGCGCCGTCCACGACCACGTACTCGGCATGCGAGCCCAGCCGCTTCGCCACCCCGTGCACCAGCGCCACCACCGCCTCCCCCGCGGCGAATCCGGCGCCCGCCACGTCCACCGTCCCCGCGGCGTCCCAGCCGAGCCCCGTGTACGCCCCGCCCGGCGCGGCGCCGAAGACCCCGGCGCGCGTCCCGCCGTCCACGGGGTTGACCGCCGCCGCGGCCACCTTGATCCGCACCTGCCCCGGGCCCGGCTCGGGCACCGCCACGTCGGCGATCGCCACGGCCTCCGGGCCGCCGAACTCCGTCACCACTGCAGCACGCATGACCTGTCTCTCCCTGATCGGTATCGGTCTCCGCTGCCGCAACCCTAGGAAGAGTAGGTATCCTCCGGTAAGTAGTTACCTGAGAGTGCCTAGGCCACCCGGAGGAGAGTCATGGCGACGACGACCGCGGCCCAGCGGCGCGACCAGGAGCGCTTCGCGTACGACGCGTTCATGCGGGACTGCCCCACCAACCAGCTCCTCGGCCGCCTCAGCGACAAGTGGGTCAGCCTCGTCGTCGCCGCCCTGGCCGGCGGCCCGCGGCGCTACAGCGACCTGCGCCGGAAGATCGCCGGCGTCAGCCCGAAGATGCTCACCCAGACCCTGCGCACGCTGGAGCGCGACGGCATCCTCACCCGTGCCGTCACGCCCTCCGTCCCGGTCCGCGTCGACTACGAGCTGACGGCGCTCGGCCGCAGCCTCGCCGGGCTCCTCACCGCCGTGAAGGACTGGGCGGAGGAGCACATCGAGGAGGTGCACGCGGCCCGCGAGCGCTACGAGATGCAGGAGACGGGGGCAGCGGCGGCGGGCTGAGGGCTCACGCGTACGCCTGCGGGTCGCGGACGCACTCCCGTACCGCCGCCAGGAAGTCCGCCACCCGCGGGCTCCTCCGCTCCCGCGGCCAGGCCACCGCGATCCGCAGCGGCTCGATGTCGCGCACCTGCCGCCAGACCAGTTCGGGGTGCGTGTAGTACGTGGTCATCGACTCCGCGGCGAAGCACACCGCCCCGCCCGCCGCGACCTGCTCCAGCATCTCCTCGACGTTGTCGTTCTCCGGCCCCCACACCGGCTCGGAGCCGTCGGGGCGCGGGTTGACGGCCCACCAGTCGACCCACGCCTTCGGCGCCCTGCGCGTCCACATCAGTTGCTGGTCGCCCAGGTCCGCGATGCCCACGTCCGGCCGTGCGGCCAGCGGGTGCGCGCGCGGGAGGGCGACCCAGCGGCGCTCGGTGGCGACGGTGCGCGCGTGCAGCCCCGTCAGGTCGGCGGGCAGCCAGACGAACGCCACGTCGGCCAGCCCGCGGCGCAGCCCCTCGGCCTCGCCGCCCCAGTCGAACCGCTTCGGTTCCAGCACCGTGCCGGGCCGCCGGGCGGCGAAGGCCGCCCGTGCCCGCAGCCCGAGCGGCCCCGCGCCGGTGGCGACGAAGCCGAGCCGCAGCACGTCCCGGGCCGCCGCCGCGGCCGTACGGACCTCGCGCACCGCCGCCGCCCAGTCGCCGGTGATCCGGCGCGCCGCCGGCACCAGCGCCTCGCCGGCCGCGGTCAACCGCACCTCGCGCCCGGCCCGTTCGAACAGCTCGGCGCCCAGGTCCGCCTCCAGCCGGCGGATCTGCCGGCTCAGCGAGGGCTGGGTGACGTACAGCTCGCGCGCGGCGGCCGTGAAGCTCAACTGCGCGGCCACGGCGAGGAAGTAGCGCAGCACGCGCGTGTCGACGTCCGCCGCGGGAACCTCGGCGGCCGGCTGCTCATCCATGCCGGAAGCGTATGGGTGCAGGCATTGGACCGGCCCCGGACTCCGGTGTTTCGGTGGTCCCGACCGGAACACGAACCGGCACGGGCGGAGCCGCGCGGCCCCGCCCGTACCGCGGAGAGGAGCCCGCCCATGCCCGCACGCGAGACCGAAGACGCCCGGCCCGCGGCCGCCCGCCCCGAGCCCGGACGCCCCGCCGCCGAACACGCCGCCGCCCGGCCGGCGTCCAGACGCGCCCTGCTCAGGACCGGCGCCGCCGGCCTGACCGCGGGGCTGGCCGCGGGCGCCGCCGGGACCGGGACCGCGCGGGCCGCGGCCCCGGCCGCCGGCGGGGCGAAGAGCGCCGTGGACGGTGAGTTCGACGGGAAGGTGGTGCTCGTCACCGGCGCCACCTCCGGCATCGGCGAGGCCGCCGCCCGCGCGCTGGCCGACCGCGGCGCGAAGGTCTTCTTCTGCGGCCGCCGGGCCCGGCTCGGCCGCGGGATCGAGGCGGACATCCGCCGCGCGGGCGGCGAGGCCACGTACATGCGCGCGGACGTGCGCCACGAGGACCAGGTACGGGACTTCGTGCGCGGCTGCGTACGGCGCTACGGGCGCGTCGACGTCGCGTACAACAACGCGGGCATCGAGAGCCCGCGCGCGGTGCGGCTGCACGAGCAGACTCTCGCGGACATGGAGGACGTGTGGCGCACCAACGCCGCCGGGACGTTCCTCTGCATGAAGTACGAGATCCCGCAGATGCTGGCGCAGGGCGGCGGGGTCGTCGTCAACACGGCGTCGATCTCGGCGGAGGTCGGCTTCGCGACCGTCTCCCCGTACAACGCCAGCAAGCACGCGGTGGCGTCGCTGACCAAGGTGGCGGCGCTGGAGTACGCGCCGGAGGGCGTGCGCGTGACGGCGTTCGCGCCGGGGGCGGTGGACACCCCGATGCTGCGGCGGGCGGCGGAAGCGTTCGGGCTGACGTACGAGGAGATCGCGCGGGACTATCCGATCCGGCGCATCGTGCGGGCCGAGGAGATGGCCGCGGTGATGATGTGGCTCGGCTCGTCCGCCGCGGCGCCGGTCGTGGGCACGGACGTGGACGTCTCGGGCGGCTGGCTGACGGCCTGAGGGCGGCGCGGCGGGAACGGTTCCGCGGGCCGCGGCGTTGTTCGAACGAGCCGAGTCGCGGGAGGCACGGGGATGAACATCGTTGCGGAGCTGTTCGCGCCCAGCCATGCCCACGCCCGGCGGGCCCGGGAGCGGATGGAGCTCGTCGTGGACGACGTGGGCTCCGGCGACCCGCACCGCGGGCCGATAGACCTCACGTCGGGCAAGGTCGTCATCGCCCTCGGACAGGCGGCGAAGCCGGCCGCGGAGCCGGAGGACGCGGTGCCCTCCGACGCCGTACGCACCGACGCGGCACCCGCGGACGCGGAGCCCACCGACGCCGTACCCGCCGCTGCCGCACCCGCCGACGCCGAGCCCGGCGACACCGCACCCGCCGACGCGATCCCGCCGCAGGCCACCCCCGCTCCCACCCCCGGCGACACCCCGCGCGCGTAGCTGACCGAGAATCGCACGCATGACGAAGGTTCTCGTGGTGCAGAACAGCCGCGGCGGCGGCCCCCGCCGCTTCGGCGCGTGGCTGGAGCAGGACGGCGTCACCCTCGACGTCGTGCACGCCTACGCCGGCGCGCCCCTCCCCCGCCACCTCGACCACGCCGCGATCGTGCCGCTCGGCGGCGGCCCCATGCCCGACGACGACGTGGCGATGCCGTGGCTGGCTGCGGTGCGCGAGCTGGTCGCCGAGGCGCTGGAGCGGGACGTCCCGGTCTTCGGCGTCTGCCAGGGCGGCCAGCTCCTCGCCCACGTCGCCGGCGGCCGGGTCACCGCCTCGCACGGCGAACCGGAGCTGGGCAGCACGCCGATCGCGCTGCGCCCGGAGGCCGCGGAGGACGCCCTCTTCACGGGGCTCCCGCCGCGGGTGACCGCCGTCCAGCGGCACGTCGACGCCATCACCGAGCTGCCGGCGGGCGCGGTGTGGCTGGCGGAGAGCGAGCGCTGCCCGCACCAGGCGTTCCGCTACGGCGCCCGGGCCTGGGGCGTGCAGTTCCACCCGGAGGCCGGCGCCGACCGCGTACACGCCTGGAGCGACGAGTCCATCCGCGCCCGCGGCTTCGACCCGGCCCGGATGCGTACCGAGGCGGACCGCGACGAGCAGGAGTCGGCGCGCGTCTGGCAGCAGGTGGCGCACCGCTTCGCACAGGCGGTACGGGCCGAGGGCTGACCCGCCGCGGCAGCCCTGCGCCCCGCCCCGTACGACAGCGAGCGCCGCCGACGGCACCGCGCCCCTCCGCGCGACCCACCCCACCCCCGGCATACCCGGCAAATCGGCCACCGCTTGCTACGTTGCCCGAATGACCACCGCCACCGACCCGGCCCAGGCCCTCCGCCCGCCGGGCCGTGCCCGGCGGCTGGCCACGCCGCCGCCCCCCGTGCCCCGCCCCCGCCGCCGCGGCGCCGAACTCGGGCTCCTGGTCTGCGCCGTCGGCGTCATCGCCTACGGCTACGCCGCCGTCGGCTACGCCACCTCCGGCGCGCTCCCCGCCGACCTGGCCACCCACCTCGGCGGCCTCGCCGGGCTCGCCCTCTTCGCCCACCTCGTCGTCCGCTTCCGCGCCCCCCGCGCGGACCCCGTGCTGCTGCCGGTGGCGCTGCTGCTCAACGGCCTCGGCCTGGTCCTCATCCACCGCCTCGACCAGGGCACCCCCGGCGACGTCGCCGCGCCCACCCAACTCCTCTGGTCCACCGTGGGCGTCGCCCTCTTCGCCGCCGTCCTGCTCTTCCTCCGCGACCACCGCGACCTGCGCCCGCGCGCCGCGAAGTACGCGTTCACCGCCCTGTGCCTGATGGCCGCGCCGATCCTCTTCCCCGCCGTCAACGGCGCCAGGATCTGGATCCGGATCGGCGGTCTCTCCCTCCAGCCCAGCGAGTTCGCCAAGGTGCTCCTCGCGATCTTCTTCGCCTCCTACCTCGCCGCCAACCGCCACGCCCTCACCTTCACCAGCGGCCCGCGCATCCGCCGCCTGCTGCTGCCGCCGCGGCGCGTGCTCGGGCCGATCGTCGCGGTCTGGGGCATCAGCCTGGTGCTGCTGATCCTGGAGCGGGACATCGGCGCCTCGCTGCTGTTCTTCAGCCTCTTCGTGGCGATGCTGTACGTGGCCACGGGGCGGTTCGGCTGGCTGGCCGTCGGGCTGCTGCTGGCCGCGGCGGGGGCGGTGGCGGTCGGGGCGCTGGAGCCGCACGTGCACACGCGGGTGGAGGACTGGCTGTCGCCGTTCCGCGCCATCGAGGAGGGGCACGGGCCCGGGCAGTTGGCGCAGTCCCTGTTCGCGTTCGCGGCGGGCGGCGCGCTGGGCGCGGGGCTCGGCCAGGGGCACTCGCTGCTGATCGGCTTCGCCGGCAAGTCGGACTTCATCCTGGCCACCGCGGGCGAGGAGTTGGGGATCGCCGGGCTTACCGCGCTGTTCCTGCTGTACGCCCTCTTCGTCGCCCGCGGCTACCGCACGGCGATCGCCATCGGCGAGCCGTTCGGCGCGCTGCTCGCCGCGGGCCTGGCCGCGATCATCACGCTGCAGGTGGTGGTGATCGCGGGCGGGGTGCTGGGGCTGATTCCGCTGACCGGGATGGTGACGCCGTTCCTGGCGCAGGGCGGGTCCTCCGTGGTGACGAACTGGGTGATCGTCGCGCTGCTCGTCCGGCTCAGCGACGAGGCCCGTACGCCGCCGGAGGAACGCCCGGCGCCGGAACCCGCACCCGCACCCGCACGGGCCGAACCGGAACCCGCCGCCGCGACCGCCCCGGCCACCGTCCCCCTCGTCGTCCCCGTGATCGACGAGGCACGCCCCGCGGACGGCGCCCGGTGATCCGCAACACCCGTATCGCCGCCGCCTGCAGCCTGCTGCTCTTCCTCGGCCTCCTCGTCGGCGCCGCCCGCGTCCAGGTGCTCAACGCCCCCGAGTACGACGCCAACCCCGCCAACCGCCGGCACGCCCTGGAGCGCTACGCCCAGCCCCGCGGCGACATCTACGCCGCGGGCCGCCGCCTCACCGGCTCCGAGGACACCCGGCAGGGCCTGCGCTACGAGCGCTCTTACGCGAACGGCCGCCTCTACGCCCCCGTCACCGGCTTCGCCTCCCAGCTCTACGGCGCCACCCTCCTCGAAGACGCCGAGGACGGCGTCCTCGCCGGCACCGACGGCCGGCTCGCCCCGCTGCCGCTCTGGGGCGACCTCACCCGCAGCCGCCAGCGCGGCGGCCAGGTGCACACCACCGTCGTACCGGCCGTGCAGAAGGCCGCGTTCCGCGGGCTGCGCGGCCGCAAGGGCGCCGTCGTCGCCCTCGAACCCGCCACCGGCCGCGTCCTCGCCCTCGTCAGCAGCCCCGGCTACGACCCCGCGCTGCTCTCCGGCAACTCCCCCGCCACCACGCTGGCCTGGGACCGGCTGAGCAAGGACCCCGCCCAGCCGCTCCTCAACCGGGCGATCAGGCAGACGTATCCGCCCGGCTCCACGTTCAAGGTGATCACGGCGGTGGCGGCGCTGGAGTCCGGCACCGTCACCGACATCGACGCGCCGACCCGCACCCCGAACCCGTACCGCCTCATCGGCAGCACCACCCTCCTGCGCAACGAGTCGAGCGGCTGCGCCGACGCGCCGCTGCGGGAGGCGTTCGCGGAGTCGTGCAACACGGTGTTCGCGAAGCTCGGCGCGACGGTCGGCACCCAGCAGATCGTGGAGACCGCGGAGGCGTTCGGCTTCAACGACGGCGGCCTCCCGATCCCCTCGCCCGTGCTGCCGAGCCACGTCAACACCCGGATGGACCCGGCGCAGGTCGCGCTGTCGGCCATCGGGCAGTACGACACCAGGGCGACGCCGCTGCAGATGGCGCGGGTCGCGGCGACGATCGCCAACGGCGGCCGGTCGATGCGCCCGTACCTGGTGGACCGGCTCGCGGACGCCGGCGGCGAGACGGTGGCGCGGACCCGGCCCGCGTACGAGGAGACGGCGATGACCCCGGGGACGGCGGCGCTGCTGCGGCAGATGATGATCGACGCGGTCAGCGACGGCACCGGCGGGCTGGCGGCGATCGACGGGCTGACGGTGGGCGGCAAGACGGGTACGGCGCAGCACGGGGTGGACAACTCCGAGAGCCCGTACGCCTGGTTCATCTCCTGGGCGCAGCGGCCCGGGGCGGCGGTGCCGGGGGTGGCGGTGGCGGTGGTCGTGGAGGACGCGGAGGCGGACCGCGCGGACATCAGCGGCGGCGGCAGCGCGGCGCCGGTCGCGCGCGGGGTGATGCGGGCGGCGCTGCGCTGAAGCGGCGGCGCGGCCGGGGTGTCGGCCCGTACGCGGGGGGCACGGGGCCTTCACGGCGCGTGCACGCGGCACGCGTACGCGGCGGGTCGGCGAAGCCCGGGACCGCTCCCGCCAGTTGGCCACCTTACTCATGCGTCAGCCAAACGCGTCGGGGCCATTGACGAGCTTGCTGACAAGCTGTCTCATAAGAGGTGACCGCCGGTGACTCTCCCAGGAGACGCGATGACCACGACGACGGGGCACTTCGCGCTGACGGACGCGCTCGGCCCGCTCAAGGACCGCGAGAAGGTTGCGGAACGGCTCCTCGCGGCGTCGGAGAAGCACTCCTTCGACCCGGACAAGGAACTGGACTGGGACGCCCCGGTCGAAGAGGGCAAGTGGTTCTGGCCGCCCGAGCTCGTCTCCCTCTACGACACCCCCATGTGGCGGCGGATGTCCGAGGAGCAGCGGATGGAGCTGGCCCGGCTGGAGGCCGCGTCGCTGGCCTCGCTGGGCATCTGGTTCGAGATCATCCTCATGCAGTTGCTCGTCCGGCACATCTACGACAAGCCGGTCACGAGCAACCACGTGCGCTACGCGCTCACCGAGATAGCCGACGAGTGCCGGCACTCCATGATGTTCGCCCGGATGATCACCAAGGGCGGCGCGGAGCCGTACCCCGTCAGCCGCTTCCACCACAACCTCGCGCGCATCCTCAAGACCGTCTCCACCACCCCCGGTTCCTTCACCGCGACCCTCCTCGGCGAGGAGATCCTCGACTGGATGCAGCGGCTCGTCTTCCCCGACGAGCGGGTCCAGACCCTCGTGCGCGGCGTGACCCGGATCCACGTCGTGGAGGAGGCGCGGCACGTGAGGTACGCGCGCGAGGAACTGCGCCGGCAGATGCTCACCGCACCGCGCTGGGAGCGGAACTTCACCCGGCTGACCTCCGGCGAGGCGGCCCGGGTGTTCTCCGTCTCCTTCGTCAACCCGCAGGTCTACACGGACGCGGGCCTGAACCGGGCGGAGGCGGTGGCGCAGGTCAAGGCCAGCCCGCACCGGCGCGAGGTGATGCAGACGGGTGCGAAGCGGCTGACGGACTTCCTCGACGACATCGGGGTGCTCCAGGGCGTCGGGCGCAGGCTGTGGCGCAGCTCCGGCCTGCTGGCCTGAACGGGGCGGGGCCGCCGGCGCCGGCCCGGCGGGCTACGCTGCCGGACATGAGCACTGCGTCCGACCGGGGAGCCCGCCCCGCCGCGCCCCCGCCGGCGGTCGCGTACCGCAGGCTGAGCGTCTCCCAGCGCCGCAGCCAACTGCTCGCAGCCGCGCTCGGCCTCTTCGCCCACCGCGCCCCCGAGGACGTCTCGCTCGACGACGTCGCCGCCGCCGCGGAGGTCTCCCGCCCGCTCGTCTACCGCTACTTTCCCGGCGGCAAGCAGCAGCTCTACGAGGCCGCCCTGCGCAGCGCCGCCGACGAACTGGAGCTGTGCTTCCGCCAGCCGCAGCAGGGCCCGCTCACCCGCCGCCTCACCCGCGCCCTCGACAGCTACCTCGGCTTCGTCGACGAGCACGACGCCGGCTTCAAGGCCCTCCTCCAGGGCGGCAGCGTCGTCCAGACCAGCCGCACCACCGCCATCGTGGACGAGGTCCGCCGCTCCGCCGCCGAGCAGATCCTGCTGCACATCGGCGTGCCCGAGCCGGGACACCGGCTGCTCACCATGATCCGCACCTGGATCACGGCGGTCGAGGGCGCCTCGCTGATCTGGCTGGACGAGGGCAAGCAGCCGCCGCTGCCGGAGCTGCGCGGCTGGCTCGTCGACCACTTCATCGCGCTGCTGGTCGCCACCGCCGCGGGCGACGAGGAGTGCGGCCGGGTGCTGCGCCGGGCGCTGGAGCTGGAGACGGCCGACGGCCCCGCGGGCGACCTCGTACGCCGCATCGCGCCGTTCCTGCCCGACGCCGGCCATCTGCTCGGCGAGGACTGACCGCCGTGCGCACGGAGGACACCGCGTTCGTCGGCGGCCCGCTGGACGGCCGCACGCTCGCCGTGCACGTCGGCGCGACGGGCCGGCCGCCGAAGGTGTACGAGGTGCCGGTGCCCGACCCCGACGGCGGCCCGCCGACCGTGCACGTCTACCGGCTGGAGCCGGCGAACCTCAGCCCGCGACTGAAGCTGCCGCGGGGATGGGTGTACACGTACGACCCGGAAGGCGTGCCCGAGCGGCGCAAGTGGCCCTGGTCGCGCTGACGGGCCGTCAATCCTCACGGGTGATGGTATTACTCGGTTTCGCCCAGTGCTGACGGGAATGCGGCGACGGCGGGGGCAGCCTTGCGTACATGTCGCGCACCCGCCGCCCCGCCCTCACCGCCGCCTCCGCCGTCCTCCTCGCCACCGTGCTGGCCCTGCCCGCCGACGCGGCCCCCGTGCCGGACGTACCGGACGTACCGGAGGCGGCAGACGCGGCCGGCGCCGCCGATCCGGCCGGCCCCGGTGACCCCCGCGACCCCGCGGGCCCCGGCGGCCCCGCCGCCGGCGCCGCCGGCGCCGCCGGCGCCGCCCCGGGTCCCGCGGCACCGGCGGCGGACGGCGCGGAACCGGCCGCCGACGCCCCGCTCGGCGAACTGCTCACCCGGCTCCAGGCCCTCCACGGGCAGGCAGAACGCGCCACCGAGGCGTACCACGCGACCGCCGAGGACCTGAAGGACGCCCGCGCCGAGACCACCAGGCTCACCGGCGATCTCGCCGACACCCGCGCCGACCTGGCCACCGCCCGCCGCCGCGCCGGACTCCTCGCCCGCGCGCAGTACCGGGGCCCCGGGCTCGCCCCGTACCTCCAGCTCCTCGTCGCCCGCGACACCGAGACCGCGCTCGACCGCAAACAGGTCATCAGCCGCGCCATCGGCAACCAGGCCGCCGTCGTCACCCGGCTGGAGTCCGGCGCCAAGCGGCTCGGCGCGCTCACGGACTCCTCGCGGGAGGCGCTCGACCGGCAGCGGGAACTGGCGGGCGAACGCAAGCGGCGCCGGGACCGCGTGGACGACCGGCTGGCCGAGGTGGCCGACGCCCTCGCGGAGCTGACACCCGCCAAGCTCGCGGCGCTCGACCGGCTGGAGGTGCGGGGAGCGGAAGAAGACCGGCGCGAACTGATGGCGCCGGACGGGGAGGACGGCGACGGCCCGGACGGCGACGGCCCGGACGCGGTGACGGACGGCAAGCCGGGCGGGGCCCGCCCGGGCGCTTCCGGCGATACGGACCGGACGGACGAGCCGGGCGCCTGGAGCACAGCGGAACGGGAGCCGTCGCGCGCCGGGCGGCACGCCGTCTCGTACGCCCTCGACCAGGTCGGCAAGCCCTACCGCGCGGGCGCCGGCGGGCCGCGGGCCTACGACTCCTCCGGGCTCACGCAACGGGCATGGCGCGAGGCGGGCGTCCGCATCCCGCGCACCGCCCGGGGGCAGTGGCGCGAGCTGCGCCGGGTGCCGCTCACCGCGATGCGGCCAGGGGACATCGTCGTGTACCACCGCGACGCCTCGCACGTCGCCCTGTACCTCGGGCACGGCCGGGTGCTGGAGGCACCGCGCACGGGCCAGCGGGTACGGGTCGTCCCCGTCACCATCCGCCCCCTGCGCGGCGCCGTACGCCCCGGCTGACGGCCGCGCGCGCTCAGCCGGTCAGCTCGCCGCGCAGACCCGGGGTGAGGACGTGGCCGACCCGGCCGACGAACAGCTCCATGTGGTACGCGGCCACGCTCAGGTCGCAGTCCGGCTCGGTCAGCACGCCGAGCAGCGAGCCGTCCCCGGCCTGCATCACCACCAGGCAGCCGTCCTCCATCGCCACCATCGTCTGCTTCACCCTGCCGCCGTCCATGACGTCCGCGGCCCCGTTGGTGAGCCCGCCGATGCCGGAGACCACGGTGGCCAGTTGCTCCCCGGCCGACGCGGACTGCGGCGGGGCGGCGAGGAGGGGCAGCCCGTCGACGGAGACGACGACCACGGACCTTACGCCCGGCACCTCCGCGGTGAAGTTGTCGAGCATCCACCGCAGGCTGCTGATGGTGTCCCGGTGGTCCTGTGCGCTGTTCACGTACTGGCTCCCTGCTCCTTCGCGTCCCATGTCGCGGCCTCGGCGGCGGCGGCCCGCCGCCCGTCCCGGGACCCCTGCTGCAACCCCCCGAGCAACCGCCGCACCTCCCGCGCGTCCACGCCCCGCCGCTCGGCCTGCGAGGGCACCGCGACCACGGCCCGCACCGGGGCCGCCGGCCACCCGCCGGACGACTCGCCGCCGCGCTGCGCCGCGACGGCACGGGCGGCGGCCGGAGCACCGGCGGCCTGACCGGGCGCGGCGGCCCGCCCGGCCGGCACGGGGCTGAGCGCCGCCGGGCCGGTGGCGGCGGCGCCGGGGTGGAGGACGGCCGGATACTCGGCAGCCGGGTGACCGGGGGCGGGGTGCTCGAACGCCGGGAGGCCGGGGGCGGCTTGGCCGGTCGCGGTGTGCTCGGCGGGCGGGCGGCCTGCGGCCGCGGCGACGGGTGCGGGTCGACCGGGCGCCGGGTCGGCCGCGACCTCGTGGGCGGGTGCGGCATGGGCGGATGCCGCGTGGGCGGGCACCTGCCGGCCGGGCACCGCGTGGGCGGACGAGGCGTGGCCGGACGAGGTGTGGGCGGACGCTGGTTGGCCGGGCACCGCCTGGGCGGGCGCCGTACCGTGCACCGCCGCACCGGCGGCGGCCCCGGCCCCGGCCGGCACGGGGGTGCCCGTCGCCGTACCGTGCCGCAGCGGCGCCACCGCGCCCCCGGAGACCGAACTGCCGGGCTGGCGCCGCGGCAGCATCCCCGCCTCGGCGCGCACCCATCCGCCGGTCCGCGGGGCGACGGCGGGCCGGGCCGACGCGAACGGCGGTGTCGAGGGCCGTACGCCGCCGTCGGGCGGCGGGCCGGAGCGCTGCGGCCCGACCCGTACGGGCGCCGCACTCCCGGCAGGCCGTACGGGCGCCGCCGCACTCCCGTCCCGTACGCCCGGGCCGCCCGCGTCCGTTCCCGGACCCGGCTCCGGTTGGGCACCGCGCGCGGCCGCCACGGTCCCCCGCCCGCCGCCGACCGCGGCTCCGGCCGCAGCCACAGGCACGGCTCGGCCCGGATCACCGACGGCCGCGGCACCCACGCCACCCGCACCCACGCCACCGGCACCCACGCCACCGGCACCGACACCGCCGGCAGCGCCCGCCACCGCGGCACCGCCACCGCCCACCGCGCCGACTCCCGCGAACCCGGCGGCACCACCGACCGACCCGGCGCCACCACCACCGCCACCGCCGACCGCACCGGCGCCGCCGTCCGCCGCACCGGCTCCCGCGAGCCCCGCCGTATCGCCACCGCCGTCCGTACCGTCCGCCGTGCCGCCCACCAACAGCCGTCCCGGCAGCCGGATCTCCGCGTCCAGCCCCCGGTCCCGCGGCCGCAGCTCCACGCCCACGCCGTGCCGCGCCGCCAGCCGCGCGACCACGTACAGGCCCAGCCCCAGCGCCTCCCGCGGCGCCGGGCCCGGGTCGGTGTCGGCGAGCCGGGCGTTGAGGTCGTCGACCCGGCCCGCCGGGCTGATGCCGATGCCCTCGTCCCGTACGACGAGCAGCAGGTCGCCGGTCCCCAGCAGCCGCCCGGTCAGCAGCACTTCGGACTCCGGCGGGGAGCACGACGTGGCGTTCTCCAGCAGCTCCGCCAGCAGGTGGCTCGCGTCGCCGGAGGCGAAGCCCGTGACGTGTGCCTGCGGCAGGTCGGGAGAGAGCACCACCCGCTGGTACGACTCGATCTCGCCGACCGCCGCGCGCAGCACGTCGATCAGCGGGACGTTCGCGCGCCGCGTGCCGCGGTGGTCGGCGCCCGCGAGCACCAGCAGGTTCTCGCTGTGCCTGCGCATGCAGGCCGCGAGGTGGTCGAGCCGGAAGAGGGTCTCCAGCGTGCCGGGCTCCTGCTCGTGCGCCTCCAGCTCGTCGATGAACGACAGTTGCCGCTCGACCAGCCCCAGCGTGCGGCGCGACAGCCCGACGAACGTGCCCTGGACGCTGGCCTGGAGCCCGCCGATGCGCTCGGCGAGCGCCGCCCGCTCGCGCAGCAGCGAGTCGCGCTCGACGACGTGGTTCTCCCTGGCCGCCGCCAGCTCCGCCCGTACGGCGGCGAGTTCGGCCGCCTTCTCCGCGGCCTCCGCGCCCGTGCCGGGGCCGTCGGCGGCGCGCACGCCGCGCGCCGCGTAGACCACGACGCCCACCGCCAGCACCGCGCACAACGCCAGCAGCACGCCGTGCACTTGCAGCGCGCTCGCCGCCTGCGCGCGCTCCTCCGGGTCCGCGCCGCCGACGCCGCGGAGCGCGCCGACCAGGCCGGGTGCGCCCGCCGCGAGCACCGCGGCGCCGACGACGAGGTACGCCGCCTTGGCGCGCGGCGACGTGCGCGGCGCGGGGTGCGCACCACGACGGTGTCCGGCGCCCCTGCCCTCCTGCCGTTCCGGCTGCACGGGGGTCCGCAATGGCCCTCCTTCGACTCTTTGTCCCGCGGAGCCATGTCCTTGCATTTCGGACTGTTGGTGGCTGAGTCCGGTTGCGCCTCGGCCCGCGGGACGACCTTGGCAGCAGGTGTCCTATGCAGGCGGACTTTGCCCCGGCGCTCACTCGAACGAGCGAACATGTTTTGCCGGGGTGCCGCCGGTCCTTCCGCTCGGCGTCACGGGCCGCGCGGCCCGTAGGGGCAGACTGGGATCATGCGCATCGAACTGGCCAGCGACCCCGCCGCACCCCCCGCTCCGAACGAGGACTACGCCGCCGTGGCCCTGCCCGCCTCCGGCACCGGCGGGGCGGTGGTGGTGCTGGACGGCGTGACGCCGCCGCGGGACGGTGACACCGGCTGTGTCCACGGGGTGCCGTGGTTCGTGGCGCGGCTCGGCGGCGCGTTCCTGGAGCTGGCGGGCGCCCGGGAGGCGCCGCTGGCGGACTGCCTGGCGGCGGCCGTCCGCCGCACCGCCGCGGCCCACGGCCCGGCCTGCGACCTGAGCCACCGGCGGACGCCGCAGGCCACGGTGGCGGCGGCGCGGTGGGACGGTGAGAGGGTGGAGTACCTGGTGCTGTGCGACGCGGCGTTGCTGCTGGAGCGGCCGGACGGAGCGGTGCGGCCGGTGCTCGACCTGCGGCTGTCGCAGTTGCCGCGGAGCCGTCCGGCGGAGGAGATGCGCAACGTCGAGGGCGGTTTCTTCACCGCCGCCGCCGACCCGGGGGTCGCGGCGCGGGCGGTGGTGGGCAGCGTGCCGCGTACGGAGGTGGCGGCGCTGGCGGCGCTGACGGACGGGGTGACGCGCTGGACCGAGGTGTTCGGCTTCGGCGACTGGGCGGCGCTGCTCCAGCGGGTGCGGAAGGCGGGGCCGCAGGGCGTGGTGGCGGAGGTACGGGCGGCGGAGGCGGCGGACGCGGACCGCAGCCGGTACCGCAGGGGGAAGGTGCACGACGACGCGTCGGCGGTCCTCGTGGAGCTGTGACGGGGGACGACTGGCAGGTGACGGATGACAGATGACAGATGGCGGACAATGTCAGGATCGGGGCAGCGGTGACGTCCGGACAGCCCGCGGCCCGGGCGGCTTGGGAAGCTGCCCGGGCCGAACGGAGGGGCGAGAAGGGGCGGTACGGACTCACTCGGTGCCGAACGCGCGCCGCAGGACCGCGACGGCCTGCCCGATGGCGGCGTCCGCGGCGTGGGTCTCGCGCAGGGCGTTGAGCATCACGAAGTCGTGGATGACGCCCTGGTAGCGGGCGGCGGTGACCGGCACCCCGGCCTGGCGGAGCTTGTTCGCGTACGCCTCGCCCTCGTCCCGTAGGACGTCGGCCTCGGCGGTGATCACGAGCGCCGGCGGCAGGCCCGCGAGTTGCTCGGCGCTCGCCCGCAGCGGCGAGGCGGTGATCTCGGCGCGCTGTGCCTCGTCGGTCGTGTACTGGTCCCAGAACCACTGCATCGCGTCGCGCCGCAGGAAGTAGCCCTCGGCGAACCTGCGGTACGAACCGGTGTCGAAGCTCGCGTCCGTGACCGGGTAGAAGAGCACCTGCTGCACCAGCGGTACGTCCCCGCGCTCCTTGGCCTGGAGCGTCAGGGCGGCCGACATGTTGCCGCCGACCGAGTCGCCCGCGACGGCGATCCGTGCGGGGTCGAGGCCGTTGGCGGCGCCGTCGGTGACGATCCAGCGGGCGACCGCGTAGTTCTGCTCGATGGCGACGGGATAGCGGGCCTCGGGCGACAGGTCGTACTCGGGGAAGACCACGGCGGCCCGGGCGCCCACCGCCAGTTCGCGGACGAGCCGGTCGTGGGTGTGGGCGTTGCCGAAGACCCAGCCGGCGCCGTGCAGGTAGAGGATCACGGGCAGCTCCCCCGCGGCACCTGCCGGCCGGACGATCCGGGCCCGCACGGATCCGGTCGGCCCGCCCCGCACGGTGATCCACTCCTCGGCGGCCTCGGGCTTCTCGATCTCGCCCGACTGCACCTCGTCGACGGTCTTGCGGCCCTCGGCGGGGCCGAGGTCGAACAGGTACGGCGGGTTGGCGGTGGCCTCGGCGAAGGCCGCGGCGGCGGGCTCCAGGACGGGGGCGGCGGGGGTGTACGCGGCGGGTTGCCGGTTCTCGGACATGGCGGGTGCTCCTCCGGGGGTCGGTCTCCCTCTCGATGCCCACAACACTAGAGCACGATTACCTTGTACACAAGTCAATCGCTCGTAATTAACTTTGGAGCCCCCTGACGGGTACGATGACGGTACGCGCAGAGAGAGGGGCCCGTATGGCGACCACCGACACCGCGGCCGAGGCGCCGGGGACCGAGGACGAGTTCCGCAAGCTGGACGAGTTCACGTGCTTCGTCCTGTACTCCGCGCAGCGCGCGGTCATGAACGCGTACCGCCCGCTGCTCGACAAGCTCGGCGTGACCTACCCGCAGTACCTGGTGCTGGTCGCGCTCTACGAGAATGGGCCGTCGCTGGTGAAGAGCCTCGGCGCCGCCCTGCATCTGGACTACGGCACGCTGACCCCGCTGCTGAAGCGGCTGGAGGCGAACGGTCTGGTGACACGGCAGCGCCGCGCGGACGACGAGCGGCTGGTGGAGGTGTCGCTCACCCCGGAGGGCACGGAGCTGCGCCGGAAGGCGAACGTCGTGGTGCCGTCGCTGGACGAGGCGATGGGGCTGACGGCGGAGGAGCAGGAGCAGGCGAAGGCGCTGCTGCGGAGGATGACGGCGAACCTGGCGGCACACGGCTGACGGCAGGCGGCAGGAGGGCCGAGCCACCCGGAACGCGGCGGCCCGGGACGACGTAAGAAGACAGCGCCCGGCACGGACACGGCCGCCGGGAGAGACAGCCCGCCCGTAGCCTCACCCGCTCCTACCGCCGCGCGCCGCCGCCTCCGCCCGCGTTCAGTTCGTTGAACCGTCCGAGCAGCCGGGCGAGTTCGGCGACTTCGGCCGGGTCCCAGCCGGCGAGCTGCTGGACGTACTCGGCGTGCCGCGCCCGCCGTACGCTCAGCACCCGCCGCCGCCCTTCCTCCGTCAGCCGCACGAGGGCCGCCCGGCCGTCGGCGGGGTCGGGTTCGCGGTCGACGAGGCCGAGCTCTTCGAGGGCGTGGAGTTGCCGGCTGACGGTCGCCTTGCCGATGTTGAAGTAGCCGGCGAGTTCGGTGGCGCGCCGCCCGGCGCCCTCCAGTTGGGCCAGGAGGGCGTACGCGCCGGGTTCGAGCCCGGGGTCGACCTGGCGGGCCATGTCGGCCGCGATGCCGCGGGCCCGGCGGTAGAAGACGGCGAGTTCCCGCTCCAGATCGAGGAAGACGTGGTCCACACCATTTTCCTCGTCCGCCTGCTCGCCTCCGGGGGTTTCGGCCTTGTGCACGTCAGGGGCCCTTCTGGCTTTCCACGGGCTGAAAGTTTTCTTCAGAAGCGACAGAAGCCGCAGCTCCCCCAGTATTTCGCAGGCGTAGACCAAAGGCACCTGCCGGACCCTCTTTCGCTCCCGCGCGCACTGCGCTTACCTTCGGCGCAGCACGTAGTGACATGGCCACACCAAGGGCCGGGCCAAGGCCCCGCAGGCGTACGAGGACGGGCCACTGCCGCCCCGCCGCTCCCGCCACACCCCAGAGCCGGCAGCACCACACGCCCGGCACCTCCGCCCCTCCGCCTACCGGCACCACCGGAATCACGGCTTACCGGAACGACGGCACCACCGGTACCACCGGCAAATCCGGCACCACCGAGGAACCCCCACACCCGGAGGAACGCATGTCATCCGCAGTCCGCACCCGCCGGCGCATCGGGCGCCGCTCCCTCGCCGCCGCCACCGCCGTCGCGGCCACCTCGCTCTCGCTCGTCGTCGGCCTGACCAGCCCGGCCGCCGCGGCCGGCGACCGGCTCAACCCCAACCCCCGTGACCTGGAGCGCGGCGAAGCGTACATGGGCGCCGGCATCCGCCTCCACGAGGGCACCGGCGCCCCCGCGGGGTCGGCCGGCGCGGCCGGCCAGGAGGCGGGCCCGCTGGCGACCGTCGAGGGCGTCGACGTCTCCAGCCACCAGGGCAACGTCAACTGGTCCACGCTCTGGAACGCCGGCAACCGCTTCGCCTACGTCAAGGCGACCGAGGGCACGGGCTACAAGAACCCGTACTTCGCCCAGCAGTACAACGGCTCGTACAACATCGGCATGATCCGCGGCGCGTACCACTTCGCCCTCCCGAACGGCGCGAGCGGCGCCGCGCAGGCCGACTACTTCGCGAGCAACGGCGGCGGCTGGTCCCGCGACGGCAAGACGCTGCCGGGCGTGCTGGACATCGAGTACAACCCCTACGGCGCGACGTGCTACGGCCTCAGCCAGGCGTCGATGCGGAGCTGGATCAGTTCGTTCCTCACCCGCTACCGCGAGCGCACGGGCCGGTACGCGGTGATCTACACGAACACCAACTGGTGGACCCAGTGCACGGGCAACTACAGCGGCTACGCGGGCAACCACCCGCTGTGGATCGCCCGGTACGCCTCCTCGCCGGGGACGCTGCCGGCGGGCTGGGGCTTCTACACCTTCTGGCAGTACACCTCGACGGGCCCGACGGTGGGCGACCACAACAAGTTCAACGGCGCCTACGACCGCCTCCAGGCCCTGGCCAACGGCTGACCCCGCCCCCAACCCCCGCCGGTCCCTCCGGAGCTGCTCCTCCGGAGAGACCGGCGGTCACCCGTTCCCGGCGGGCAGACACCCGGCGGCCACGAGAGCCTCCCGCAGGTCGACGACCATGCGGGGGGCGACGTCCGCGGCGGGCAAGGGAAACCAGAGCAGCGCGCCGTCGGCGCGCGCGGCGGCCTGGACGCCGTGGGGAAGCTCGGCGCGCTCGATGCCGTCGGTGTACTTGGGCCCGAGGTAGGTGATCCACCCGACCTGCGGGCTGACCTTCATCCAGTCGCCTTGGGCGTCGGCCAGGGGTGTATTGACGCAGAGCGCGTGATCAGGGCGCCAGATGTCCGCCATCCAGTGGAGCGCGAGCTTCAACGACTGCAGGTCATAGAGTCCCTGGGGAGCACGCTTCGGTGCAGGCAGGGTGAGAACACAGTTGTTGCTGAGCCGCGGAGTCCCGGACTCCCCCGCGAAAAAGCTCAATTTGACCTTTGTTTCGCTTCCAGGACCGCTGTGATAGTCCGGAAACGGCTCGTTGTGGAACGACACGCTGTATCCGTCCCCCGCAGAAGGTTCACCGTCCCCGTCGCGCCGACGAGCCGCCTCAAGCTCGTCCCGGAGCCACTGGGAATCCGGATCAACCGGCGCTGCACGGTCTTCCCACCACCAGGAACGGAGCGCCGGATGCGCTTCCCCGAGCGCCCGCACCGTTGCACTGATGTCCCCGGCCACGTCGTCCAGGGTCTGTTCGCGCATCCCCCAGTAGGCGCCGAGATAGAAGAACGGCAGCTCCGAATGCCCCACGGTCACCCCTTGTGCACCACGTCGATAGGTAGCCGCTCGCGCCTGAACAGCTCCTTGTATGTCTCATAGGTCGCCCTGTCCGTGACAACGTAGCGGACCGGCTCCTCACCGGCTGCTTTGAGCGCCTTCTTCGCCTTATCGATCTCCTTCTTCTCCAGGAAGTCGTAGAAGTTGCCTTCCCTGTTGACCAGGCTCGAATAGTTCGCCTTCGCGTCGACCAGGTGCCCGTCCTCGTAGTTGTCCCACCGCTTGCCCCCGTACTCGTACGACCACGGCCACTTCACCCCCGTCGCCTTCTCCTGGGCCTCCGCCGTCTCCACCGACATCGACTCCCGTGTGTCGTCCGACCACTTCCCCGGTCCGCGGTCCGGCGGTGGTGGGCGGTGGGGGCGCTGGCCCGCGGGGGTGTTCTGGATCCAGGTCTTCGCGTACAGCCGGCCCTCGTCCAGGGACCTCGCCCCGTACGTGCCGAACGCGTAGCTCCCCGAGTACGCCGACACCGCCGCCCGGTCCCCCGCCAGGGCCCACGCCGCGCCCGGGCCGCCGGGCGTTCTCATCCCCACCATCATCAAGGTGAGTTCCGCCCCGATGTCGGTGGCTCCGTCGAGGGTCTGCGCCGTGATCCCCGCGGCGGTCTCCAGCGTGCCGTCCAGGATCCCCTTGACCTGGTCGCGGTAGTGCAGTGCCTTCTCCCACCAGGCCGGGTCCCGCCCGCCCGGCATGGTGTCGGGCGGCCGGACGTCCCCGCGGATGGCCCGGACCAGGTAGGACTTCAGGGCGTCGCGCATCTCCTCAAGGAACGTCGCCAGTACGCCCTCGAAGTCGGTCTTCGCGTCCTGGGCTGCCCTGTAATGCCGCGAGAGCCGGTCGGCAGCCTCCTCCGCCGACTCCTGCTGCCGGCCGCGCTCCCGTAAGTCCCACGGGTCCGCGCGCCCGCCGCGGCGCTCCAGCGTCTTCTTCTGCTCGTCGTACTCCGCGACCTGCTGCATCGCGGCCGACATCCGTCCCGATTCCGTCCGGGCCTTCTCAAGTGCCTCGTCGGCCCGCTCCTGGATCGGCCGTACCGCCTTGACGAAGACGTCGAGTGCTTCTCCGGCGACCCGGTAGCCCCCGCCCTCGCTCTCCAACTGCCCGTGCATGAAGGCCAGCCGGCCGAGGAGCGCCTTCTTCCAGTCACCCGCCAGCCCGGCTTCTTCCACCCGCACGATCAGGCTGTACGTGCGTGTCGAGGCGCGCCAGGCGTCGTCTTCGCGCTGGGAGCAGAACTTCCTGAACTTCCGCAGGGTCTCCAACTCGACCGGTACCGGGTCTCCCGGCAGGCCCACCACGGACCAGCCGGTCGGCCTGTCTCCCACGTGCGCCCTCCGCTCCCCCCGCCGTGTTGCCGAAAGCCCGTCCGCGACCGAACACTAGGGGAGGCACCGCGGCCGAACGAGTGGTAATCAGGGCAAGGAGGCGCCGTGGCGGACAAGTTGACGATCAGCTCGGAGGAGTTGGCGGAGGTGCGTATCGCGCTGCGCCGTACCCTGCCGCGCGACGCCTCCCGGCCGCCCGAGCCGGAGTCGGACGCGGTCGGTGGTGAGGAGGCGTCGGACCTGCTGGGGCGGCTGATGATGCTGGGGTCGACCATCGTCGAGGGCAGGGAGCTGGCCGTCACGGAGCTCGCGGACCGGCTGACCATGAGCGAGATGCAGACCTGCGTCACCGACCAGGCGCTGGGCCGCGCCTTCGTCTTCGAGGAGTGACCGCGGCCGGGAGATGCGTTCCGGTCAGCGCACCACGGTCTGGATCTCCTCCACCGTCACGTCGTACGTCGTCTCGAAGACGCTGTCGGGCAGGTCGCCGCCCGTACCGCCCGAGCCGGTCCAGTCGACCTCCCACGTGATCGACGCCTTCAGCCCGTACGAGCCGCCCGCGGCCGCCAAGACGGTTCCGGCACCCGTTCCCGTACCGGCGGATACGCACGCCGAACGGCCCCTCCCGGGTGGGTGGTCGGGAGGGGCCGTGTCTGGGGGCGGGGGGTAGGGGACGGGGACAGGGGGCCGGCAGGTCGGGCCGTCAGCCGTCAGGGCGTCGGGCCGTCAGCCGTCGGGCCGTCAGGCCGCCACCGGGACCTCCGGGTCCGCCGCCTGTGCGGTGGCGCCGGCCGGGGTCAGGGCCAGTTCCAGGACGTGGCGGACGTCGGAGACCGGGTGGACCTCCAGCTTCTCCAGCACCTCAGCCGGGACGTCGTCCAGGTCCGGCTCGTTCCGCTTCGGGATGATCACCGTGGTGACCCCCGCCCGGTGCGCCGCCAGCAGCTTCTGCTTCACGCCGCCGATCGGCAGCACCCGGCCCGTCAGCGACACCTCACCGGTCATCGCCACGTCCGTGCGCACCTGCCGGCCGCTGAGCAGCGACGCCAGTGCCGTCGTCATCGTGATGCCCGCGCTGGGCCCGTCCTTCGGGACCGCGCCCGCCGGCACGTGCAGGTGGATGCCCCGGTCCTTCAGGTCGGCCACCGGCAGTTCCAGCTCCGCGCCGCGCGAGCGCAGGAAGGAGAGCGCGATGTGCGCCGACTCCTTCATCACGTCGCCGAGCTGGCCCGTCAGGGTCAGTCCCGAGGCGCCCGATTCGGGGTCGGCCAGCGATGCCTCGATGTAGAGCACATCGCCGCCTGCGCCGGTCACGGCCAGGCCCGTCGCCACGCCCGGGACGGCCGTGCGGCGCGACGCGGGGTCGGTGGCGGACTCCGGGGTGTGGTGCGGCCGGCCGATCAGCGGGCGGAGTGCGTCGACGCCGACCGCGTACGGCAGCTTCGCGTCGCCCAGTTCGTGCTGCGCCGCGATCTTGCGGAGCAGCCGGGCGAGGGCGCGCTCCAGGTTCCGTACGCCCGCCTCGCGGGTGTACTCGCCCGCCAGCTTCCGCAGCGCGTCGTCCTCGATGGCGACCTCGCCGGCCTCCAGGCCCGCGCGCTCCAACTGCCGCGGCAGCAGGTGGTCGCGGGCGATGGTGACCTTCTCGTCCTCGGTGTAGCCGTCGAGGCGGACCAGTTCCATCCGGTCCAGCAGTGCCTCGGGGATGGCCTCGAGGACGTTGGCGGTGGCCAGGAAGACGACGTCCGACAGGTCCAGCTCGACTTCCAGGTAGTGGTCGCGGAACGTGTGGTTCTGCGCCGGGTCCAGGACTTCGAGCAGGGCCGCGGCGGGGTCGCCGCGGAAGTCGGAGCCGACCTTGTCGATCTCGTCGAGGAGGACGACCGGGTTCATCGAGCCGGCCTCCTTGATGGCGCGGACGACGCGGCCGGGCAGCGCGCCGACGTACGTACGCCGGTGGCCGCGGATCTCCGCCTCGTCGCGGACGCCGCCGAGGGCGACCCGGACGAACTTGCGGCCCATGGCGCGCGCCACGGACTCGCCCAGCGAGGTCTTGCCGACGCCGGGCGGGCCGACGAGCGCGAGCACGGCGCCGCCGCGGCGGCCGCCGACGAGGCCCAGGCCCCGGTCCGCGCGGCGCTTGCGCACGGCCAGGTACTCGGTGATGCGCTCCTTGACGTCCTCCAGGCCGGCGTGGTCGGCGTCCAGGATCTCCTTGGCGCCGGTGATGTCGTACGCGTCCTCCGTGCGCTCGCTCCACGGCATCTCCAGGACGGTGTCGAGCCACGTCCTGATCCAGCCGCCCTCGGGTGAGGCGTCGGAGCTGCGCTCCAGCTTGTCGACCTCCTTCAGGGCCGCTTCGCGGACCTTCTCCGGCAGGTCGGCGGCCTCGACGCGGGCGCGGTAGTCGTCGGACTCCTCGCCCTCGGGCTCGCCGTTCAGCTCGCGCAGTTCCTTGCGCACGGCCTCCAACTGGCGCCGCAGCAGGAACTCGCGCTGCTGCTTGTCGACGCCCTCCTGGACGTCCTTGGCGATGGACTCGGCGACGTCCTGCTCCGCCAGGTGCTCCTTCAGCCACTGCGTGGCGAGCTTGAGCCGGGCCACCGGGTCGGCGGTCTCCAGCAGCTCCACGCGCTGCTCGATGGTCAGGAACGGCGAGTATCCGGAGTTGTCGGCGAGCTGGCCGACGTCGTCGATCTGCTGCACGCGGTCCACGACCTGCCAGGCGCCGCGCTTGCGCAGCCAGTCGGTCGCGACCGCCTTGTATTCCTTCGTCAGCTCGGTGACGGCGCCGGGAACGGGGTCGGGAACGGATTCCTCGATCTCGGTGCCCTCCACCCACAGCGCGGCCCCGGGGCCGGTGGTGCCGGCGCCGATACGGATCCGGGCGACGCCGCGGATCAGCGCACCGGGGTCGCCGTCGGCCAGCCGGCCGACCTGCTCGACACGGCCGAGGACGCCGGTGCCCACGTATGTGCCGTCGACCCGGGGGACGAGCAGCACCCGGGGTTTGCGTCCGCTGCCGCGCGCCTCGGCCTGCGCGGCCTCGACCGCGGCCCGCACCTCGCGGTCCGAGAGGTCGAGCGGCACGACCATGCCGGGGAGCACGACCTCGTCATCGAGCGGCAGGACGGGCAGGGCCAGCGGAGCGTTGGAGCCGGACTCGGTAGCCATTGATCTCCCCTTCGGCATGCAAGTTGAGTTACATGCGCTCAACCCGGAGAGGTCCCGGGTTGTTCCCGGCCGTCTGTTCGCTGTCAGCGATCGGGCAGGATGGGGCCATGAGCAGCGAGAACGACACGGCGGGCGCGGTGACGCTCGACCGCAGGTCCGGCCCGTACGGGGAGGTCGTGCTGCGCCGCCGCGGGGCGCACCACGAGATCATCGCGAACGGCGTCTTCCTCATGGACACCTCCGACGGCCGCTCCGAGCGGCTGCTGATCCGGGCCGCGGCCGGGGCGCTGGACCCGGCCGCGGCGGCGCCCGCGGTGCTGATCGGCGGGCTGGGCGTGGGCTTCTCGCTCGCCGAGGCGGCGGCGGACCCGCGCTGGGGGCGGATCACGGTGGTCGAGCGCGAGCCGGCGGTCATCGAGTGGCACACCGGCCCGGCGGCCGGGGCCCCGCCGCTCGCGCACCTCAGCGGCGCGGCCCTCGCCGACCCGCGCGTCGGGCTCGTCGAGGCCGACCTCCTGGACCACCTCGCCACCGCGCCGTACCGCTACGACGCGGTCTGCCTGGACATCGACAACGGCCCCGACTGGACCGTCACCGAGGGCAACTCCGGCCTCTACGCCCCGGCCGGTCTCGCCGCCTGCTTCGGCCGCCTCACCCCCGGCGGCGTCCTGGCCGTCTGGTCCGCCCGCCCTTCCACCGGCTTCGAGGCCGCCCTCCGCACCGCCGGCTTCACGGACGTACGCACCGAGGAGATCCCCGTACGCCGCGGCGTCCCCGACGCCGTCCACCTCGCCGTCCGCCCGCCGGACGACGAGGCGCGCGGCGAGGCGGACGCCGGTGGGGAACCCCGGGCGGGGGCTCCCCGTTCCCCGTAGCCGAGGCGTGTCACCTCCCCATACGCTGCTAGCTGAACCGGAGGGCCTACGGGGAAGAGACGGCGAGGGCCACGAACACATGGCAGACAGACAAGCCCTGAACGGCCGCGCCGACCACGCGGCCGCAGTGACGCCCGGTGCCCAGCGCAGGGTGCTGGTAGTGGAGGACGACCCGACCATCGGGCAGGCGATATCGGCGCGGCTGCGCGCCGAGGGCTTCCAGGTACGTACGGCAGGGGACGGCCCGGCCGCGGTGGCGACCGCCGCGGAGTGGGCGCCCGACCTGCTCGTGCTCGACGTGATGCTGCCCGGCTTCGACGGGCTGGAGGTGTGCCGCAGGGTGCAGGCCCAGCGGCTGGTGCCGGTGCTGATGCTGACCGCGCGGGACGACGAGACGGACATGCTCGTCGGCCTGGGCGTCGGCGCCGACGACTACATGACCAAGCCCTTCTCCATGCGCGAGCTGGCCGCGCGGGTGCACGTGCTGCTGCGCCGCGTGGAGCGCGCCACGCTGGCGGCGGGCGCCGCCCGGGACGACACGCTGCGCCTGGGCGAGCTGGAGATCGACCACACCGAGCGGCGGGTGCGGGTCGGCGGGGACGACGTGCATCTGACGCCGACGGAGTTCGAGCTGCTGGCGTGTCTGGCCAACCAGCCGCGGGCGGTGCTCTCCCGCGAGCAGCTCCTGGTGGAGGTCTGGGAGTGGGAGGACGCCTCGGGGACGCGGACGGTCGACAGCCACATCAAGGCGCTGCGCCGCAAGATAGGCGCGGAGCGGATCCGCACGGTGCACGGCGTGGGGTACGCGCTGGAGACCCCCGTCACATGACGGTGCCGGACGGCGGTGCGGAGCCCGGCTTCTGGCGCCGGGTGTGGGAGGCGCTGCGCCCGCTGGACCCGGTGCGGTCGGTGAACGCGGCGCTGGGCGCGCTGGTCATCGGCTCGGTCGTGATCGCCACCGGGCTGGTGTGGGTGGCGATCCGCTCCTCCACCGAGGTCCGGCTGATCACGGTCTTCTCGCTCATCGCCTCGCTGCTGATCACCCAGTTCGTGGGCCAGCGGCTGACGTCGCCGCTGGTGCAGATGACGGCGGTCACGCGGGCCATGGCGCACGGGGACTACACCGCCCGGCTGGCCACCCGCCGCCGGGACGAGTTCGGCGAGCTGGCGCAGACGTTCAACCGGATGGCGGCGGACCTGCAGTCCGTCGACCGGCACCGCAAGGAGCTGGTCGCCAACGTCTCGCACGAGCTGCGCACCCCGATCGCCGCGCTGCGCGCGGTGCTGGAGAACGTGGTCGACGGCGTCTCCGAGGCCGACCCGGACACGATGCGCACCGCGCTGCGCCAGACGGAGCGGCTGGGCCGGCTGGTGGAGCAGTTGCTCGACCTGTCGCGGATCGACAGCGGGGTGGTGCCGCTGCGGCTGCGGCGGTTCGCGGTGGAGCCGTACCTCGCGGGCGTGCTGAAGGAGGCGCACTTCGGCAGCGGCGCGCACGGCACGGCCGGCGCCCCGGAGGGGGACGGCGGTGTCCCTGGCCCCCGCGGGCGCGGCGACGTCCGGCTGCACCTGGACGTCTCGCCGCCGGAGCTGTCCGTACGGGCCGATCCCGAGCGGCTGCACCAGGTGATGGCGAACCTGATCGACAACGCCGTGAAGCACAGCCCGCCCGGCGGCCGCGTCACCGTGCGCGCCCGCGCCGGCGCACAGCCGGACGCGCTGGAGGTGGAGGTGCTCGACGAGGGCCCGGGCATCCCGGCGGCCGAGCGGCACCGGGTCTTCGAGCGCTTCAACCGCGGCCGGGAGAACGGGGTGCTCGCCGACCACGGGGCGGACGGCGGCGGCACCGGGCTGGGGCTGGCGATCGCGCGCTGGGCGGTGGGTCTGCACGGCGGCCGGATCGGGGTGGCCGAATCACCCCGCGGCTGCCGGATCAAGCTCACCCTTCCGGGTTAACGCTCGTTTGGCACTTGACCTACACTTGACCTTGGCCGGGCGCGGGAACGGACCCGCAACGGCGGCAGAGCAGCCGGTGAACGGCCCGGTACGAGGACGGGACGCGGCGCCACCGCCTAGATGCCCCCATGCCGCACGCAGGCAAACTGTCTTTGTTTCCCGCCAAATCCGGGGTCCAAACCACGTTCGCATTGTGACTTACGCGACCTCCGGCGGGTGCGGCCTGCACGTTCCAGCTCCAGGGGCGTAGCCTTGTTTTCCGCTGTCCATCACCTTGTGAAGCGGAAGAGGGCGGTTGCCGCCGTGTCGTCACAGTCCCCTAAGAGCAGCTCGTCGAGCGTCCGTACCGAAGAGCCCAGTCAGGGCCGGGACCCTGCTGCCGCCTTCGGTCCCAACGAGTGGCTCGTCGACGAGATCTACCAGCAGTACCTCCAGGACCCCAACTCGGTGGACCGGGCCTGGTGGGACTTCTTCGCCGACTACAAGCCGGGCACCGCCGGCGGGAACCAGGGGGCGGCGACGCAGACGGCGCAGCCCCCGTCCGCCGCACCCCCGGCCCCCGCGGCCCAGGCGGCCCCCGCCCAGGCCGCGGCTCCGGCGCCCGCCCCGGCTCCGGCCCCCGCCGCGCCGCCGCAGCAGGCCACCGCGCCCGCCGCGCCGCCGGCCGTCGACGGCCGGCCCGTGGCCGCCGCGCCCGCCCCGCCGGCGGCGAAGCCGGCCGCGAAGCCCGCGGCCAAGCCGGGCGCGAAGCCCGCCGCGGCACCGGCGGCCCCGGCCGAGGGGCCCGAGCTGGTCACCCTCCGGGGCCCGGCCGCCGCCGTCGCCAAGAACATGAACGCCTCGCTGGAGCTGCCGACGGCCACGTCCGTCCGCGCGGTCCCGGTGAAGCTCCTCTTCGACAACCGCATCGTCATCAACAACCACCTGAAGCGCGCCCGCGGCGGGAAGGTCTCCTTCACGCACCTCATCGGGTACGCGATGGTCCAGGCGATGAAGCTGATGCCGTCGATGAACCACTCCTTCGCGGAGAAGGACGGCAAGCCCACCCTGGTCAAGCCCGAGCACGTCAACCTCGGCCTGGCCATCGACCTGGTGAAGCCCAACGGCGACCGCCAGCTCGTCGTCGCGGCCATCAGGAAGGCCGAGACGCTCAACTTCTTCGAGTTCTGGCAGGCGTACGAGGACATCGTCCGCCGCGCCCGGTCCAACAAGCTCACCATGGACGACTTCACCGGGGTGACGTGCTCGCTCACCAACCCCGGCGGCATCGGCACCGTGCACTCCGTGCCCCGGCTGATGCCCGGCCAGTCCATGATCCTCGGCGTCGGCGCCATGGACTACCCCGCGGAGTTCCAGGGCACCTCCCAGGACACCCTGAACAAGCTGGGCGTCTCCAAGGTCATGACGCTCACCTCGACGTACGACCACCGCGTCATCCAGGGCGCCGCCTCCGGCGAGTTCCTGCGGATCATGAACCAGTTGCTGCTGGGCGAGAACGACTTCTACGACGAGGTCTTCAAGTCCCTGCGCATCCCCTACGAGCCGGTCCGCTGGCTCCGCGACATCGACGCCAGCCACGACGACGACGTCACCAAGGCCGCCCGGGTCTTCGACCTGATCCACTCCTACCGGGTCCGCGGCCACGTCATGGCCGACACCGACCCGCTGGAGTACAAGCAGCGCAAGCACCCCGACCTCGACGTCACCGAGCACGGCCTGACGCTCTGGGACCTGGAGCGGGAGTTCGCCGTCGGCGGCTTCGCCGGCAAGTCGATGATGAAGCTGCGCGACATCCTCGGCGTACTGCGGGACTCGTACTGCCGCACCACCGGCATCGAGTACATGCACATCCAGGATCCGAAGGAGCGCAAGTGGATCCAGGAGCGCGTGGAGCGTCCGCATGACACCCCGGAGCGCGAGGAGCAACTGCGCATCCTGCGCCGGCTGAACGCCGCGGAGGCGTTCGAGACGTTCCTGCAGACGAAGTACGTCGGCCAGAAGCGCTTCTCGCTGGAGGGCGGCGAGTCCGTCATCCCGCTGCTGGACGCGGTCATCGACGCCGCCGCCGAGTCCCGCCTCGACGAGGTCGTCATCGGCATGGCGCACCGCGGCCGGCTCAACGTGCTGGCGAACATCGTCGGCAAGTCGTACGCGCAGATCTTCCGCGAGTTCGAGGGCAACCTCGATCCGAAGTCGATGCACGGCTCCGGCGACGTGAAGTACCACCTGGGCACGGAGGGCACCTTCACCGGCCTGGACGGCGAGCAGATCAAGGTCTCACTCACCGCCAACCCCTCCCACCTGGAGGCCGTCGACCCGGTGCTGGAGGGCGTGGTCCGCGCCAAGCAGGACATCATCGGCAAGGGCGGCACGGACTTCACCGTGCTGCCGCTGGCGCTCCACGGCGACGCCGCGTTCGCCGGCCAGGGCGTGGTCGCCGAGACCCTCAACATGTCGCAGTTGCGCGGCTACCGCTGCGGCGGCACCGTGCACGTCGTCATCAACAACCAGGTCGGCTTCACCGCCCCGCCGGAGTCCGCGCGCTCGTCGATGTACGCCACGGACGTGGCCCGCATGATCGAGGCGCCGATCTTCCACGTCAACGGCGACGACCCGGAGGCCGTCGTGCGCGTCGCGCGGCTGGCCTTCGAGTACCGCCAGGCGTTCAACAAGGACGTGGTCATCGACCTCATCTGCTACCGCCGCCGCGGGCACAACGAGGGCGACAACCCGCAGTTCACCAACCCGCAGATGGTCGAGCTGATCGACAAGAAGCGCTCGGTGCGCAAGCTCTACACCGAGTCGCTCATCGGCCGCGGCGACATCACCATGGAAGAGGCCGAGCAGGCGCTGCAGGACTTCCAGGGCCAGTTGGAGAAGGTCTTCACCGAGGTACGGGACGCCACCGAGACGCCCGCGCCGGCCGAGGTGCCGGCGCACGCGCTGCCCGGCTTCCCGGTCGCCGTGGAGACGGCCGTCTCCGAGGAGGTCGTCAAGCGGATCGCCGACTCCCAGGTCAGCCTGCCCGACCAGGTCTCGGTGCACCCGCGGCTGCTGCCGCAGTTGCAGCGCCGGGTGTCGATGGTCGAGGACGACACGATCGACTGGGGCATGGGCGAGACGCTGGCGTTCGGCTCGCTGCTGATGGAGGGCACCCCGGTCCGGCTCGCCGGCCAGGACTCCCGCCGCGGCACGTTCGGCCAGCGGCACGCGGTGCTCGTCGACCAGAAGACCGGCGAGGACTACACCCCGCTGAACTACCTCGCCCCCGACCAGGCCCGCTACAACGTCTACGACTCGCTCCTCAGCGAGTACGCGGCGATGGGCTTCGAGTACGGCTACTCGCTGGCCCGCCCGGACTCCCTGGTGCTCTGGGAGGCGCAGTTCGGCGACTTCGTCAACGGCGCGCAGACCGTCGTCGACGAGTTCATCTCCTCCGCCGAGCAGAAGTGGAGCCAGTCCTCCGGCGTCGTGCTGCTGCTGCCGCACGGCTACGAGGGCCAGGGCCCGGACCACTCCTCGGCCCGTATCGAGCGGTTCCTGCAGCTCTCCGCGCAGAACAACATGACCGTCGCGATGCCCACCCTGCCGTCGAACTACTTCCACCTGCTGCGCTGGCAGGTCCACAACCCGCACCACAAGCCGCTGGTGGTCTTCACCCCGAAGTCCATGCTGCGGATGAAGGCGGCGGCGTCGCGGACGGACGAGTTCATCTCGGGCGGCTTCCGGCCGGTCATCGGCGACGACTCGGTCGAGCCGGCGGCGGTCCGCAAGATCGTCTTCTGCTCCGGCAAGGTCTACTACGACCTCGACGCCGAGCGGCAGAAGCGCGGCGCGAAGGACACCGCGATCGTCCGGGTGGAGCGGCTGTACCCGCTGCCCGGGGCGGAGATCCAGGCGGAGCTGGCGCGCTACAGCAGCGCCACGACGTTCGTCTGGGCCCAGGAGGAGCCGGCCAACCAGGGCGCGTGGCCGTTCATCGCGCTCAACCTGGTCGACCACCTGGACCTCATCATTGGCTCCGGTCCGGTGCCGAACGCCGACCGGCTGCGCCGGGTCTCGCGCCCGTCGTCGTCCTCGCCGGCGGTCGGCTCGGCCAAGCGCCACCAGGCGGAGCACGCCCAGTTGATGGCCGAGGTCTTCGACCTCTGAGTCCCCGCGCTGGTACGGGCCGGGCGCCCGGTCCGTACCAGCGCAAAGAAGGGCCCCGCGCACTGCGCGGGGCCCTTCTCGTCTGCTCTCGTCTGCACGGACCCGGGGGTCCGCCCGCCTCCTACGTGGGCTGCGGCTCGAAGTCCCAGTACGGGCGCTCCCGGCGGCGCGACGCCAGGGTGTGCGGGTGATCGGCGCCCAGCGTCTCGCTGAGGTTCTGCATCGCCTCCCGCTCAACCTTCTTCGCCTCCTGCGAACGCCGCAGCGACCGCAGGTCGTCCGCGAGCGCCATCATCGCCGACAGCGCCATGGGGTGCCGGGCGCCGAGGACTTCCTTGACGGTGTCGGCCGTCTGCCGACTCAGCTCCTCGGCGTGATCGGGGGCGTCGAGCCGGTTGCGGGCGGCGGCCGCGTTCAGCGCGCAGCCCAGGGTCCACGGGTGCGCGGGCCCGACGGCGGCGGTCATCCGGGTGAGCGCCAGCTCGGCGATCTCGGAGGCTTCCTGCCAGTCGCCGGTGGGCCACAGGGCCAGCCCGACGTTGCCGAGGGTGCCGGCGGTGTACGGGTGGTGCTCGCCGAGCATCGCCTCGTACCGCCGGTTGACGGACTCGGCCAGCTCGCGGGCCCGGCGCAGGTCGCGGTGCTCGCGCAGGAAGGTGGCGTAGTCGGCCTCGACCATCAGGGTCTCGGGGTGCCGGGGGCCCTGGACCTGGGTGAAGCGCTGGACGACCGACTCCATGGCGCGGTCGGCCTCGGCGAGCTTGCCGAGCCGGCGCATGCACAGCGCGAGGTTGTGCTCGGCCCGCAGCGTCTGCGGGTTGTGCTCGCCCATGATCTGGCGGTGCAGCGCGGCGTTGCGCTGCTGCCGGGAGTGGGCCTCCTCGTAGTGGCCGAGGAGGCGGAGCATCCAGGCGTAGCGGGTGCCGGAGGCCATGGTCTGGTGGTGGCGGGTGCGCAGCCGCCGCTCCCGCTCGACCAGCAGGACCCGGTAGATCTCCAGCGCGTCCTCGTACCGGCCGAGCAGTGCGAGGGCGGAGGCGAGGTTGCTGCGCAGCGCCATGGTGCGCGGATGGTCGGCGCCGAGGAGACCGGCGTACTTCTGCCGGACGTCGTCGAAGAACCCCCGCGCCGTCTGGTACTCGCCGAGGCCCAGCAGTGCGCCGCCGAGGCCGTTCCTGGCCGCCAGCAGGTCGGGGTCCTCCTCGTCGCGCACCGGGCTCAGCACGTCCACCAGCCGCCGGCCGACGGCCTCGGACTCGCGGTAGCGGCCGAGGTTGCGCAGCGCCTCGGCGTGCGAGTGCACGAGCGTGATCATCGAGCGGTGCGTGGGTTCGAGCCGGATGGTCCAGGGGGCGAGCGTCAGCTCGCACATCCTCAGGGCGGCGCGGTACTCGCCGCGCTGGAGCAGGTAGTTGATGCAGTGCAGGACGAGTTCCTGCACGGCGGGGTCGGCGCTCTCCAAGGCACCGGCCGGCTCCAGATGCGGCAGCAGCTCGGCATACCTCGCCCATTCCCGCGTGTCCGTGGGACGGCGGGGGTCGGCCGCCGCCAGGATCCGGCAGGCGGTCGCCGACATCGCCTCCCGCTCGTCCTCCGGGAGGTCACTCCGCAGGAAGCGGTGGTAGAGACGGTGCATTTGAACCTTTTCGACCTCGGTCTCCGGCGAAGGGTCGGTGAGGTAGTCGATCGTCACCGCGGTGGACTCCGACAGCCGGCGCAGGGCGGAGTGCCAACTGATGGGATCGTTGGCCAGCTCCGCCAGATGCGACGGCAGTTGGTCGCTGCGCTCGACGATGCGGGACACCGGAATGCTGTCCGGGGAGAAGAACGCGAGGAGGTTGAGCATCGCCGCCGCCGCGGGCGTCTTCTCGCGCATCCCGTTCAGCGTTATCGACCAGCTCGTCAGGAAGCCCATCGGATAGTCGGAGCCGATGCTGATGCCGACCTTGCCGGGTTCCTTCTCGCGCAGCAGCTCGATGTAGTCGGCCGGCGCCATCGTGCTGGAGTCCAGCCACGCCGCGGTCTGGCTCAGCACCAGCGGCAGGTCCTGGACGGCCTCGGCCAGTCCGTCGGCCTCGGGCTCGGTCAGCCGGGGCGCGCGGCGGCGGGCGAAGGCGGTGCTCTCCGCCCGGGTGAAGTGCGGGACCTCGATCTGCTCGGCGCCGCCGCTGACGGCCCAGTCCCGGGTACGGGTCGTGATGAGCACGTGCCCGTCGCCCTCGGGGATGATGTCGTCGATCAGCTCCATCTCGTCGGCGCTGTCGAAGACCACCAGCCAGCGGCGGTACGGGCGGCCGGTGCGCAGCGCCTCGCGGACCCGGCGGAGCCGGTCGCCGATGTTGCTGCCGACCGGGAGGTTCAGCCGTACGGAGAGGTCGGCGAGCTGCTCGCGGGCCGTCATGCGGTAGCTGGCGTTGACGAACCAGACGACGTCGTAGTCGTTGCCGAACCGGTGCGTGTACTCGATGGCGATCTGGCTCTTGCCGACGCCGGAGATGCCGGACAGCGCGATCCTGGCGCCCTGGCCGGCGGCGGACAACGTGCCGTGGAGCCGCTCCAGGATGTCGTCGCGGCCGGTGAAGCGGTAGTTGCGGCGGGGGGTGTTGAAGACCACCGGCGGGTCGTTGGGGAACCGCGGGGCCCGCTCCGGCTCGCGGTCCGGGCGCACCGGGGTGTCCGGGTCGATGCCGAGCCGGGTCAGGACGCGGCGCCGGGCTTCGACGGTGCCGAGGTCGCGGAGGTCCACGGGCGCCAGGGCCGCCGCCGCGACCGGCATGTCGGTGGCCACGCTGGCGGCGGCGAACCGCTGCCCGTGCTGCGGAATGATCGTCCGCAGGGCTTCGTTCCACTCGTCCGTCTCGCGCGGGCCGAGGCCGAAGAACCAGTCGTCGAGCACCAGCAGGATGCGGTCGGGCGCCTCCAATAACCCCGTCAGCTCGTCGACGAGCGGCCGGCCGGGCGCGGGGCTCCAGCGCAGCATCGAGGTGGGGTGTCCGAGCAGCTCGAGCTGATAGGCGATCCAGGCCGCCCAGGGGCGGTTGAACCCCGCGTAACTGATGCTGATGGGCTTGGCCATACGACCGTCTCCCTCCGGTGCCGAGGCAGGCCGTCCTCGTGGCACAGTACCCCATCTGGTGGCCCGTCAGCTCACGCACGGCGGACCCGCCGTCACCTTCCGCTGTCCCGCGACCGCGGCCGCCAGACGGTGGGCGACGTGCCTGATGAGCTGCTCCAGATCGGCGCAGTACACGGAGGGGTTACGGAACCCCTCGCCGGCCCGGAACCGGTGCGCGTAGTTGCCGCCGCCGCACACCCCGACGACCGTGCACCTGCGGCACTGCGCGGACAGCGCCCGCAGGCCCAGTTGGCGCGCGGCGATGCCCGGGTGGTTGAGCGCCTCGTCGAAGGAGTTGCGGAAGACGTCGAGACCGGTGCCGGCGGCGTCCTCGTACACGGACTTGAGCGAGTCGATCTGCTCGATGGCGCCGTCGGTCTCCACCACGAGCGCCGTGACCGGCGAGAGCCCCACCGACTCGGTGGCGCTCGGCCGGCCCAGCAGCAGCCCGAGGATCTCGGTGAACAGCCGCACCCGGGGCGACGGCCTGGGCAGGTCCCACCACAGGTCGAAGACCTCGCAGAGCCAGTCGCCGTACGGGGTGGGGCCGCGGCCCGGCACCGGGGCGGGCGGCGCCGACCAGTTGGCGTGCGGCAGCAGGAAGTCGATGACCGGCGGCTCCAGGGCGCACAGCGAGTCCAGCACCGCGGCCGGCGAGGCGGTGACGTCGACCGTGCACAGGATGCCGCCGTAGCTCTCCGGATGCCGGCGCAGGAGCCGGGCCGCGCGCTCCAGGGCGGGCCAGGCGGGCCGCCCGGCGTGGTCGACGCGGCGGCTGTTCAGCTCCGGGGTGCCGCCGTCCGCGCTCAGCCCCACCCGGATGTCACCGGCGGCGAGGGTCTCCAGCGCGGACTCGGTGAGCAGCGTGCCGTTGGTCTGCACGCCGGCGACGACGGCGCAGCCGGCCGGCAGGGCCGCGCGTACCATCGCCGTCTGCCGGACCAGCGAGGCCGCGCCGGCGAGCAGCGGTTCGCCGCCGTGCAGCTCGACGCGGATCCGGTTCAGCCCGTGGCCGCGTACGTGCTCCGCGATGCGCTGGGCGGTGCGGCGGGTGGTCGCCTCCGGCATCCGGGCGGGCCGCTCGCGCCAGCCGCTGTCGGCGCCGTGGTAGACGTAGCAGTAGGTGCAGGAGAGGTTGCACCGGCTGTGCACCTTGAGGATGAACTGCCGGAACGGCACCGCCGGGACCCCGGCGGCGCGCAGCCGGCCGATGTCCAGCAGCCGGCCGGGCCAGGGCGCCTCCTCCGCGCCCGTATCTCCGTACTCCATGCGGCTCCCCGGCTCCCCCGAGTCCGGGCGGTGACGAACCACCGCCCCTGAATGCATGGCGCACAAGTCACACAGGTGAAACCAAACGGAAGCCCAACTGACTGCTTCTGTACGGAATCTGCCGCAATCCGACCGCCCGGCTTCGTCGGCGGGCTGTGAGGTGGCATCGGCCGGAGCGTGCGCCGTGATGTCGCCGGCGGTCAGTTGCCGCCGGATACGGGCTGGCCGGCGTCCGGCGGGCCGTTCTCGAAGTAGGCCCCGGCATCGTTGTCGGACGGCCAGTTGCGGAGCAGGTGGGCGACGGCTCCCGCGAGTACCGGCGGCTCGCCGCGGGCGGCCACCGCATACACGTCGACGTCGCTGAAGTCGGGCAGACGGACGGCCGCGCCCGCGGCTGACGGTGTCCCGCCCGGCTTCGCCGACAGGGGGTTCTCCACGCTGTAACTCCTCCGGAAGGGTGTGAGAGTCCTTCCCCGAACAGTCGTGCAGCAAAACGGCGGCGGGTCAGTCGCCGGCTTCGAGGGTGCGGATCTGCTCCCGGGTCAGCAGCGCCCCCGCGCTCTCCGTCTGCTCCGCCCGGCTCCACTGCTCCCAGGCGTCGCGGTACGCCCTGAGCGCCACCGCGCGCCCCGCCGTCGGCTCCAGCATCTGCCCGCGCCGGTGGTGCGCCCGGGCGGCTTCCGCCGCGTCGCCTGCCTCCTCGGCCAGGAGCGCCGCGCGCCGGTAGCAGTCCGCCGCCCGCTCCTGCCGCTGCCGGAACTCGGTCCTTATGTCCAGCAGGAGTTGCACGTCCCCCAGCTCCAGCCACGCCTGCGCCCGCACCCGCGCGGGTGCGTCGTCCTCCCGCGCGGCCCGGTCGAGCACCCACTCCGCCTCGTACAGGTCGGTGCGGGTGCCGGACGCCTCGTAGCGCAGCCGCAGGGCCCGGCCGAAGAGCAACTGCCGCCGCGGCAGGTCCGGGTGGCGCTGCGGCGTCTCCGCCAGCACCTCGCGCAGCACCGGCACCGCCCGGCCGCGCAGCCCGGCGTCGTCCGGGGCCAGCCGGCCGCGGCGCAGCAGCAGCTCGCCGTGCTCGGTCAGCACCTCGCCGTAGAGCGCCGCGCCCGGGGGCAGCAGCGCCAGCGCGTCCGTCAGCCAGCCGTCGGCCTCGACCAGCAGCTCGGCGGCGCCGCCCCGGGTGAACTCCGCGATCCGCACCTGGGCCTTGCGGCGCAGGCTCTCGGCCTGGAGCCGGTAGTCGTCGAGCGCGGCGGCCAGCCGGCCGGCGCGGTCGAGCGCGGCCAGCGCGCGGGCGGCGCCCGCGTCGCCGGCGGCGGTGGTGTTGGCCTCCGCGAGGTCGAGCAGCGCCTCGCACTCCTGGCGCCGCAGCTCCGGGCCGCCCTCCATGCGCAGCAGGTCGACGCCGGTACGCAGGTCGGCGGCGGCGCGCAGCCCGTACGCCCGGACCTCGTCCACCGTGCGCTCCGCCTGGGCGCGGCCCAGGGTGACCCGGCCGCGGGCCAGGAACAGCCGCGCGGGCACCAGCTCTTCGTCGGGCCAGCCGGCCAGCAGCTCGTCTATCGTCTCCTCGGCCTCGTGCAGCGCCGCGCCGTCGCCGGTCAGGGAGTGCAGCCGGCGCAGCACCTCGGCGAGCAGGCCGCCGCGCTCGCGCCGGGCGGCGTGCGTGGTGGCCAGGGGGCGGCTCTCGCGCAGTTGGGCGGCGGAGGCGCGGAGCGCGGCGACGGCCTGCTCGTGCTCGCCGTCGGCCACGCGCTCGCGGGCCACCTCCCACATCACCTCGGCGTACGTGAGCCGTTCGCGCAGCGGCGGCGCGGCGGCCGCCAGCGGCACGCCGCCGCCGGCCGGCGCTCCCGAGCCGTCCGCGGCCAGGGCGCCGCGGGCCCACTGCTCGGCCTCCGCCAGCGCGTCCGGCTCGCGCAGCCGCTGCCAGTGCAGCAGCAGCGCCCGGGCCAGCAGCCCCTGCTGCGCGGTGTCCCGCTCCTCGACGACGGCGCGGCGCAGGGCCCGTACGGCGTCCAGCAGGTCGCGGACGCTGCGGTTGTCCTCGTACTGCCGCAGCAGCTCCGCGCCGCCCGCGGCGGCGGGACCGCGGTAGGCGGGCTGGAAGGCGCGCAGCACCTGCTCGGAGACGCGCGCGAACTGGTCGGGGACCTTGGCGCCGCCGAGGTCGGGCTCGCGGTCCTCGCCGGAGAGGTACGCGACCGCGACGGCGGGGAAGTTGCGCGCGCCCTGCCCGAAGGTCCGCTCGATGTAGAGCGAGCAGTGCTTGAGCACGAGCGCCGCCTCGCCGTGGCTGAGCCGGCGCAGCAGCAGCTCGCGCACGCCGGGGCGGAAGTCGAACCACGGGTCCTCGCCCACGGGTTCGCGCGCCGGCTCACGCCCCGCTCCGCGCGCCGGGTCGCGCGCCACGACCAGCTCGCTGAGCAGGATCTCGGCGGTCTCGGCGGGCCCGGTGTCGGGGAACAGCGCGCGCTGCACCAGCCGGATGACGGGCAGGACCAGCGGCACGGCGGCCAGGTGGATGGCCAGCAGCCGGGCGGCGGGCGAGGCCGTCGCGTCGAACGCGGCGAGCGTGGCCGCCGGGTCGGGGCGTACGTCGGCGGGGCGGGCCGCCGCGGCCGGGGCGGCGGCGTGGTCCCGGCGCACCCAGCCGGCGGCGCCGGGCAGCGACAGCCCCTCGCCCGCGGCCAGCAGCCGGGCCCAGGTGCCGACGGCGGCGGGCTCCGGCGCGAGCACGGGCAGCGCGCGGGCGCCGGCCGGCGGCACGTCGCCGCGGGTGCCGGGGCGGAACTCCAGCGTCGGGTACGGTCCCGGGTGCCGGACGAGCAGTCCGGGCAGCGCGGCGAACGGCATCTCGCGCCACCGCCGGTGCGGCAGCGGCTGGACGACGGCGACGGGGGCGGTGCCGAGCCAGCCGTGCAGCATCCGCTGCATCCGGCCGTCGTGCCACATCGGGCCCGCGCAGTCGCTGAGCACGAGCGTCAGCCGGCGCCCGCCCGGGTCGTGCAACTGGCCTGCGTCCTGGAGCATCGACGGCCGGCCCGGCTCGCCGGTGCAGCCGACGCCGCCGTCCGGCAGCGGGTGCAGGCGGTGCACGGTGACGTCACGGAACGCACCGGAGCGCTCGGCGACCGTACGCAGGTCCTCCAGCAGCCGGCCCCATACCTCCATGGCGGGCGAGGCGTCCATGAGCAGTTGGAGCGTGGCGCGCCGCCGGGGCGTCCGCAGCACGGGGATGACCAGGTCGGCCCGCGCGCTCAGCTCCGCGGTCTCCTCCTCGTCCAGCTCGCCGGGCGCCACGGCCGCGACCCGCGGCTGGTAGCGCCGCAGCGGGCGCAGCGCGCGCTGCAGCGGCACGAGGGCGGGCAGCGCCGGGGGCTCCGGCACGCCGACACGGCCGATCTGCCGGTACGCGGGGGCGTCCACGGCGTCGGGCACCGGCGTACGCGGCAGGAGTCCCGGGCCCGCCGCGAGCCCCACGCGCCGCTCGGGCGCCGTATGCGCCCCCGCGCCGGTCTCGTCGGCGCCGTCCGTGCCCTCGGCGGTCGCGGGGTCGGAGCCTTCGGGAGCGTCGGCGGCATCGGGAAAAGTGGCTGGTTTCATGCGGTTCGCCGACCCCGGCACATCGGCGCGCGCATCGGCGCCGTCCGCCGCCTCCGCGCTGCGCGCCAGCTCCTCCGCGAACCACAGGACGTCGGCGAGGCCACGGGCGTCCGGCGGCAGCCCGGCCGCGAGGAGCCGGCCCACCAGCTCCTCGGCCTTCTCCTGTCCGCCCGCAGCAGCCCCGTGCCCCGCCATCGTGCTCACCGCGGCCTGTTGATGGGCCGCATCAGCTCCTCGGTCACGCGCCGGGCGGAGCCGTCCGCCTGGTCCCAATCGGCCTGCCGGGTCAGCTCGATGGCGTTGAGCAGTTGATCCACGGCCCGTACGTCGCCGGGGCCCGCCGCCAGGAAGCGGTCGATCAGCTCCGTGAACCGCTCGTCGTCGCCCTCGGGGAAGTGCGCCCGGACCATCCCCGTCAGCCGCGCCCGGTCCGGCACCGGCAGTTGCAGCTCGATGCAGCGGCGGCGCAGCGGTGCCGGGAACTCGCGCTCGCCGTTGCTGGTGAGCACGATGAACGGGAAGGCGCCGCAGCGCACCCGGCCGCCGCGCACGGGCACTTTCGTACCGTCGTCGCTGAGCACCTCGACCACCGGCGCGCGGTCGGCGATCCGCTCCAGCTCGGGGATCGTGAACTCGCCCTCCTCCAGCACGTGCAGGAGGTCGTTCGGCAGGTCGATGTCGCTCTTGTCCAGCTCGTCGACGAGCAGCACGCGCGGGCGCGCGGAGGGCAGCAGCGCGGTGCCCAGCGGCCCGAGGCGGATGTAGCGCCCGATGCCGCCGCCGGGCTCCTCGGCGGCGCCCGCCGCGCCGGCGGGGGCTGCGGTGTCAGCGGTGTCAGCGGTGTCCGCGCTGTCGGCCCGGCGGGCGGCGCGGTCGAGCTGGGCGTCCTGGAGGCGGCCGATGGCGTCGTATGCGTACAGCCCGTCGCGCAGTGTGCTGCGGCTGACGATGGGCCAGGTCAGGACCCGGCCGAGACCCAGCTCGTACGCCACGGAGTGCGCCAGCGTGCTCTTGCCGCTGCCTGCCTGCCCGGTGACGAGCAGCGGGCGGCGCAGATACAGCGCGGCGTTGACCATCTCGCACTCGCGGGTGCTGGGCCGGTGGTGGCTGGCCTCGCGGCGCCGCTGGCCGAGCCTGCGCTCGGAGGAGGGCTCCAGCGCGGCCGGCGGAGGCACCGGTGGACCGCCGTCGAATTCTCGCCAGGGAGGCGGTGCCGGCAGTCTCTCCATGCCGTCGTGGGGGGCGCCGGTGCCTCGGTAGATGAGCCACTCGCTCACGTCGTAACCCCTTTGTCGCCGACCGGGCAGCGGGCTTGCCCCACTGTCTGCCCGGGGACGGACGAGGGCAACCCTCACGGGGGTAAGAGGCTAGCCGGGCGCGCTGACGCCGGGTGCCGAATCGGCCAATCCGCGTGGTGGCGGGCCGGTTTCGTCCAACTGCGCAGTGGGGGCACGGGGTTCGCGTACGGCGCACCCGGACGCCCGCGCGGCGTTCACCCGTTCACCGCCCGGCTCACCCATTCACCACCACCCGTACGCCGTTCACGCCCCCTGGGGCAGGGCACACCGGGGTGATAATCCGGGTCCGCGGGCGTCGCCCCACGCGCCACACCGGTCACACCGGCACCCGGCGGGCCCCGATCACGCCACCCGCGTACCGCGCCAACTCGCGCCTGTCGCTCGCCAAGCCCCTCGACTCCCCCTCCACCGCCGCTCAACCACCGGCACCAATCGTGTCGTCCGCGTCGTCGTAGAAGAGGATCACGTCCGCCGCGCACCCGCGGCCGGCCTCCAGCGCCTCCCGGCGCACCTCGTGCAGCCGCCCCGGCAGATCGCGCACGACCGTTCCTGCACCGTCCGCCAGCAGCGCCGCCAGCTCCTCGTGGTACGCCGCGCAGTCCTCGCCGCACTCCTCGCCCCGGTGGCCCCCCGCGCGCCACAGCGCGACGGCCGTGCCCTCGTCGAGCAACTGCCCCACGACCGCCGCCCGCCCGCTGCCGTCGCCCAGCGCGTGGCAGAACACCGGCACCCCGCCGTCGCCCGCACCGCGCCCCCAGCCCGGCGGCGCGGCCCGTACCAGCCGCTGCCGCGGCGCACGGCTCATCCGCCGCCACCGGTCGCGCCACAGCGGCTCCGGCTCGGGACCGGCGCGCGCCGCGTCCCGGTGCACCACCGGGCGCACCGTGCCCGCCGGCGGCCGGGCCGCGGTCGCCCGGCCGGACGCCGGCAGCTCCCAGCGGTACGTGGGGTGCGCCTGCCGCTCCTCCGGCAGCGCCACCTCCAGCCGCACCCGCGTCTGCGCCTCCGCGTCGGCCCCGAGCAACTGCGGCGCCAGCGCCTGGAGCACGTGCGCCTCCGCCTCCTCGAACGAGCCCCCGGCGTACGACTGGTCGAGCGCGACGTGCTCCCACTCCCCCTTGCCGTAGCCGCGCCGCACGGTCCAGTTGTAGCGGGGCACCGACCCCGCGGCGGGGTCGAGGAACGGCAGCTTGTCGAACGTGACGAGGACGCTCACCGGCGCCCGCCGCACCGCGCGGATCTCCTGCCGCTGCCGCGGCGGCAGCTCGCCCGCGCGCTCCGCGACCCACGACTCGAGGGATCCGACGGCCGTACCCGCCCCCGCGTCGGAGCCCGCGCCGATGTCGGCGGCGGCCTCGCGGGCCACGAGCTTCAGATAGAGCAGCATGTCGCGCAGCGCGCGCTCCGGCGCGGCGTGCCGGTGCAGCAGCCCGTGGCCGTCGCGCCAGTCGCGCAGCCGCCGGGCGCCCAGCGGGCGCCCCTGGATGTCGAGCACCTGGTGCACCAGCCGTTCGACGACCTCCGGGTCGCGCGGCGCGGGCAGGTCGGCGAGCCGCCACAGCGCGCTCAGCCGGTCGAGCGCGCCCCAGGCGCCGAACCGCGCCGGGCCCAGCGCGCGCTGCAGGTCGGTCCAGGAGGTGCGTTCGTCGTCGATGCCGTGGTGGCGGTGCCAGTGCCAGGCGTCGTGCAGCCGCATCAGCTCGCGGTACGGCTCGGGGCCCAGGCCCGTCGCGCCGGGCAGCAGGTGCTCGTCCGAGAGCGCGTGGAGCTCGTCGAGGGACACGGCGGTGCCGCCGCCGGTGCCGCTGCGGTAGCGGGCCTTGACGACGCCGACGACCTCGCCGCGGCCCAGGTGCAGTACGGGCCCGCCGGAGGCGCCCCGGCGGATCGGGGTGGGGGTGCCGAGCAGGATCTGCTGCCCGTTGCGCCCGGCGAACTCGGCACTGAGCAGCGCCGCGTCGACGTCCTCGCTCCCGGCGCCGGCGCGCCCGGGGGCGCTGAGGAGGACGGCCTGGTCGAGGAAGTCGTCGTAGCGGTCGCCGAGCCAGACGGGTTCGCTGCCGGCCGGGGGCCGGGCGACGGGCTGAGTGCCCGCCTGAACGCCTGGCTGAGGGCCCGTCTGGGCACCTGTCTGGGCGCCGAACATTGCCGCGGGCGGGAGCCCGTACCGCGCTTCGCCGGCCGGGGCGCCCACGCCTGCCGCTTCGGCCCGTACCGGCAACAGCCGCACCAGGGCCAGATCCGGCCCAACCTGCATCACCGCTTCCGCGAACGTCTCGTCCCGTACCTCCGGATCGCGGCCCATCCGCGCGGCGGTGCTGTCCGGCGACGGCATGCTGTACTCCACCCGCCCCGGCACCGTACGCCCGCCCACGACCACGCCGATCAGCTCGCCCGGCGCCGTACCGCGCCGCCAGCCGTCGGGGTGGACGAAGACGTGCGCGCAAGTCAGCACCCACTCCGGCGCGACGAGGAACCCGCTGCCCCACAGCGACCGGTCCTCCGACCCGGGCGCCGCCCGGATGTCGACCGTCGCCGCGGCGGCCAGTTTGCAGAGCTGGTAACGCGCGTAGTCCGCCGCCTCGCTGCTCTCGATCGGAACCCTCATACCGGTGCAGACGCCGTGGAAGACGTGCCGGATGCACCAGATGCAGCCGTATCGGACGTGGCGGTCGATGCGGTGGATGCGGTGGATGCGGTGGATGCGGTGGATGCCGTGGATGCCGTGGATGCCGTGGATGCCGTGGATGCCGTGGATGCCGTGGATGCCGTGGATGCCGTGGATGCCGTATCGGACTCGGCTCCCGAGGGGCCGGCCGGGCGCGAGCCCGGCTGCCAGGTCAGGGTGACCGACAGTTGGGCCGTGGTGTTCGCGTCGGCGAGCAGCGCGATCGCCTTCCCCGTCCCCGCGGAGATCTCCACGCCGAACGTCACGCTCACCTCGTCCGGCGCGGCGGCCGCGGCGGCGGCCCGTACGGAGGCGGCCACTCCGCCGATGAGGGGCGTGAGCCCGGCGACCCGGGAGGTCAACCGGCCCCAGTCGGCGACGGGTTCGAGGTCGGTGTCGTCGTCGGCGTCGTAGCTGGGGGCGTAGTCGGGGTCGTAGCCGGCGTCCGCGAGGTCGGCGATATCCGCGTCGAGGTCCGCCTCGGGCTCGACGTCCGGCCCGGCGCCGCCCCCGGGGGCACCCGCGGGCGCCGGCACCCCCGCCCGCGTCCCTGCCCGCGCACCCGCCGCGACCCGCTCGTCGAGCGGCGTCGCCCGGACCCACACCTCGGTGCCGTCCGGCAGAGTCACGCGCTGCGGCAGGTTGCTGCTCATCCGGTTCCCCCGACTACGCTCGGTGCCCAATGCACCGACATTAGTCCGCGGACCGCCGCCCCGCGACGGTACCCGCGGCCCCACGCCGCCCATCCGCCCCGGTGAGCGATACTGAACCGGTCACTTTCCCCCTTCCGGAGCACCCACCATGTACTTCACCGACCGCGGCATCGAGGAGCTGGAGAAGCGGCGCGGCGAGGACGAGGTCACCTTCGAGTGGCTCGCCGAGCAGTTGCGCACGTTCGTCGACCTGAACCCCGAATTCGAGGTCCCGGTCGAGCGCCTGGCCACCTGGCTGGCCCGCCTCGACGACGAGGACGAGGAGTAGGCACAGGCACAGCCCGACCGGTCGCAGCCTGCCGAGCGGCGCCCGCGGGAGTACGTGTGCGACAGCGCCCCTCTCGCTGCACCGGCGGCCCACGTGACTGCCCACTGCCGGTCTGGGGCACGGACCGTCCGCCGGTCCGGAACCAGTCGCACGCACACCTGAAGTACCCGGCTCACCTGGGTCCGGACGAAGAACGTCCGCCAGGCAGGCTGCAGGATCCGCCACTCCGCCACCGGCACCGGGTCCGCCCCTCCACACCGGACCCGCCCCCGGGGCTACGCTTGACTTCCGTGCACCGCGATATATCGTGTCTTGGCAGAGACGCGATATGTTGCGTTGGGTGGGAGCGCTCGCCAGAGCCCGAGTCAGGAGGCCGTGGATGTCGGTGCAGCTTGTGGCCGATCCCCAGACCCTCGCTTTCGAGGAGCCGGTCACGGCCCTGAAGGTGCGGATCGTCAATGGAGCCGTGCACGTCGTCGGGACCCACGACGACGCCGGTCGGCCGGGCGCGGCGCGCCTGGAGGTCAGCGAGATCGAGGGCCCGCCGCTGCGCGTCTCGCTGGAGAACGGCGAGCTGACGGTCGCGTACGAGGACCTGCCCTGGCGCGGCTTCCTGAAGTGGCTCGACCGCAAGGGCTGGCGCCGCCGCGTCGTCGTCTCCCTCGCCGTGCCGGCCACCGCCCGCGTCGAGGTCGGCGTCGTCGGCGCCGACGCGGTCGTCTCGGGCATCGCGGGCCGTACGGACGTACGCGGCGTCAGCGGCGGCGCCACCCTCGTCGGACTCTCCGGCCCGGTCCGCGCCGACACGGTCTCGGGGGAGCTGGAGGCCCAGGCCCTCGAAGGCGACCTGCGCTACAACTCCGTCTCCGGCCCCCTCACCCTCATCGACGGCGCCGGCGGCAGGGTCCAGGCCGACACGGTCAGCGGCGACATGGTCATCGACCTCTCCCCCGCCGCCCGCGCCGCGGACGTCCGGGTCAACACGGTCTCCGGCGAGATCGCCGTACGGCTGCCGGAGGAGCCGGACATCGAGGTGCACGCGAGCACGACGAGCGGCGCGGTCTCCAACGCCTTCCCGGCGCTGGACGTCAGCGGCCAGTGGGGGGCGAAGTCCGTCGACGGCCGGCTGGGGGCGGGCAAGGGCTCGCTGAAGGCGACGACCGTCTCGGGCGCCCTCGCGCTGCTCCGCCGCCCGGAGGGGGTGGACGAAGAACCGGAGGACGCGCCGCCGGGCGCGGGTCCGGCCGGTCCCGCCGGTCCGTCCGGACCGTCCGGACCGTCCGGACCGTCCGACAAGAAGGTGCTCTGACATGCCCCCCGTCTTCGCCCACGGCCGTCTCCGGCTCTACCTGCTCAAGCTGCTCGACGAGGCCCCCCGCCACGGCTACGAGGTGATCCGCCTCCTCGAAGAGCGCTTCCAGGGCCTGTACGCCCCCTCCGCCGGCACCGTCTACCCCCGGCTCGCCAAGCTGGAGACCGAGGGCCTGGTCACGCACACCTCCGAGGGCGGCCGGAAGGTCTACGCCATCACCGAGTCCGGCCGCGCCGAACTCGCCGCCCGCCAGGCGGAGCTGGCGGAACTGGAGCTGGAGATCCGCGAGTCCGTCGCCGAACTCGCCGCCGAGATCCAGGCCGACGTCAGCGGCACGGCTAGCGACCTGCGCCGCGAGATGCGCCAGGCGGCCAAGGAGGCCCGTACGTCGGGCGGCGCGAGCGCGGGCGAGAAGGAGTCGTGGCGGCAGGCGAAGGAGGACTTCAAGCGCGCGAAGCAGGAGTTCAAGGAGCAGGCGAGGCGCGCGAAGGACGAGACACGGCGGGCCCGGCAGGACGCGGAGCAGGCGCGCAAGCACGCGCGTGAGACGCAGGAGCGGGTGCGCAGCGAGGCGGAGCGGATCGCGCGGCAGGTGCAGGAGCAGGTGCAGACGAGGGTCCGTACCGGCGACTGGCAGGGCGGCCTGATGGACGGCCTGGCGGAGCTGACGCGGGAGTTGGGCAACCTGGGCGGCTTCGGCGGCCGCGGCACGGGCGCGGGGGGCGCGGGGACGGGGGCGGAGGCGGGTACGCGGACGGACGCGGACGCTCGGACGAGCGCCGACGCCGCGACGGACGCGGACGCCGCGACGGACGCGGGCGCTGGGACGGACGTGGGCGCTGGGACGGACGTGGCCGCCGGGACGAGCACGGGCGCTGGGCCGAGCGCGCGTACGGGGCCCGCCTCTCCGTCCGACACGATCGCCGACGCGGCCAACGCCCCCACCCAGCCGTCGGGCGGGATGGGCACCGCCGCCGGAACGGCGGGCATGGGCGGCGTCAGGACACCCTGGCCGTCGTACATCAAGCCGGACCCCGCCGACACCCCGGAGTGGGCCGAGGAGGACACCCCGCAGGACGCCACCCCCGCCGAGCTGGCCCGCGAACTGGAGCGCCTGCTCGACCGGTTCCGCGACGACGTCCGCGACGCCGCCCGCGACAACGGCGTCTCGCCGGACCAGCTCCGCGAGGCCCGCCGCCACCTGTCCACGGCGGCGGCGCACCTAACGGCACTGCTGCGCCTGGGCAGCGACGGGCGTCGCGACGGAGGCGGCGGGGGCCACGGCGGAGGGGGCTGAGGCAGAGGCGGCACCGCGCGGGACTGAACTGCGGGGCGCTGCCGACGTCTTGAAATGTACGCGGTGAGTGTGCGAAAAAGGTCTGGACCTTTGCTCGCACGATGAGAGGCGTCCCTGTGAGGCCCACCCCCACGCTCGCCGCGCTGAGCACCACCGCCGCCTGCCTCCTTGCCCTGACCGCGACCTCCTGCAGTTCGGACAGCGGCGCCGCCGCAGAACCGCCGGAGACGCCCACCGTGCCGACCGGCGTGACCGTCTACACGAGCACGTCCACGTCGGTGCACGTCATGTGGAACAAGGCGGCGGAGGCGGAGAACGTCCGGCGGTACGAGGTGTATCGCAACGGCAAGAAGATCCAGAACGTACCGGCCGAGAAGCACATGATCGACATCACCGGCCTCAAGCCGTCGTCCTCGTACACGTTCTCCGTACGGGCACGGGATGCCGACGGCAAGCTCTCCGGCCCGGGCCAGGCCCCCGCGGTCACGACCCCGTCGGCGGACGCCGACGACAGCAAGCCGCCCACGCGGCCGGCGACCCTCAAGGCGCGTGCGGACGGGCCGCGTTCGGCGACGCTGACCTGGACGAGGTCGGAGGACGACAAGGAAGTCACGTCCTACGACATCTACCAGGAGGGCACCAAGATCCACAGCGTCGGCGGCACGGAGACCACCGCCGCGGTCACCACCCTCCGCCCCGACACCCACTACACCTTCACGGTCAAGGCCCGCGACGCCGCCGACAACTCGGGCCCGGCCAGCCCCTCCGCGAGCGTCACGACGGAGGCGGAACCGGGTGGAAAGGCGGGCGCGGAGATCCCGACGGACCTCCAGGCGACGGCCCGCAAGGACGCCGGCGCGTGGAACCTCGACCTGGTGTGGAACGCCCCGAAGGCGGGCGGCGACATCACGGAGTACGAGGTGTACGTGGACGGGAAGTTCGCCTCGAAGCTGGTCCTGGGCGAGTCCGCGCCGAAGGACACGGGGCGGATCAGCCTGCCGCTGGAGAAGTCGGGGAAGGCGACGTATGCGGTGAAGGTGCGGGCGAAGCTGCCGGATGGGAAGTGGGGTCCGTTCGCGAAGGAAGTGACGGTGAAGGCGGGGGGATAGCCCTGCGCATGGCGGCGGCGTAGCCCTCGCCCGCCTGCGCAGGGGTGTGCGCGCGCCTGGCCTTCCCTGACGCCTGCCCAGGCGTATACGCCTGGGCTGTCGCCCGCGCTCGCCCGAGGGTACGAGCTTCGTCCTCCCTGACGCCCACTCAGACGTACGCGCCCGGTCTTGCCCGCAGACCCGCCCAAGGGGTATGCGCCCCGACCCTCACCCACGCCTACCCAAGGGTGTGCGCCTCGCCTTGTCTTGACACCGCCCAAGGGTGTGCGCCTCGCCTTCCCTTGACACCGCCCAAGGGTGCGCGCCTCGCCTCCCCTGACGCCCGCCCAGGCGTACGCACCCCAGCCGTCGCACCCAGCCTTCCCCTCACACCCGCCCAAGGGTAGGCGCCTGCTCTGACAGTGAGGATTGGTGATGGCACCGCCCGGGGGTCTGGCTCTTGCTCTGACTGACGCTTCGGCTGTCCTTGCGTTGAATCGTCGGCCT
>NZ_JBIAMS010000034.1:0-95183 GCF_042874195.1 Streptomyces sp. NPDC004134 | reverse complement strand
CATCGATTACTTGGCACACTGTTGAGTTCTCAAAGAACGGACACTACCTTCAAAACCCTTCCGGGCCTCTCCGGGCGTTTCCCTTCGGTGTTCCACCACTGTAGCGAAGAATTCTCTCCGCTCCAAAACCGGGTCCCGGGCGTCGCAGCCGAGGCGCGACAACAGGAAACTCAGGTTTACGAAAGATCGTCTGGAGGATGGTGTCGGCATCAGAGCGTGCGAGACACCAGGCCACTTACGGCTCTATCTACGATACGGACCCGCCCCCGCCCGCGTCAAGCTCATGCCGCCTTCGGGCGGCGGCGTGGCTCGTGGGCGCGGTACGGGCTGACCGTCGGGTCGTCGGCGATCCAGTAGCGCCACGGGTGGTGGGCGCCGTCGCCGCCGACGCCGGTGCGGGGGCCCGTGCGGATGCGGGTGTGGTCGGCGGGGGTGCCGGCCAGGAGTTCCAGGGGGGAGCCCGGGGTGCAGGCGTCGGTGCCGTTGAGGCTCCGGTCGACGTCGAGGGCCGTGGCGAGGCGGGCGGGGCCCTGGGCCAGCTCGCGGTCCTTGCGGGCCTTGGGGCGGTGCTTGCGGGCCAGCTCCGTACCCTCCGTCACCTCGCCCGCGCGCAGGAGGACGGCGCTCGCGGCGCCCTCTTCGCCGCAGACCACGTTCATGCAGTGCCACATGCCGTACGTGAAGTAGACGTAGATGTGCCCCGCGGGGCCGAACATCACGGCGTTGCGGTCCGTGCGGCCCCGGTAGGCGTGCGATCCGGGGTCCTGCTCCCCCGCGTACGCCTCGACCTCCGTCAGTCGCAGCGAGATCGTCCCGGCGGCGGTGCGGCGCAGTAGTGTTCGGCCCAGCAAGTCCGGCGCCACCTCCAGTACGGGCCGACGGAAGAACGAGCGGTCGAGCGGAGTACGGGGCATGTCGGGTGAGCGTAGTTGAGCAGACCTACAGGGGAGCAGGGGAGTCCGCGATGGGGTTCAAGAAGCTTTTCGCCAGCCTGGGGGCCGGCGGCGCGTCGGTGGAGACGGTGCTGAACGACGCGAACGTCGTGCCCGGCGGGGTCGTCCAGGGCGAGGTCCGCATCGAGGGCGGGTCCGTGGCCCAGGAGGTCGAGGGGCTGTCCGTCGGGCTGCAGGCGCGCGTCGAGGTGGAGAGCGGCGACAACGAGTACAAGCAGGACATCGAGTTCCACCGGCAGCGGCTCGGCGGCGCCTTCGAGATCCAGCCGAACGCCGTGCACAACGTGTCGTTCAGCCTGGACGTCCCGTGGGAGACGCCGGTGACGTCCGTCATGGGGCAGCGGCTGCCGGGGATGAACGTGGGCGTGACGACCGAGCTGGAGATCGCCCGCGCGGTGGACTCGCTCGACCTCGACCCGATCTCGGTGCACCCGCTGCCGGCGCAGCAGGCGATCCTCGACGCCTTCGGCGGTCTCGGCTTCCGCTTCAAGAGCGCGGACCTGGAGCGCGGGCACATCCGCGGCACCCGGCAGCGGCTGCCGTTCTACCAGGAGATCGAGTTCTACGCGCCGCAGCAGTACCGCGGGCTGACCGCCGTGGAGCTGACGTTCCTCGCCGACGGGCACCAGATGGACGTGGTGCTGGAGATGGACAAGAAGCCGGGTCTCTTCACCGACGGCGGCGACTCGTTCCGGATGTTCCAGGTGGGGCTCACCGACTTCCAGCAGACCGACTGGACCGCGTACCTCAACCAGTGGATCTCCGAGGTCGGGTCGCGGCGCAACTGGTTCTGAGCCGCGCGTCGTGTGGCGGCGGCGCCCCGGCCGCTGCTCGTTAGGCTGACCGCCGTGGCGGCGCACCGCGTGTCCGCGTACCCGCCACGCCGTGTCCTTGCGTCACAGCCACCCGGAGGTGTCTCACGTGCCCGAGCAGAACCGGCCGCCGCTGCCCCACGACTTCCATCCCGCGGTGCCGTCGTTCACCGTCACCAGCGACGACGTACGGGAAGGCGCTCCGCTGCCCGACGCGCAGATCGGGGCGAAGGGCAACACCTCGCCGCAGTTGCGCTGGTCGGGGTTCCCTGAGGGGACGAAGAGCTTCGCCGTCACCTGCTACGACCCGGACGCGCCGACCGGCAGCGGGTTCTGGCACTGGTCGGTGTTCGACATCCCGGCGTCCGTGACGGAACTGCCCGCGGGCGCGGGCACGGGGGACATGGCCGGGCTGCCGCAGGGCGCGGTGACCGTACGGAACGACGCCGGGACCCACGACTTCACGGGCGCGGCCCCGCCGCCCGGTGACGGGGAGCACCGGTACGTGTTCACGGTGTACGCGGTGGACCAGGAGAAGCTGGGCCCGGACGCGGCGGCGACGCCGGCCGTCGTGGGCTTCAACCTCCGCTTCCACACCCTCGCGAGGGCGCAGCTCGTCGGCACCCACGAGGAGCCCGCGGCGGGCTGAAATTGCGTTGTCGCGGCCGATCTCCGGGGGCAGAGTGGAGCCACCTCGCCGCTCGGCGGGGCCAGTCGGGAGGTGACCGGGATGCGCGAGACGCTGGTGCTCAACGCGAGCTTCGAGCCGTTGTCGACGGTGTCGCTCCGCCGTGCGGTGGTGCTGGTGCTGCAGGACAAGGCCGTGGTCGAGCAGGCGCACTCCGGTATGCGGCTGCGGGCGGCGAGCGTGGAGCTGCCGGTGCCCCAGGTGATCCGGCTCTGCCGGTACGTGCGGGTGCCGTTCCGAAGACGCGCGCCGTGGTCGCGGCGGGGTGTGCTGGTACGCGACCGGCACCGGTGCGCGTACTGCGGCCGCCGCGCGACGACCGTGGACCACGTCCTGCCGCGCTCGCTGGGCGGCGGCGACACCTGGCTGAACACGGTGGCGTCGTGCGCCGCGGACAACCACCGCAAGGCGGACCGGACGCCGGAGCAGGCGGGGATGCGGCTGCTGCGGCGGCCCTTCGAGCCGACGCCGGCGGACGCGCTGCTGCTGGCGCTGGGAGTGCGCGAGCAGGAGCAGTTGCCGGAGTGGCTGGTGCCGCCGGAGGGCCGCGAGGTGGGTGTCGCCGCGTGAGTTCCGGCGCCTGAGCGCCCCGTCCGTGCTGTACGGAGACGAGCCCGCCCCCGGTCGTTGCGACGACCGGGGGCGGGCTCGTGTGGTACGGCGTGCGTACGGGCCGCGCGCGCCTACTCCAGCGGGGGCTGCTCGCGGTAGGCGGGGGCCTTGCGGGTGCTCGTCTTGGGGGCGCCGCCGTCGCCGCCGCCGGTGGGCGAGGGGGTGCCGAAGTTGCCCAGGGCGCCGCCGAGTCCCTTGAGGGCGTCGCCGATCTCGCTGGGCACGATCCAGAGCTTGTTCGCGTCGCCCTCGGCGATCTTCGGCAGCATCTGCAGGTACTGGTACGACAGCAGCTTCTGGTCCGGGTCGCCGGCGTGGATGGACTCGAAGACCGTGCGGATGGCCTGCGCCTCGCCCTCGGCGCGCAGCGCCGCGGAGCGGGCCTCACCCTCGGCCCGTAGGATCGCGGCCTGCTTCTCGCCCTCGGCGGTGAGGATCTCGGACTGCCGGACGCCCTCCGCGGTGAGGATCGCGGCGCGCTTGTCGCGGTCGGCGCGCATCTGCTTCTCCATCGAGTCCTGGATGGAGGTGGGCGGCTCGATGGCCTTCAGCTCGACGCGGTTGACGCGGATGCCCCAGCGCCCTGTGGCCTCGTCGAGGACGCCGCGCAGTGCGGCGTTGATCTCCTCGCGGGAGGTCAGGGTGCGCTCCAGGTCCATGCCGCCGATGATGTTGCGCAGGGTGGTGACGGTGAGCTGCTCGATGGCCTGGATGTAGCTGGCGACCTCGTAGGTGGCGGCGCGGGCGTCGGTGACCTGGTAGTAGATGACCGTGTCGATGTTCACCACCAGGTTGTCCTGGGTGATCACGGGTTGCGGTGGGAATGGCACGACTTGTTCGCGCAGGTCGACGCGGTTGCGGATGGTGTCGATGAACGGCACCACGATGTTGAGGCCGGCGTTGAGGGTGCGGGTGTAGCGGCCGAAGCGCTCCACGATGGCCGCACTGGCCTGCGGGATGACCTGGATCGTCTTGATGAGTGCGATGAAGACGAGCACCACCAGGATGATCAGGACGATGATGATCGGCTGCATGCTGCTCCCCGGTTAGTGATCCAATTGTGCGGCCCAGCCGCCGAGTGTGGCAGAACGGCCTTGCCCGTAAGGGCGCTTCCGGTCACATGACGACGGCGGTCGCACCGTCGATGTCCACAACATCGACCGTCCGGCCGGGTTCGTAAACCTCACCCGAGTCGAGCGCCCGGGCGCTCCACACCTCGCCGGCGAGCTTGATGCGCCCCCCCGAGCCGTCGACGCGCTCCAGCACCACCGCCTGTCTGCCCTTGAGGGCGTCGGTGCCCGTCGTCGCTCCGCCCTGGCCGCGATGGCGGCGCGCCACGGGACGTACCGCGGCGATGAGGGCGGTCGAGACGACCGCGAAGACGATCACTTGCACGACGAGCCCGCCCCCCAGGCCGGCCGTCACCGCGGCGGCGACCGCGCCGACCGAGAACATGCCGAACTCCGGCATGGCGGTCAGCACCAGGGGAATGCCCATGCCCACGGCGGCGATCAGCCACCACACCCATGCATCCACGGTTCCAATGCTATTGCGGGGCAAGGGATTCGGGACAGATGCCCGGGAGCTGTGACCGGGAAGCTACGTCTGTGGTGGGCCGGTTGGCCGGGCGGGTGCTACGCCTTCGACATGGGGAGGCCCTGCGCGGTCCAGCGGTCGCCCACGCGGTCGAGGAGGAGCGGGAGTCCGAAGCAGAGCGAGAGGTTGCGCGAGGTCAGCTCGGCCTCGATGGGTCCGGCGGCGAGGACCTTGCCCTGCCGGATCATCAGCACGTGCGTGAAGCCCGGGGGGATCTCCTCGACGTGGTGCGTCACCATGATCATCGAGGGCGCGTACGGGTCGCGGGCCAGCCGGCCGAGGCGGCGTACGAGGTCCTCGCGGCCGCCGAGGTCGAGTCCTGCGGCCGGCTCGTCGAGGAGGAGCAGCTCGGGGTCGGTCATCATGGCGCGAGCGATCTGGGTGCGCTTGCGCTCGCCCTCGGAGAGGGTGCCGAATCTGCGGGCCAGGTACTCGCTCATGCCGAGGCGGTCGAGGAACGCCTTGGCGCGGTCCTCGTCGACGGCCTCGTAGCTCTCCTGCCAGGTGGCGGTCATGCCGTACGCGGCGGTGAGGACGGTCTGCAGGACGGTCTGGCTCTTGGGCAGCTTCTCGGAGAGCGCGGCGCTGGCCATGCCGATGCGGGGGCGGAGCTCGAAGACGTCGACGCCGCCGAGTTTCTCGCCGAGGATCTGGACGGTGCCGGAGGACGGGAAGAGGTAGCTGGAGGCGATGTTCAACAGCGTGGTCTTGCCCGCGCCGTTGGGGCCGAGGATGATCCACCGCTCGCCCTCGGCGACCGACCAGGAGACCTGTTCGACCAGAGCCCTGCCGTCGCGGACCACCGATACGTCCACCAGCTCCAGTACATCGCTCATGAGCGTGCCGTCTCCCCTTGCAGTGTCGGTCCTTCGTACGCGGTGCGCGCCTGCGACACCGCCCCAGGGCAAACCTACGCCACGCGATGTCGGACCCGGTCCGTAGGCTGGTGCCATGCTGGAAGAACCACGTTCAGGCCGGCTGGCGGCCTGGGGAAATGCCCTGCTTTCCGGGCACATCTCGCCCGACGAGGCCGCGGAGCGCATCGTCGCGGACGACGCCGGGCACCGGGTGGCGGGGCTGCCGGAGGAGGAGTCCGCCGAGGGCGTGGCCCTGACCATGGCGCTGGGGCGGCTGCGGGCGCTGGGCGCGAAGGGCCTGCGGGTGGCGCTGCCGGTGCCGGGGCATCCGCTGGGCCTGGCCGGCCCACCGGAGTTCAACGCGCTGGCGCTGGACGCCGGCGAGGCGGTGCTGGTGACCGGGGGGCCGCCGCTGGGGCTGGTGCCCGAGGTCTGGTCGGTGGGGCCCGAGGGCGACGAGGTGGTCCGGGTGAGGTGGCGCTGCCTGCCGGTGCGGGATGCGCCGCCGGCGGACGTGCCGTCGCTCGGCGAGGCGGAGCGGGAGCTGGCGGAGGCGATGCGGGACGCCACGGAGGTGCTGTCGCGGCTGGACGTGGCGGGGTCGGGGCCGGTCGCGGAGGCGGCGCTGGCGGCGTACCGGGCGCGGGCGGACCGCGGGCGCGAGGTGCTGGCGCCGGGGTATCCGCCGCGGGCGGTGCGGGTGCTGGAGCTGGCGCAGCGGGTGGGGGCGCTGGTGGAGATCGCCCGGGATTCCGGCCAGGGGCACGGGGCGGCGGTCAGCGCAGGTCAGATAGCGGCCCGCGGGGAGGCGCTGCGGCCGCTGGAGCGGACGGCGCGGCGGGCGCGGGTGGCGGCGTACAACGCGTTCGTGGAGGAGCTGGAGCGGGGCTGAGCTGCGGGGGGCAGGGGCCGGTCCAGCACCGTGGCCGACGGTGAGCACCGAGGCTGACCTGCGCGGCGCGTGGGAGCGTACGGCCGCGCGTAAGCCCCCCGCGGTCGTGCCGTGGGGGGCTTGCGCGACGGAGAAGCGCTCCGTCAGCCGTTGACGCCGGTGTTGCCGAACGGCGCGTTCAGCAGGCCGACGACGGACACGTTGTTGCCGACGACGTTCACCGGCACGTGTACGGGGATCTGGGCCGTGTTGCCCGACACGAGACCGGGCGAGCCCTGGGCGACGCCTTCGGCACCGGCGTCGGCCAGGGCCGCGCTCGCACCGGCACCGACGGCGAGACCCGCGGTGGCGAGGACGAAGGCCGCCTTCTTCACTGCACGCATAAAAAGTCGTTCCTCCTGTTGGGTGGGCACACCCCGGGGCTCGGGGGTACACCTTGCGCAACGGCGGAGGAGTCCAGCGGGACACGCCGCGACGGCCGGAGCCCACCGTTCGGCCCAACGGGCGGCGATCCTGCGAACGCCGCGAGCGCGCCGGGTCGGCCCGCCGGGCGGTGCCCGGGGGCCGGTTCCGGTGCCGGCAGACCGCGGTCCTTCAGCGGTTCAGGCAGAGGTTGCCGAAGGCGGGGTTCAGCGCGCCGACGACGGTGACGGTGTTGCCGCAGGCGTTCACGGGCACGTGGACCGGCACCTGGACCAGGTTGCCGGAGCCGATGCCCGGCGAGCCGACGGCCTGCCCGCCGGCGGCCGCGCCGCCGTGCGCGGCGGCCATGCCCGCACCGGCCATGGCCAGGCCGCTCGCGGCGATGGTGATGGCAGCAGCCCTCTTCAGGTTCCGCATGTGTTCCTCCTCGGGTCGGCCGCGGCGTGTGCCGCGGCATGCCATGGAGAACGCGGGCGGTCCGGCGCGGTTGCGCCGGTCGGGCGACATCTACACGACAGTATGAATCTCGGATCGGAAGACGGTGTTCCGGTGGCGCCGGGCCGGGTGCTGCCGGTAGTCGTCTCAGCCGCTCAGGCCGTGGCGCACGGCCCAGAGGGCGGCCTGCGTACGGTCCGCGAGGTCGAGCTTCATCAGGATGTTCGACACGTGCGTCTTGACGGTCTTCTCCGAGACCACGAGCGCGCGGGCGATCTCCCGGTTCGAGCGGCCGTCCGCGATCAGCGCCAGCACCTCGCGTTCGCGCTCGGTCAGCGTCGTCCCCCGGCCCTGCGCCGGGCCGCCGCCGGCCTCCGGCGCCAGCAGCGCCCCGGCGACGTCCTGCTGGAGCAGTACGTGCCCGGCGTGCACCGAGCGGATCGCCTTGGCCAGCGCCTCGGGGTCGACGTCCTTGTAGACGTAGCCCGCGGCGCCGGCGCGCAGCGCGGGAACGACGGTGCGCTGCTCGGTGAAGCTGGTGATGACCAGCACGCGCGCCGCGCTGCCGGACTCGCGGATACGGCGCAGCGCCTCGATGCCGTCGGTGCCGGGCATCTTCACGTCCATGAGCACCACGTCGGGCACCAGCTCGGCGGTACGGGCCACGCCCTCCTCGCCGTCGGCGGCCTCGCCGACGACCTCGATGTCGTCCTGCACCTCCAGGAAGGTGCGCAGCCCGCGCCGTACGACCTGGTGGTCGTCGACCAGCAGCACCCGGATCCGGCCGGGGGCGTCCGTCTCGTCCGGGCCCGCGGTCCGCTGCTTCTCGCCCGTCTCAGCCACCGGGCACCTCCATCTCGATCACGGTGCCCTCCCCGGGCGCCGACTGGACGGTCAGGCCGCCGCCGACCCCGGCGGCGCGGTCGCGCATGGACACCAGGCCCAGGTGGCGGCCGGCGGAGCGGACGGCGTCCGGGTCGAAGCCCCGGCCGTCGTCTCGCACCCGCAGCCGCGCACCGCGGCCGTACCGGGTCAGGGCGACGTCGACCTCCCCGGCGTCGGCGTGCCGCAGCGCGTTGTGCAGGGCTTCCTGCGCGACCCGTAGCAGCGCCTCCTCCTGCGCCGCGGGCAGGGCGCGCACCTGCGCGGAGCTGAAGGTGACACGGGCGCGGTGGGCCCGGTCGAGCACCTGCACCTGGGTCGCCAGGGTGGCCACCAGGCCGTCGTCGTCCAGGGCCGCGGGGCGCAGCTCGACGACGGCGGCGCGCAGTTCGTCCGCGGCGTCCGCGGCCAGCCGCGCGACCTGCTGCAGCTCGCCCTTGGCGCGCGTGGGGTCGCGGTCGACGAGGGCGGCGGCGGCCTGCGCGGTCAGGCGCAGCGAGAAGAGCTTCTGGGAGACGGCGTCGTGCAGCTCGTGCGCGATACGGGCGCGCTCGCCCGCGATGGTCAGCTCGCGGCTGCGCTCGTAGAGGCGGGCGTTGGTCAGCGCGATGGCGGCGTGGTCGGCGAGGGTACGCAGCAGGGCCTCGTCCTCGGCGCCGAAGCGGCAGCCGTCGGGGCCGGGCGGGTCGTCCGGCTCGCACTGCTTGTTGGCGAGGAAGAGCGCGCCGAGGACTTCCTCGCCGTCGGCGATGGGGACGCCGACGAAGTCCCGCAGCCGGGGGTGAGCGCTGGGCCAGCCGCCGAAGCGGGGGTCCTTGCGTACGTCGCCCAGGCGCACCGGCTCGGCGTCCTCCAGCAGTGCGGCGAGGATGCCGTGCTGGCGGGGCAGCGGGCCGATGGCCTTCCACTGCGCGTCGCTGACGCCGTCGACGACGAACTGGGCGAAGCCGCCGTGGTCGTCCGGCACGCCCAGGGCGGCGTACTCGGCCTGCAGCAGCTCGCGGGCGGACGCCGTGATCGTCTGGAGCACGTCGCGGACCTGCACCTGCCTGCTCATGGCGAGCAGGGCACGGCTGACCGCTTCGAGTCCCGCGACCGGTCCTGGGGCGGGTGTGGACATGCCGATCACGCTACCCGCAGGTCCGGTCCCCGTGATCCAGCCGCGGACCTGACCTGCATCGGCCCCCGGTCCTAGGCCGCTGTGCCGACCCGCAGGACCCCCCTGGTGTGAGTCGCGCCACGAGAGCCGCCTTGCGTACAACGGGTCGGCCCCCGGCACACACGGCGGACGGGCGGCACCCCCGGTGAGGGGTGCCGCCCGTCAGCCGTGGCGGGGTGCGCTCAGCGCATGACCTCCGGCTCGTGCTTGCGCAGCAGCCGGGCGACGATGAAGCCGCAGATCACGCCCATGGTGAGCAGCACGCCGATGTTCAGCATGTACGTGCCGGCCGTGTGCTCCCACAGCGTGTCCGTCTCGCCGCTGTCCCACGGCAGCAGCACGTTCAGGTCGGACGTCGAGCCCATCGCGGCCACCGCCCAGCGCGAGGGCATCAGCCAGGCGAGCTGCTCGACACCCGGGGTGCCGTGCAACTGGAACAGCACGCCGGTGAAGACCACCTGCACGATCGCGAACATCACCAGCAGCGGCATGGTCATCTCGGAGGTCTTCACCAGCGCCGAGATGATCAGGCCGAACATCATCGAGGTCAGGCCCAGCGTGGTCACGCCGATCGCCAGCTCCACCGCCGGCAGGTCGGAGAGGATCACGCCCTCCTTGGGCAGCTCGCTGCGGCTGAGGACGCCGATGGCGCTGATGACCGCGCCCTGGAAGATCGTGATGACGCCGAGGACGAGCACCTTGGACATCACGTACGCGGAGCGGGAGAGGCCGACCGCCCGCTCTCTCTCGTAGATCACCCGTTCCTTGATCAGCTCGCGCACGGAGTTCGCGGCGCCGGAGAAACACGCGCCGACCGCGAGGATGAGCAGGATCGTGCCCGCGGCCCTGTTGATCAGATGGATCTTCGCGGGCCCGTAGCCGAGGCCGAACTCGGCGGGGATGACCATGCTCACGACGCCGAGCACCACCGGAAGGATGATGGTGAGCGCGATGAAGAAGCGGTCGGAGGCGAGGACGGACACGTACCGTCTCACCAGCGTCCAGAGCTGTGGCCCCCAGCCCTGCGGCTTGGACGGGCGCAGCATCTGCGGCGGCTGCATCGCGACGGGCTGCGGGGCCACGGCGTCGATGTCCGCGGCGTACATCTGGTAGTGCTGGGAGCCCTGCCAGCGGGCCTTCCAGTCGTACTCGCGGTAGTTCTCGAAGGCGGAGAAGATGTCGGCCCAGGTCTCGTAGCCGAAGAAGTTCAGCGCCTCCTCCGGCGGGCCGAAGTACGCCACGCCGCCGCCGGGTGCCATGACCAGCAGCCGGTCGCAGAGCGCGAGTTCGGCGACGGAGTGGGTGACGACCAGGACCGTGCGGCCGTCGTCGGCCAGCCCGCGCAGCAACTGCATGACGTCGCGGTCCATGCCCGGGTCGAGGCCCGAGGTGGGCTCGTCCAGGAAGATCAGCGACGGCTTGGTGAGCAGCTCCAGGGCAACCGAGACGCGCTTGCGCTGGCCGCCGGAGAGCGAGCTGATCCGCTTCTCCTTGTGGATGTCGAGCTTCAGCTCGCGCAGCACCTCGTCGACGCGGGCGGCGCGCTCGGCCTCGGCGGTGTCGCCGGGGAACCGGAGCTTGGCGGCGTAGCGCAGGGCGCGGGTGACGGTGAGCTGGGTGTGCAGGATGTCGTCCTGCGGCACCAGGCCGATGCGGTGCCGCAGCTCGGCGAACTGCTTGTAGAGGTTCCGGTTGTCGTAGAGGACCTCGCCGACGTCCGCGGGCCGGTAGCCCGTCAGCGCCTTGAGGAGCGTGGACTTGCCGGATCCGGACGGGCCGATGACGGCGATCAGGCTCTTCTCGGGCACGCCGAAGGAGACGTTGTCGAGGATGACCTTGCCGCCGTCGACCTTCACGGTCAGGTGGCGGGCCGAGAAGCTGACCTCACCGGTGTCGACGAACTCCTCCAGCCGGTCCCCGACCAGCCGGAAGGTCGAGTGACCGATGCCGATGATGTCGTCGGGGCCGATGGGCCGGCGGCCGCGCTGCGGCAGTTGCTCACCGTTGACGTACGTGCCGTTGTGGCTGCCGAGGTCGACGATCTCGGAGCGGCCGTCGGGCGTGGACCGGAACTCCGCGTGGTGGCGCGAGACCTGGAGGTCGGAGACGACCAGTTCGTTCTCCAGCGCACGGCCGATGCGGGTGACGCGGCCCAGCGAGAGCTGGTGGAACGTCGTGGGGCTGCGGTCGCCGTAGACCGACGGGGCGCCGGGGCCGCCGCCGGGGCCCGCGCCGACGCCGGCCGGCGGGCGCTGCGGCGCGGACTGCTGCTGCGGCACGTACGGCTGCTGCTGGGGCGGCATGCCGGCGGGCGGCCCCTGGAACGGGGGCCCCTGGGGCGGCGGGCCCTGCGGCGGGGCGCCCCAGGCGCCGGGCGCCTGCTGCGGCGGCGCGGCCTGATGGGCGCCGGGCGGCGGCTGGGCCATCGCCGTCTGCGCGCTGTACACGTCGGGAGCGGCGGCGCCGGCCGGCGCGGAGAGCCGCAACTGCGGCCCGTCGGTGGCGTTGCCGAGATACACGACCGAGCCGGGGCCGACCTCGATCTGGTGGACCCGCTGGCCCTCCACGTACGAGCCGTTGGTGCTGCCGACGTCCTCGAGCAGCCAGCTACGGCCGCCCCACCGCAGGCTGGCGTGCCGCCAGGAGACCCTGGCGTCCTCCAGCACCACGTCCCCCTGCGGATCCCGCCCGACGCGATACGCGCGCGCCGGGTCGAGGGTCCATGTCTGTCCGTTCAGTTCAAGTACGAGTTCAGGCACTCCATGCCCCACAAAGTTGTCCCCCGAGGTGCCCCTTGCACGGCACCTGACTTCAACAGGCCCGTAAGGAGTCTAGGGATGGCGAACATCCTGAGGAACTATTTCAGTAACAGTCGCTTCACGAAAACGCGGGTCACGGCAGTGAGGTGGAGTTTTGGCTTCCACTTCCACCCGCTGCCGGGTGGTTCGCGCACGTTGAGGGCACTTGATCGCTTACCGCCGGTGGTCACGCGTATGCACGGGCGGGGAGATCCGGGAGCAGCACTCGGCCCGACCCGGGAAGCGCGCCGGGGAGCCGGGCGGCGCCGCCGGCCCGCGGTGCCGCCGGTGCCGGCGCGGGCGGGGCGCACGCCGGCGTACGGACCCGTCCGGGCGCCGCGTACGGACCGGGCCGCAGCGCCCAGGGGAGGTCCGACGGCCACCGCCCGCACGGCCTGACACGTACGCCGGAAGGCACCCGGACCTCGGCCTCCCCCGGTCTCCCCCCGGCACCCTCCTCGGCCCCTCTGCGGGATCCGCGGGCACTCCCCGCGCCCCTGGCCCCTGACGGCCCCCGAGCCTCCTCCCCCGCCCGTTCGGCCGCCCGCAACCGCCCGTCCTCCTCACCGCAACCTCCCAGCCCAGCGCCCCCGCCGCGCCCGGCCGCAACGCCGACCCGCCCGGCCGGCAGCGCGCCGCACCGCGATACCGTGGTCGCATCATGACCACCGTCGCCCGCACGCTTCTCGTCAAGATCTTCGGCCGCGACCGCGCCGGTCTCACCGCCGGCCTCTTCGACACCCTCGCCGCCTACCGGGTCGAGGTCATCGACATCGAGCAGATCGTCACCCGCGGCCGCATCACGCTGTGCGCCCTGGTCACGCCCCCCGTCGGGGCCACCGAGGGCGAGCTGCGCGCGACGATCCACTCCTGGGCCGGCTCGATGCGCCTGGAGGCGGAGATAATCTCCGGCACCGGCGACAACGAGCCGCGCGCCCCCGGCCGCTCCCACGTGACCGTGCTCGGACAGCCGCTGACCGCCGAGTCAACCGCCGGCATCGCCGCCACGATCACCGGCACCGGCGCCAACATCGACCGCATCTTCCGGCTGGCGAAGTACCCCGTCACCGCCGTCGAGTTCGAGGTCTCCGGCGCCGCCACCGAGGAGCTGCGCACCGCGCTGGCCATAGCCGCCGCCCGCCTCGGCGTGGACGTCGCGGTCGTGGCCTCGGGACTCCAGCGCCGGGCGCAGCGGCTGGTGGTGATGGACGTCGACTCCACCCTCATCCAGGACGAGGTCATCGAGCTGTTCGCCGCGCACGCCGGCTGCGAGGCCGAGGTCGCGGAGGTGACGGCCGCCGCGATGCGCGGGGAGCTGGACTTCGAGCAGTCCCTGCACGCCCGGGTGGCGCTGCTGGCGGGTCTCGAGGACTCGGTGGTCGACAAGGTGCGCGAGGAGGTACGGCTGACGCCCGGCGCCCGCACCCTGATCCGTACGCTCAAGCGCCTCGGCTACCAGGTGGGCGTCGTCTCCGGCGGCTTCACGCAGATCACCGACGACCTCAAGGACCGGCTCTCGCTCGACTTCGCCGCCGCGAACACCCTGGAGATCGTCGACGGCAAGCTCACCGGGCGGATCACCGGGCCGGTCGTGGACCGGGCGGGCAAGGCCCGGCTGCTGAGCGGCTTCGCCGCGCAGGCGGGCGTGCCGCTGTCGCAGACGGTCGCGATCGGGGACGGCGCGAACGACCTGGACATGCTGAACGCGGCGGGCCTGGGGGTGGCGTTCAACGCCAAGCCGCTGGTCCGGGAGGCCGCGCACGCGGCGGTGAACGTGCCGTTCCTCGACACCGTGCTCTACCTGCTGGGCATCACCCGGGACGAGGTGGAGGCGGCGGATACGACCGGCTGATGCGGTCGCCGAGGTCGCGCAGGAAGTCCGCCAGCTCCGGCGGCTCGCGCACCTCGAAGTCCACGCCGAGCAGCGCGATCCGCACGGCCAGCCAGTCGAGCGCGTCGCCGCCGGTGACCAGCGTGCAGCGGCCGGGCCCCGCGGCCTCCAGCAGTCCGGCGCCGTGCGGGAGGCGGCGTACGGCCTCGTCGAGTGAGACGTGCAGGGTGACGACCGCGCGGTAGCGGCCCCGGTGGCCGGCGATGGACTCGGCGACGAAGGCGGCGGCGTCGGCCGCGGGCAGCTCGCGCGGGGGGTGGCGGACGCCGGTGGGCCGCGGTTCGTCGATCCGGTCCACGCGGAAGCTGCGCCAGTCGGCGCGGTCGCGGTCGTACGCGACGAGGTACCACCGCTGACCCGTGCTGACCAGGCGGTACGGCTCGACGTGCCGTCGCGTGCCGCCGTCGGGCTCGGTACGGCGCGCGCCGGGCGGCTGTTCGCCCTGTCGCGCGGGGAGGGACCCGGCAGGCTCCTCGCGTACGCGGTCCGCCGCACCGCTCGCCGGTGCGTCTCCCCCGCGCTTGCCCCGGTAGCCGAACCGCAGCCCCTCCCCCCTGCTGCTCGCCGCCGCCAGCACCGCCAGCACCTCCGCGGCCACCGGCGCCCCCGCCGCCGCCACCGCGCCCGCCGGGCTCACGGTCAGCGGCACCGTGGCCCGCTGCAGCGCGGAGACGCGGCGGCGCAGCCGCGCCGGAAGCACCTGCTCCAGCTTGGCGAGGGCCCGTACGGACGTCTCCTCGATCCCCTCGACGCCCCCGGCGGCCACGGCGCGCAGCCCGGCGGCGACGGCGACGGCCTCGTCGTCGTCGAGGAGCAGCGGCGGCATCGCGGTGCCCGCGGCGAGCCGGTAGCCGCCGACGGCGCCGACGGTGGCGGCCACGGGGTAGCCCAGCGCGCGCAGCCGGTCGACGTCGCGGCGTACGGTGCGGACGCTGACGCCGAGGCGCCGGGCCAGCTCCGGGCCGCTGTGCTCGCGCCCGCTCTGCAGCACGGACAGCAGCGTGAGCAGCCGTGCGGGGGTGTCGCTCATCCCCCGATCATGACCGAGAAGGCGGACATGTTCCGACCTCCTTCGCCCGTAGCGTCGAGGTCATGGCACCTCAGCACGTCATCCGTATCACCGGGGCAGGCGAGCACAACCTCAAGAACGTCTCCCTCGACATCCCCCGCGACAAGATCACCGTCTTCACCGGGGTGTCGGGCTCCGGCAAGTCCTCCCTCGTCTTCGACACGCTCGCGGTGGAGTCGCAGCGGCAGCTCGGCGAGACCTTCGGCTGGTTCGTACGGAACCGGCTGCCGCGGCACGAGCGCCCGCACGCCGAGGGGCTGTCGAACCTGACCCCCGCGGTGGTCGTCGACCAGCGCCCGCTCGGCGGCGGCGCCCGCTCCACCGTCGGCACCGCGACCGACGCCTACGCCGTCCTGCGCGTGCTGTTCTCCCGCTGCGCCGTGCCGTCCGCCGGCGAGGCGAGCGCGTACTCCTTCAACGATCCGCGCGGGATGTGCCCCGGCTGCGACGGGCTCGGCAAGGTGGTCCGGCTCGACCTGGACCGCTTCCTGGACCGGTCGAGGTCGCTGAACGGGGGCGCGATCCGCTTCGCGCCGTTCGGCGTCGGCTCGGTGTGGTGGCAGACGTACGCGGAGTCCGGACTGTTCGACCCCGACCTGCCGCTGGCGCGCTACGGCGCGCGCGAGTGGGAACTGCTCCTGCACGGCAAGGGGTTCCGGGTGCCGCGGCGGGTGAAGAGCACCGGCGCGGACGGGCACAACGCGTACGAGGGCCTGGTCGAGCGGTTCGGCCGGCTGTACCTCAGGCGGGACGTCGCCGCGCTCTCCGGCAGGACCCGGACCGAGGTGCTGCGCGTCGTCACCGAGGCGCCGTGCCCGCGCTGCGGCGGGGCACGGCTGAACGAGGCGGCGCTCGCCGGCCGCATCCGCGGCCGGAACATCGCCGAACTGGCCGCGCTGGAGGCCGGGGACCTGCTGGCGGAGCTGAAGCGGCTCGACGACCCGGTGGGCGGGCCGGTCGCCGCGGCGGCGGTGAGCACGCTGGAGCGGCTGGTGGGCGTCGGTCTGGGCTACCTGAGCCTGGACCGGGACACGTCGACGCTGTCGGGCGGCGAGGGCCAGCGGCTGAAGGTCGTGCGGCAGCTCGGGTCGAGCCTGACGGGGCTGACCTACGTGTTCGACGAGCCGAGCACCGGCCTGCACCCGCGGGACGTGCACCGGCTCACCGGGCTGCTGCGGGAGCTGCGCGACAAGGGCAACACGGTGCTGGTCGTGGAGCACGACCGGGACGTCATCGCGATCGCCGATCACGTGGTGGACATGGGTCCCGGCGCGGGGACGCGGGGTGGCGAGGTGGTGTTCGCGGGGCCGCCGGCGGAGCTGGCGGCGGCGGACACGCCGACGGGCAGCCGGCTGGGGCGCACGGTGCCGGTGCGCGCGCGGGTGCGTACGCCGACGGAGTTCCTGCCGGTCGAGCATGTGACGGTGCACAACCTGCGGGACGTCACGGTGGCGTTCCCGCTCGGGGTGCTGACGGCGGTGACGGGGGTCGCGGGGTCGGGCAAGAGCACGCTGGTCGCGGAGTTCGTCCGCCGGTACGAGGACGGGGCAGGCGAGGACGGGGCAGGCGAGGACGGGCGCGGCGACCCGGCCGCGGGAGCCCCGCCGGGCGCCGCGGCCGCGGTGGCGCACAGCAGCCGGGTGCCCGTCGTCGTCGACCAGTCGGCGATCACCGGCACGTCCCGCTCGACCCCGGTGACGTACCTCGGCGCGATGGACCCGCTGCGGCGCCGCTTCGCCCGCGTGACGGGGGCGCCGGCCGCGCTGTTCAGCTTCAACTCGCGCGGTGCCTGCGCGACGTGCAAGGGCCGCGGCGTCATCGTCACCGACCTGGCGTTCATGGACCCGGTCAGCAGGCGCTGCGAGGCGTGCGGCGGGCGGCGGTTCTGCGCGGAGGCGCTGGCCCACACGGTACGCGGCCGCTCCATCGCCGACGTGCTGGAGATGACGGCGGCGCGGGCCGCGGACTTCCTCGCGGCTGGCGGTTCCGAGGAGGCGCGGATCGCACACCTGCTGGCGCCGCTCGCCGAGGTGGGACTCGGTTACGTCACGCTCGGCCAGTCCGTCGCCTCCCTGTCCGGCGGCGAGCGCCAGCGGCTCAAGCTGGCCGCCCGGCTGGGGCGGCCGGGCGGCGTCTACGTCTTCGACGAGCCGAGCGCCGGGCTGCACATGGCCGACGTGGAAGGGCTGATCGCGCTGCTGCACCGGCTGGTGGACGGGGGCGCCACGGTGGTCGTGGTCGAGCACGACCGGGAGGTGGTCAAGCACGCGGACTGGGTCGTCGACCTGGGCCCCGGCGGCGGGCGGGACGGCGGGCGGGTGCTGTTCGAGGGCACCCCGGCGGAGCTGGCCCGCGCGGCGGGGTCGGCGACGGCGGAGTACCTGCGCCGGGACCTCGCGGGCTGAGCGGGGGCGGGGCGCACGGCCGGGGCGACAGACCCTGGCCCCGGCAAGGGCCGCGCGGGCCCGCGCGGCCCCGGGGCGGGCCCGCGCGGGCGGCGGCCCGGGTTCACTGCTGGTGCGGCGTCCAGAACTCGGTGAGCCGGCCCACGCCGTGCTCCACGCCCTTCCACGAGCCGTCGAACTCCACCACGGCCACGCCCGAGGTCGGGAAGCCGCGGCTCAGCCTGGTCAGCGTGTCGCCCTCGGCGGAGCCCGCCAGGGCGTCGGCGAGGCCGTGCATGCCGGGGTTGTGGCCGACGACCAGCAGTGTGGAGACGTCGTCGGGGACCTCGTTCAGCACCTGGATCAGCTCGCCGAGGGATGCCTCGTACAGCCGCTCCTCGTAAACCGTCCGGGGGCGGCGGGGAAGCTGGCCCACGACGAGCTTCCATGTCTCACGGGTCCGCTTGGCGCTGGAGCAGAGGGTCAGGTCGGGGTCGATGTCGTGGGCCGCGAGGAAGTCCCCGGCGGCGGGAGCGTCGGCGCGGCCGCGCTCGGCGAGCGGGCGCTCGTGGTCGGAGTCCTGGGCCCATTCGGCCTTGGCGTGTCGGAGAAGGACGATGCTGCGGGGCGTTCCTGCGCTCATAAGCTCAGCTTCGCACGAAACCGGCCGCGGGGTCCGGGCAGTTCGCAGGGTCTCCCGCCAGGAGTGACGCCCGGCCCGGCCGGCCGCGGGCGCGGGTTCCGCAGCCCGGCCCGGCCGCGGGCGCGGGTTCAGAGCAGCCGCAGGGCGAAGAGGGCGGTGAAGGCGATGACGGGCAGGGCGACGGACCACCACGGCAGCCAGCGCTGCGCCGCCGGCGGTGCGGGCTGGGTGTGGGCACCGGCTGACATCTTCGCCTCCGTGGGGTTGCCTGACGTCCCGAGTCCTTCGTACTGCTACGAACCTACGGACCCCGGGCCGCCCCTCCCATCCGGTGACCCACCCAGTTCCCCCTGAGCCTGGCCCCCTAGGGGAGGGTGGTGCTAGCCCCACCCCCGGCGCCGTGCGGCGCCCCCGCGCGGGGCGGCGGGGCGGGGATGCGAGACTGGCGGTATGCCCGTGCTCGACCCGAATCCCCAGAACGGGCAGCGCAAGCTGCTCTACGTGCTCGGCGCGATGCTCGCCATCACGGTGGTCATCGGCGTCATCGCCACGATCGCCTCGCCCTGACCGGGTCGCGGCGTTCTCAGACCTCGTCCTCGACCACGCGGTCGCGTCCGGCGACGATCCCGACCGCCACCTGGGCGACCATGAAGGCCGCGAGCACCGCCAGCGGTACGGTCCAGCCGTCCGTGGCCCCGTACAGCGCGCCCACGGCGAGCGGCCCCGGGATGGAGATCAGGTAGCCGGTGCTCTGCGCGAAGGCGGAGAGCCGGACGAGACCGGCGTGGCTGCGGGCCCGTACCCCGAGGAGGGTGAGGACCAGCGGGAACGCGCAGTTGGACACCGCCAGCAGCAGGGCCCACACCCAGGCGCCGCCCGCGGGCGCCAGCCACAGCCCCGCGTAGCCGCCGAGGCCGCACACGCCGAGGACGACGACCAGCGGCCCCTGGTGGTGCAGCCGGGCCGCGACCCGCGGCAGCACGAAGGCCAGCGGGACGCCCATGCCCATGGCCAGAGCCAGCAGCAGCCCGGCCGTGGAGGCGGACACACCGGCGTCGCGGTAGATCTGCGGCAGCCAGCCGATGGTGACGTACGCCGCCGTGGCCTGGAGGCCGAAGAACACGGCGAGCGCCCACGCGGTGGGGCTTGCGGTGATACGGACCGGGCGGGCCGGCTCCGCCGACGGCACCCCGGCGCCGGCTGCCCCTGTTTCGGCAGCCGCGGCCCGCCGCGACCCCCGGGACAGCACCACCCACGGCACCACGGCGAGCGCCGCGACCCCCGCCCACAGCCCGAGCCCCAGCCGCCAACTGCCGCCCAGCGCCTCGCTCAGCGGCACGGTGGCGCCGGCGGCGGAGGCCGTACCGAGGGCGAGGCCCATCGAGTAGAGCCCGGTCATCGAGCCGACCCGGTCGGGGAACCAGCGCTTGACGATGACCGGGATCAGCACGTTGCCCACCGCGATGCCGCCGAGGGCCAGCGCGCTGGCGGCGAGGAAGGCGGGGGTGTTGCCGAACAGCGGGCGCAGCGCCAGGCCGGCGGCGATCGCGACGAGCCCGCCGGCGACGACGGCGACGGGGCCGAAGCGGCGGGCGAAGCGGGGCGCGAGGCTGCCGAAGACGGCGAAACAGAGCGCGGGCATGGAGGTGAGCAGGCCGGCGACCGTGCCGCTCATGCCGATGTCGGTGCGCACGTCCTCCAGGACCGAGCCGAAGGAGGCTATCGCGGGCCGCAGGTTGACCGCCGCGAGCAGCAGCGCGGGGATCATGAGCGGCAGCAGCCACGGCGCCGTCCGCGGCGCGGCCGCCGGTCCGGAAGCGGCCGGGGGCTCGGTGGCCCGCACGTCCCCGGTCGGCTCTCCCGGGGTCTCGGCGGCTTTCGTGAGGATGCTGCGGCGTGGCATGCAGACCATCATAGAATCATTGGATGAATGGTTGTCCACTCCGTCGTCCACTCCGCAGTCCACGCCGTCCACGCACTCCGAGCACGGGAGAGACATGGCACTGACGTCGCCGCGCCGATCGAGCCTCACCGACCAGGTGATCGCGCAGTTGCGTACGCAGATCACCGCGGGCGAGTGGCCGGTCGGCAGCCGCATCCCGACCGAGCCGGAGCTGGTGGAGCAACTGGGCGTCGCGCGGAACACGGTCCGCGAGGCGGTGCGGGCGCTCGCGAACAACGGCCTGCTCGACATCCGGCAGGGCTCCGGCACGTACGTCGCCGCGACGAGCGAGCTGGCGGGCGTGATGCAGCGCCGCTTCGCCGGCGCCCGTCCGGCGCATGTCGCGGAGCTGCGCAGCGCGCTGGAGGCGCAGGCGGCCCGGCTGGCGGCGGTGCGCCGCACGGAGGCGGAGATGACGCAGTTGGAGCTGCTGCTGCGGCGCCGCGAGGAGGCGTGGGAGTCGGGCGACGCGGCGGCGTTCGTCGACGCGGACGCGACGCTGCACCTGGCGGTGGCGACGGCGTCGCACAACGAGGTGCTGACGGCGGTCTACGCGGACCTGGGCGAGGTCGTCCGCTCGACGCTGCGCTCCAAGGTGGGCAACGTGCTGCTGCCGGCGGAACACCTGGACCACGCCCGCATGGTGACGGCCATCCGCGCGGGCGACGCGGAAACCGCCGCGGAGGAAGCCGCCGCCCACGCCTACGGCTGCATGCCGGAACCGGCCCTCGGCGGCTGAAGCGGCTGAAAGGGCTGAAGGGGAAGCACGCCGGCTAGCCGTTCGGGACGTCGCGGATCGGTTCGTGGGTGATCCAGGCGTGGGCCACCTCGAACCAGCAGCGGTCGGTCAGCTCGCCACTCTCCGCCGGGTCGAGGCGCATGCGCATGCCGTCCACGTCCGGGTCCCACCAGCGGGCGCACTCGATGTGCAGTTGGACGGCGTCCGTGTAGGGGCCCGCGTTGTAGCAGCGGGCGGTGACGGTCGAGCCGGTGACGGTGGTGCGGCACTCGGCCTTCGTCGGGCCGCCTCGGTCGTCGGCGCCGGGGGCGGCGACGAGAGCGGGGGCGGGAGCCGGGGCGGGGGCGTCTGTGGCGTACGCGGGGCCCGCGGTCAGCAGCAGCACCGGGACGGCGGCGACGGCGGCCGCCGCGCCCAGGAGCGTACGGCGGCGTGCGGAGACCCGGGTGCGGCGGCCGGGAGAACGCGGGCCCTCACGCACCACACAACCTCCTCGGCCGTACGGCGACGCTCGTGCGCGCGTCGCCGCTGCACCACAAGGGGACGGTAACTGCCCCTCCAGCGTGCGCCGCCGCCCCGCCCGCGGCCCACCGGCCTACGCCGAACGGGCGACCCCGAGGGAGCCGCCCGTCCGTTCTTCCGGCCGTACGGAACGGGCCCGTGCCCGCCGGCTACGCGCCCATGATGTGCACGCCGCCGTCGACGTGCACGATCTCGCCCGTCGTCTTCGGGAACCAGTCCGACAGCAGCGCCACGATCCCGCGCCCAGCCGGCTCCGGGTCGGCCATGTCCCACTCCAGCGGCGAGCGCGTGTTCCACACGTCCGCCAGGTCGGAGAAGCCCGGGATGGACTTCGCCGCCATGGAGCCGATCGGACCGGCCGAGACCAGGTTGCAGCGGACGTTCTCCTTGCCCAGGTCGCGGGCCAGGTAGCGGCTGGTGGCCTCCAGGGCCGCCTTCGCGGGGCCCATCCAGTCGTACTGCGGCCACGCGAACTGCGCGTCGAAGGTCATGCCGACGACGGAGCCGCCGCCCTGCATCAGCGGCAGGCACGCCATCGTCAGCGACTTCAGCGAGAACGCCGAGACGTGCATGGCGGTGGCGACGGACTCGAAGGGCGTGTGCAGGAAGTTGCCGCCGAGCGCGTCCGGCGGGGCGAAGCCCACGGAGTGCACGAGGCCGTCGAGTCCGCCCAGCTCCTCGCGGACGATGCCCTCGATCCGCGCCAGGTGCTCGTCGTCGGTGACGTCGAGCTCGACGACCTTCACCGGCTTGGGCAGCTTCTTCGCGATGCGCTCGGTCAGCGTGGGCCGCGGGAACGCGGTGAGGATGATCTCCGCGCCCTGCTCCTGCGCCAGCTTCGCCGCGTGGAAGGCGATGGACGACTCCAGCAGCACGCCGGTGATGAGGACGCGCTTGCCGTCGAGGATTCCGCTCATGGTGCTCAGTGACCCATGCCCAATCCGCCGTCCACGGGAATGACGGCTCCGGTGATGTACGAGGCGTCGTCGGAGGCGAGGAACCGCACCGCGGCGGCGACGTCCTCCGGCCGCGCGTACCGGCCGAGCGGCACCTGCGCGGCGATCTCCGCCTGCCGCTCCGCCGAGAGCACCCGCGTCATGTCGGTCTCGACGAAGCCGGGCGCGACGACGTTGAAGGTGATGTTGCGCGAGCCCAGCTCGCGCGCCAGCGAGCGGGCGAAGCCGACGAGCGCCGCCTTGGAGGCGGCGTAGTTGGCCTGGCCGGGGGAGCCCATGAGGCCCACCACGGAGGAGATGAGCACCACGCGGCCCTTGCGGGCCCGCAGCATGCCGCGGTTGGCGCGCTTGACGACGCGGAAGGTACCGGTGAGGTTGGTGTCCAGGACGGAGACGAAGTCCTCCTCGGACATCCGCATCAGCAACTGGTCCTTGGTGATACCGGCGTTGGCCACCAGCACCTCGACGTTGCCGTGTGCCTCCTCCACCTCCTTGTACGCCTGGTCGACCTGCTCGGTGTCGGTGATGTCGCACTTCACCGGCAGGCAGCCCAGCTCCACCAGCGCCGCGGGCGGCTCGCCGGAGCGGTACGTGAACGCGACCTTGTCGCCCGCCTCGGCGAACGCGCGGGTGATGTCGAGGCCGATACCGCGGTTGCCTCCGGTGACCAGAACCGAGCGGCTCAAGGACCCATCCCTTCTCCCTGGTGGCTCCCGGACTCTCTCCAGGACTCCTCACCCGAGAAGCTATCGGTACGGGACGCGCCACGGGCATTCCGCCCCCCACACAGGCCCGCGGCGGACACTTGTGGGGTTCTGACAGAAACCCGCTGGGCACGGGGCAGCCGCTCGGGCATGATCGGCCGGGGGCCCGGACGCGGCCCGCGGCACCACCACCCACCACCGACCGGAGGGCAGAACGTGAGCAAGTCGGTCCATTCCCTCGACGACGGGTTCCTCGCACTGCCGCTCGGCGCCCTCGCGGACGCCGCGCTCGCGCGGGCCCGGGCGCTGGGCGCCGAGCACGCCGACTTCCGCCTGGAGCGGGTGCGCAGCGCCGCCTGGCGGCTCAAGGACGCCAAACTGGCGGGCTCCACGGACACCACCGACCTCGGGTACGCGGTGCGCGTGGTGCACGGCGGGGCGTGGGGCTTCGCGGCCGGGGTCGATCTGACGATGGACGCCGCCGCGCGGGTCGCCGGCCGGGCGGTGGCGATGGCGAAGCTGTCGGCGCGGGTCATCGCGGCGGCCGGCTCCGACGAGCGGGTCGCGCTGGCGCCGGAGCCGGTGCACGCGGAGCAGACGTGGATCTCCGCGTACGAGGTGAACCCCTTCGACGTACCGGACGGCGAGAAGACCGGGCTGCTGACCGAGTGGAGCGAGCGGCTGCTCGCCGCCCCGGGCATCTCGCACGTGGACGCCTCGCTGCTGGCGGTGCAGGAGAACAAGTTCTACGCCGACACCGCCGGCACCTCGACGACCCAGCAGCGGGTGCGGATGCACCCGGAGCTGACGGCGGTGACGGTCACCGACTCCGGTGACTTCGACTCGATGCGCACCCTCGCCCCGCCCGCGGGCCGCGGCTGGGAGTACGCGACGGGCACCGGCTGGGACTGGGACGCGGAGCTGGCGCAGATCCCCGGCTGGCTGGCCGAGAAGATGGCGGCGCCGAGCGTCGAGGCCGGCTCGTACGACCTGGTGGTCGACCCGTCGAACCTGTGGCTGACGATCCACGAGTCCGTCGGCCACGCCACCGAGCTGGACCGCGCCCTGGGCTACGAGGCCGCGTACGCGGGCACCTCCTTCGCCACGTTCGACCAGCTCGGCACCCTGCGCTACGGCTCCGGCCTGATGAACGTCACCGGCGACCGCACCGCGGAACACGGGCTCGCCAGCATCGGCTACGACGACGAGGGCGTGCAGGCGCAGTCCTGGGACCTGGTCCGCGAGGGCGTCCTCGTCGGCTACCAGACGGACCGCCGGATCGCGAAGCTCACCGGCTTCGACCGCTCCAACGGCTGCGCCTACGCCGACTCCCCCGCCCACGTGCCCGTCCAGCGCATGGCGAACGTCTCCCTCCAGCCGGCGCCCGAGGGCCCGACGACCCAGGAGCTGATCGGCGAGGTCGAGCGCGGCATCTACGTCGTCGGCGACCGCTCCTGGTCGATCGACATGCAGCGCTACAACTTCCAGTTCACCGGCCAGCGGTTCTTCAGGATCGAGAACGGCAGGCTGGCGGGGCAGCTCAAGGACGTGGCGTACCAGGCGACGACCACCGACTTCTGGGGCTCGATGTCGGCGATCGGCGGCCCGGAGACGTACGTGCTGGGCGGCACGTTCAGTTGCGGCAAGGCACAGCCGGGGCAGTCGGCGTCCGTCTCGCACGGCTGCCCGTCCGCGCTCTTCCGGAACGTCAACATCCTCAACACCACCCAGGAGGCCGGCCGATGACGCGGACGCCCCGGACGACCGAGCCTCACGAGACCGTCGAGCGGGCCCTGGAGCTGTCGCGCGCCGACGGCTGCGTGGTGATCGCCGACGAGGAGTCGAGCGCGAACCTGCGCTGGGCGGGCAACGCGCTGACGACGAACGGCGAGACCCGCGGCCGTACGCTCACGGTCATCGCCACCGTCGACGGCCGGGAGGGCACGGCCTCCGGCGTCGTCTCCCGGGCCGCGGTCACCGCGGACGACCTGGAGCCGCTGGTGCGGGCCGCGGAGGCGGCGGCGCGGGAGAGCGGTCCGGCGGAGGACGCGCGGCCGCTGGTCGAGGGCGTGCCGCACTCGGCCGGCTTCGCCGAGCCGCCCGCCGTGACCACCTCCGACGTGTTCGCCGCCTTCGCGCCCGCGCTCGGCGAGTCCTTCGCCCGCGCCCGGGCCGGCGGCCGGCAGCTCTACGGCTTCGCGAACCACACGCTGACCTCCACCTACCTCGGCACCTCCACCGGACTGCGGCTGCGCCACGACCAGCCGACGGGCACTCTGGAGCTGAACGCCAAGTCCCCGGACCGGACGAAGTCCGCCTGGGCCGGCCGCTCGACCCGGGACTTCACCGACGTGGATCCCGCCGAGCTGGACGCGGAGCTGGCGCAGCGGCTGGCGTGGGCGGAGCGCACGGTGGAGCTGCCCGCCGGGCGGTACGAGACGCTGCTGCCGCCGAGCGCGGTGGCGGACCTGCTGGTGTACATGTTCTGGTCGGCCTCCGGGCGCGACGCGCACGACGGCCGCACGGTGTTCAGCAAGCCGGGCGGGGGCACCCGCGTCGGCGAGAAGCTGGCCGGGCTGCCGCTGACGCTGCGCAGCGACCCGGCGGAGCCGGGTCTCGAGTCGGCGCCGTTCGTCGTCGCGCACGCCTCGGGCAACGACTGGTCGGTCTTCGACAACGGGCTGCCGGTCGGGCCCACGGACTGGGTGCACGAGGGCACGTTGCAGCACCTGCTGACCGGCCGCTTCACCGGGGACCTCACCGGCCTGCCGGTCACCCCGGAAGCGGACAACCTGGTGCTGGACGCGGGCGGTACGAAGTCGCTGGACGAGATGGTCGCGGAGCTGGGGCACGACGGGCCCGGGCTGCTGCTGACCTGCCTGTGGTACATCCGCGAGGTCGACCCGGCGACGCTGCTGCTGACCGGGCTGACCCGGGACGGCGTGTATCTGGTGGAGAAGGGCGAGGTGACCGGGGCGGTGAACAACTTCCGCTTCAACGAGTCGCCCGTCGACCTGCTGGGGCGCGCGGCCGAGGCCGGGGTCACGGAGCGGACGCTGCCGCGCGAGTGGGGCGACTGGTTCACGCGGGCGGCGATGCCGCCGGTGCGGATCCCCGACTTCAACATGAGCTCGGTCAGCCAGGGCGTCTAGCCGCCATTACCCTCGTACGCAGCATCCCGTACGCGGCCGCGCGGGCGGCCGGGTACGGGACCGGGATCGAGACCGAGAAGAGAGACGAGAAGACGTGACGGACATCGTCGACGAGCTGCGGTGGCGCGGGCTGCTGGCCCTGTCCACCGACGAGGACGCACTGCGCAAGGCGCTCGCGGACGGTCCCGTCACGTTCTATTGCGGCTTCGACCCGACGGCGCCCAGCCTGCACGTGGGACACCTCGTGCAGGTGCTGACCGTGCGCCGGCTCCAGGAGGCCGGGCACCTGCCGCTGGCCCTGGTCGGCGGGGCGACGGGCCAGATCGGCGACCCCAAGCCGGACGCGGAGCGCACACTGAACGACCCGGAGGTCATCGCCGGCTGGGTGGAGCGGGTACGGGCGCAGATCGAGCCGCTGCTCGACTTCGAGGGCCCGTACGCCGCCCGGATGGTCAACAACCTGGACTGGACCTCGGGGCTGTCGGCGATCGGGTTCCTGCGCGACATCGGGCGGCACTTCCGGGTGAACAAGATGGTCGCCAAGGAGGCCGTCGCCCGCCGGCTGGAGTCGGAAGAGGGCATCAGCTACACCGAGTTCAGCTACCAGATCCTGCAGAGCCTGGACTTCCTGGAGCTGTACCGGCGGCACAACTGCACGCTGCAGACGGGCGGCAGCGACCAGTGGGGGAACCTGACGGCGGGCACCGACCTGATCCACCGGGTGGAGCCGGAGGCCGCGGTGCACGCGCTGGCGACGCCGTTGATGACGAAGGCCGACGGCACGAAGTTCGGCAAGACGGAGGGCGGCGCGGTCTGGCTCGACCCGGAGCTGACGACTCCGTACGCCTTTTATCAGTTCTGGCTGAATGTCGACGACCGTGATGTCTCCCGCTACCTGCGGATCCTCAGCTTCCGCAGCCGCGAGGAGCTGCTCGAGCTGGAGCAGCAGACGGCGGAGCGGCCGCAGGCGCGGGCCGCGCAGCGGGCGCTGGCGGAGGAGCTGACGACGCTGGTGCACGGCGCGGCGCAGTGCGCCGCGGTGATCGCCGCGTCGCGGGCGCTCTTCGGGCAGGGCGAGCTGGGCGAGCTGGACGAGGCGACGCTGCGGGCGGCGCTGGCCGAGGTGCCGCACGCGCGGGTCGCGGAGCTGGGTCCCGTGGTGGAGCTGCTGGCCGAGGTGGGCCTGGCGCCGAGCCGGTCGGCGGCCCGCAGGACGGTCAAGGAGGGCGGGGCGTACGTGAACAACGTGAAGGTCGCCGCCGAGGACGCCGTGCCGGCGCCCGAGGATCTGCTGCACGGGCGCTGGCTGGTGCTGCGCCGGGGCAAGCGCAATCTGGCGGCGATCGAGCTGGCGGCCCCGCAGGCCGGCTGACCGCAGGCCGGCTGACCGGCGGCCGTTGCCGGCGGCTGCGGCCGCCGGCCGCGGCCCCCGCTAGCGGGGGCTGCGCTTCCGGTGGCCGCGGAACCTCTCGTACATCGGGGCGCCCAGGGCCACGACGCCCACGGCGCCGGCGAGCTGCAGCAGGTGCCGGATCCAGTCGACCCCCTTGGTGTCCGCCACGCCGATCCCCGAGGCCGCGGCGTTGCCGATGATCGACCCGATGATGCCGAACACGATGGTCAGCCAGATGGGGATGGCCTGTCTGCCGGGCAGGATGATCCGGGCGATGACGCCCAGGATCAGGCCCAGGATGATGGCCCACAGCCAGCTCATGTCGCCTCCTAGCGCGGCGGTGTCCGCCTGCCGTGCCAGTTTCTTGTGGTGGCCGCGGGGGCGCATTCCGGCCAGGTCTGTTCGGGTTGTGGGGCGGTATGTCCCGCCCCCGCATCGAGGGAGGCGTTTTCCCGGCGTACCTTGGGGAGGTACCCGGTGCCAGGGGGTGGAGTGTGAAGCGGAAGCGCCGCGGCGACGCCGACGTGTTCAGGATCACCGGCGCGCGGCAGAGCCTGGACGATGACGTACGCGCCCGGCAGCGGCGGTACGTGATCTCCATGACGGTCCGGGCGGTCTCGGTGGTGGCCGCCGCGCTGCTGTGGAACGTCCAGCGGCATACCGCGGTCGTCGCGCTCGTCCTCGGGATGTTCATTCCGTACTTCGCGGTGATCATCGCGAACGCGGGCCGCGAGAGCATCCGTTCGCTGCCCTCCACCTTCGTCGTCGCCCCGGAGCGCAGAGTGATCGCCCCGCCGCGGCGGACCGCGCGCGAGCCCGGCGCTCCGGGTGAACGGGCCCCGGCCGGGAACGAGTCGACGACCAGCGACAGCGTTCCGCCGCCCGTTTGATCACCAAGAGCGCAAGCTCAGAAAAAGCTCAAATCAAATATGCCCATCCGGTGCCGGGCGGCCCTCCTCGCGTGACATACTTCGTACGCGCTCCGCATCCCCCGTCGGAGCGACGGACCGACGCCGGGCGGCTCCCCCCGTGGCTGCCCGGCGTCGCCCATGTTCCGGTACGTAGGCTGGCCCCGTGAACACCGCTGATTCCGCTCCCATCTGCTCCGCCAAGGGCTGCCGTGCGCCCGCGGTGTGGGTGCTCGCCTGGAACAACCCGAAGCTGCACACGCCGGAGCGCCGCAAGACCTGGCTCGCGTGCGAGGAGCACCGCGAATACCTGAGCCGGTTCCTGGGCGTGCGGGACTTCCTCAAGGAGGTCGTCACGCTGGCGGACTGGCAGGAGGCGGAGCGGAGCGCGGCAAGCGCACAACCCGCAGGAACGGGAGAACCAGCAGAATCCGGGAAAACCGGGGAAACCCGGGAAAAGGACGCCGGCGGCAGCGGGCCGGGGCCGGCCAGGGCCTGAGCGGCGCCCCCGCACCCGGACGGGCCCAACTCCCCCGCGTCAGCCGCCGATCGCGGACATCGGCCGGTCCGGCTGGACGAACGACGGGTCGTCGAGCCCGGCGCCCGCCTTCTTCCCCCACATCGCGATCCGCCACAACCGGGCTATCTCCGCGTCCGGCGCACCGGAGCGCAACGCGGCCCTCAGGTCGGTCTCCTCGCGCGCGAACAGGCAGTTGCGCACCTGCCCGTCCGCGGTCAGCCGGGTGCGGTCGCAGGCCCGGCAGAAGGGGCGGGTGACGGAGGCGATGACGCCGACGCGGGCCGGGCCGCCGTCCACGAGCCAGCGCTCCGCGGGGGCGGAGCCGCGCGCCACCTCGCCCTCGGGGGTCAGCGTGAACCGCGTACGCAGGGAGGCGAGGATGTCGCCCGCGGTGATCATCCCGTCGCGCTGCCAGCCGTGCTGCGGGTCGAGGGGCATCTGCTCGATGAACCGCAGCTCGTAGCCCTCGGCGACGGCCCAGGCGAGCAGGTCGGGAGCTTCGTCCTCGTTGAACCCGGGCATCAGCACGCTGTTGACCTTCACCGGGTCCAGCCCTGCGGCCCGGGCGGCGGCGAGGCCGCGGAGCACGTCGCCGTGGCGCTTGCGGCGGGTGAGCCGCTGGAACACCTCGGCGCTGAGGGTGTCCAGCGACACGTTCACCCGGTCGAGACCCGCGGCCTTGAGGGCCGCGGCCGTACGCTCCAGGCCGATGCCGTTGGTGGTCAGGGAGAGCCTGGGGCGGGGCGCGAGGGCGGCGCAGCGCTCGACGATGCCGGTGAGCCCGGGGCGCAGCAGCGGCTCGCCGCCGGTGAAGCGCACGTCGGTCACGCCGAACTCGGTGACCGCGAGGCGGACGAGGCGGACGATCTCGTCGTCGGTGAGCAGCTCGGGTTTGCCGAGCCACTGGAGCCCTTCCTCGGGCATGCAGTACGTGCACCGCAGGTTGCAGCGGTCGGTAAGCGAGACGCGCAGATCGGTCGCGACTCGTCCATAGGTGTCACGCAGCATGGAGAAGGCCCTCCCACGGCGGTACCTGACCTCTGGCAGCCTACGCCAGGCCACCGACAATCAACAGTTTGTTGAGGTCGCGGGGGCGAAACGTTCCGTCGTACGCGCGTGACGGCTGGGCCGGGAGTGCCCGGCCGTGCCCGACACGCCAAAAGACACTGCAGGGCGATGTATTGATGGCCACGGGTGATCAGCGCTACGTTCGCTTGCCGTGTACCTGACCGCGGCAACTGTCCGCGGCGGATTCCTGACTGATGATCTGGAGATCCCATGACTCATCTCCGACCCCGCGGTCGGCGCCTGCTGGCGGTGCCCCTCGGGCTGACCCTCGCGGCGGCGCTCGGCCTCCTGCCGGGGGCGGCCTCCGCCGCGTCGGCCCCGGAGCCCGGCGGCAGCGCCGGGGCCGCGGCCGGCGAGAAGCTTTCGTACGTGGTCAACACGAAGACCGACGACAAGACGATCGCCCGGGTCAAGGACGCGATCGCCGACGCGGACGGCTCGGTGGTCGTCACGCACAAGAAGATCGGCGTGGTCGTCGCCCACTCCACCAACCCGGACTTCGCGGCGGAGCTGCGCGGCGTGCGCGGCGTGGAGTCCGCGGGCGCGAGCCGGACCGCGCCGCTGACGCCCGGCGGGACGCTGGAGACCAGCGCGCCCGAGGTCTACAAGGGCGCAGCGAAGGCCCGTTCGCAGGACCCGGACGTCGAGCCGCTGGAGAACGAGCAGTGGGACCTGCCGGCGATCGGCGCCGACAAGGCGCACAAGGTCTCGACCGGCAGCCGTGACGTCACGGTCGGCGTCATCGACACCGGCGTGGACGACACGCACCCCGATCTCAAGGCCAACTTCTCCGCCAAGCAGTCCGCCAACTGCGTCGGCGGCGTCGCGGACACCACCGAGGGCGCCTGGCGGCCCTACGACCCGGCGGGCGACTACCACGGCACCCACGTCGCCGGTGAGATCGCCGCCGCGCGCAACGGCGTCGGCGTGGCCGGCGTCGCGCCCGGCGTAAAGGTCGCCTCGCTCAAGGTGAGCGAGCCCGACACCGCGCTGTTCTACGCCGAGGCCGTCGTCTGCGCCTTCGTCTTCGCCGGCGACAACGGCATCGAGATCACCAACAACAGCTACTACGTCGACCCGTGGCTCTACAACTGCCTCGACGACCCCGACCAGCGGGCGATCGTCGACGCGGTCAACCGCGCCTCGCTGTACGCGATGGGCAAGGGCACCCTGCACCTCGCCGCGGCCGGCAACTCCAACCACGACCTCGCCTCCGACGAGATCGTAGACGGCTCCAGCCCCAACGACACCACGCCCCTGGAGCGCACCATCGACCCGTCCGAGTGCTGGGACGTGCCGACGCAGCTCCCGGGCATCGTGACCGTCGCGGCGACCGGCGTGAACGACGACAAGTCGTACTACAGCAGCTACGGCCAGAAGGTCGTCGACGTCGCCGCGCCCGGCGGTGACGGCTACCAGATCCCGGACACGCCGTCCAAGAACGGCCGCATCCTGTCGACGCTGCCGGAGAACAAGTACGGCTGGCTGCAGGGCACGTCGATGGCCACCCCGCACGCCGCGGGCGTGGCGGCGCTCATCAAGAGCAAGCACCCGCGGGTGTCGCCCACGGCGCTGCACATGATGATGAAGTCCCAGGCCGACAACCCCGGCTGCCCGGAGTTCTACGACCCGGACGGCAACGGGGTCGAGGACGCCACCTGCACCGGCAACAAGCGGACCAACGCCTTCTACGGCGCGGGGATCGTGGACGCCTACGACGCCGTACGGCGGTGAGGGCCGGCCGGTGACGTAACCCGCCGGCGGCCACCGGGCCGGGCGGCGGTGCCTCAGGGCGCCGCGGCCCGGCCTTCGCCGTGCCCGGGGCCCGGGCCGTGTCCGGGCGGCGGTGCGCCGTGCCCGGAGCCGGAGCCGGGCGCTACGCGGCGCAGCACGCCGTCCGTGATGAGGTACTGGGCGGCCAGGTACGTCGCCATCACCCAGAACCCGGCGGCGGGCGGCTGCGGCCGGCCGGCGAGGTCGGTCGCGATGAGGGTGTCGGAGAGCAGGAACAGCGCACCCCCCGCACCCGCCCGCGGCCCGAACCGGGCGGCGCAGAACGCCATCGCGGCGAGCAGCAGGCTGTACGCGGCCACGGGCCCGTGCAGCCCGGGATCGAGCCCCGGCCACAGCGCGGCGACTGCGGCCGCCCACGCGGCCCCGTACGCGACGGCCAGCCGCCGCTCCCCCGCCCGGGGCAGCCGGTACTCGCGCCGGAAGAGCGTCAGATAGCACACGTGCCCGGCGGCGAACGCCCCCATTCCGGCCAGGAACGGCCCGTCCCCGCCCACCTGCAGCAGCACGTCCCCGGCCCAGCAGAAGCCCAGCCCGGCGACCAGCGCCCGCGGGGCGCCGCGGGCGGCCGCGTAGCCGGCGAGGGCGGGCATGAGCAGGGGCTTGGTGGTGTGCACGAGCCAGTCGGCCCCGGCGAGCTGCCCCGCCAGATGCGCGGCGGCGGCCGCCGCGAACACCCCGCGGGCGCCCCGCACGACGGCCCCGCGCAGGGCCCGCGAACGGGGACGGGGGGTCGGCAGGGCGGCATCGGCCATGGCCTCAGTCTGGCGCAAGAACCGCCGCGCGTCCGCAGGGGCGGGACCCGGATCGGGCAGGTCCGGCACGGCGGGTGGACGGGAGGACGCGGGACCGGCGGCTGCCGGGCGGCGCGTGCCACGTACCGGCGTACGGGACGCCGCGCAGCCGCCCCGGTCAGGCCGTACGGGCCGGGGTGCCGCGCAGCGCCGGGGGCGGGGGGAGCTGGGTGGTGTGGCGGCGGGCCAGGCGCAGGACGGCCCGCAGCGTCGGTTCCGCCTGGCCCGGGTCGCGGCGCCAGCGGGCCTCGATCGCCACCGGACCCGGGCGGGTGGCCAGCGGGAGGTCGACCAGCCCGCCGTCCTCCAGGTCCCGTACGACGGCCAGCCGGGGCAGCAGCGCCACCCCGCGGCCGTGCGCCGCCAGCCGGCGCAGCGCGGGCAGGGAGCCGGCGGCGGTGGCCGCGCGGGTGCGGGCGGGCAGGTCGCGGCTGAGGCGGTCGTAGAGGACGGCCGAGCTGCAGCCCGGCTCCGCGACGAGGAACTCGGCGGCCAGCACGTCCGCTTCCGTCACCTCCGCCGCGCCCGCCAGCGGGTGCGCGGGGCCGGCGACGAGCACGACCTCCTCGTGCCCTACGACGGCGCTGGGGCCCGCCATGCGGCTGCCGTCGTCGAAGTGGAAGGCGAGGTCCAGTTCACCGGCGGCCAGTTGCTCCGCCAGCCGCTCGCGGGGGCCGACGACGACGCTGATCTCCGCGTCCGCGTCCGGCCCGCCGGCGCCGTAGTCCAGCGCGGTGACGATGTCCGGCAGCCACTCGCCCGCCAGGGTCTCCGGCGCCCCGATCCGCAGCCGGGGCCGGGAGGCGGCGGCCGCGCTGCGCATGCGCTCGTCGATCTCCAGCGCCTCGCGCGCGTACGGGAGCAGCCGGCGGCCGGCGTCGGTGAGGGAGGCGCCGGTGGAGGTGCGGACCACGACCGTGACGCCGAGTTCCTGTTCCAGGCGGCGCAGTTGGGCGCTGAGGCTCGACTGCGCGTACCCCAGCCGCTCGGCCGCGGCCGATATCCCGCCGGTCTCGGCCACCGTCACGAAGGCGCGCAGATATCGAGAGTCCACCGTGGGATCGTGTCACCGCCCTCTTCGCCCGCGCCATCACTTTTTTGCATGGACGCGCCATACGATACGTGTCGCCCGTACCGCCAAGTGACCATGGGTGCCCGGGAGTTGACCGGACCCCGCACCGGACCCGCACCGGACCCCGCACCGGACCCGCACCGGACCCCGCGCCGGGCGCGCTCCCTCGTCACCGCTCCCGGCGCGGGCCGTCACGCCGCGGAGTCGAGCGCGAACCCGTCCAGCGCGATCCCCGCCCAGGCCAGCTCGATGAGCACGTCCACCGCCCGCCGGCTGTCCGGCACCTCGGCGATCAGCACCGCGGGCTCCACGCCCGGCAGCGGGGGCACGTCGAGGACGAGCGCGAGCAGCCGCCGCGCCTCGGCGCGGCGCGCGGGCTCCGCCAGCCGCAGCAGGAGGTGCCGGGTGGGCAGGACCGCCGCGGCCCACGGCCCGCCGTCGTGCCGGAGCGCGTGCCGGGCCGCGTCCCCCAGTGGGTCGCGCGGCGCCTCCCGGGCCGGGTCGTGTGGCGCGTCCCCTGTGGCGTCCCGCGCCGCCGCCGGCTGCGGGATCCGTACGCGGTGGTCTCCGTCCGTTCCGTGAAGGGGCATGGTGGGCCTCCCGTCCGCCGTGCGCGTGCCGGCCGTCCGACGGCCGGCCGCCGTCGGGCTCCACGATCCGCCCCGGGACCGCCGCCCGTCATCGTCCGGCGAGTGGCTACCCGCACTGCGGTCAGGGGTGTACGGACCCGCCGCCTGCAACCTGTGCAGCAGCGTCCGCTGCACCTCCCGGAGGACGCCTGACCGGCGCGGATTGGCTACGGTGCAGAGCATGACGGCGGCGGCACAGACGGACGCGAACAGCGAGCACACGGTGTTCCGCTACCTCGCGAACGCGATCGAGGACGGGCGGGACACGGCGCGCGATGCGCGCGCGTACGCCAAGGACGCGGGCTTCGCCGCCGTCGTGGCGCTCGGCTGCGTCGGCACGATGCTGCTGGCGCCGGACGGGCGCACCGGCTTCGACGCGCTCGCCTGGGTGCTGGGCCTGGTCGGCAGCGTGGCGCTGGTGGCCAGGCACCGCTTCCCGCGGACGGTCCTGGTGATCGCGGCGCTCGCCATGGTCTCGTACCAGCTCCGCGGCTACCCCGACGGCAGCCCGGTGCTGCCGCTGCTGGTCGCCGTCTACCGCACCATCCGCGGCGGGCACCGCGGCTTCTTCGCCGTCACCGCCCTCCTCTCCCTCGCGGTCAGCCTCGGCTCGCTGCCGCTGCTCCCGCTCGGCGACGTGGCGCTGCGCGCGGCGCTGGAGAAGCGGTTCCTGACCTTCGGCTGGGTGGTGGCGTGCGCGATGGGCGCGGCCATGCGCATCCAGCACGAGGCGATGCTGGCGCAGGCCGAGGAGCGGGCCGCGGAGAACGCGCAGCGCAGCGCCGACGAGGAGCGGCTGCGCATCGCCCGCGAGCTGCACGACACCCTCACCCACAGCATCTCCGTGATCAAAGTGCAGGCCGGGGTGGCCGTGCACCTGTCGAAGAAGCGCGGCGAGGAGCCGCCGCCTGCGCTGCTCGCCATCCAGGAGGCCAGCGGCGACGCCGCGCGCGAGCTGCGCTCCACGCTGCACGTGCTGCGCAACGCGGACGGCGGCGCCGAGGGCGTCGGGCTCGAACGGCTGCCGGAGCTGGTGGAGCGGGCCCGCGGCTCGGGGGTGCCGGCGACGGTGGCGGTCGCGGGCGAGCGGCCGGTGCTGCCGGCGGAGGTGGACCGGGCGGCGTACCGGATCGTGCAGGAGTCGCTGACGAACGTCGCGCGGCACGCGGGGCCCGCGGCGGCGGTGGGGGTGCACGTCTCGTACGCGCCGGACAGGGTCGTCGTCCAGGTCGACGACGACGGCGCCGCCGACCCCGGGGCACCGCCGCAGCCGGGCATCGGGCTGACGGGGATGCGCGAGCGGGTCGCCGCGCTCGGCGGCGAGCTGCACGCCGCGCCGCGGCCGGAGGGCGGCTTCCGGGTACGCGCCGAGCTGCCGCTGCCGCGGGCGGGCGGCCCCGCGGGGGCGGCCACGTGATCCGGGTGCTGCTCGTCGACGACCAGGCCCTCATCCGGGGCGGGTTCCGGGCGCTGCTCGACGCCGAGGACGACATCGAGGTGGTCGGCGAGGCCGCCGACGGCGCAGAAGGGGTGCGGCTCGCCGCCCGGCACCGCCCCGACGTGGCGCTGGTCGACGTGCAGATGCCGGTGCTCGACGGCATCGAGGCCACCCGCAGGATCGCCGCGGACCCCGAACTGGCCGGCGTGCACGTCGTCATCCTCACCAACTACGGCGTGGACGAGTACGTCTGGGGCGCGCTGCGCGCCGGGGCGGCCGGGTTCCTCGTCAAGGACATGGAGCCGGAGGACCTGCTGCACGGCGTACGGGTCGCCGCCCGCGGCGACGCGCTGCTCTCCCCCGCGCTGACGCGCAAGCTGATCCAGGAGTACGTGTCCCGCCCCGCCGGCGGCGTGCCCGACGCGGACGACGCGCTGCGCGAGCTCACCCGGCGCGAACGCGAGGTCGTCACGCTCGTCGGCGGCGGCCTCAGCAACGAGGAGATCGCCGCCCGGCTGCACATCAGCCCGATCACCGCAAAGACGCACGTCAGCAGGGCGATGACGAAGCTCGGCGCCCGCGACCGGGCCCAACTCGTCGTGCTCGCCTACGAGACGGGCCTGGTCACCCCGCGCGGCCCGGTGGCCGGGCAGCCCGCGGACTGACCGCTGACGGGTGCTCAGGCGGCACCCGCGCGCGCCGCCGTGTCGGTGGCAGGCTCTATGCTCTGAACCCATGCTCGAAGACCGCGCGACGCCCCTGAGTCCCCGTCAAGTCGCGCGGCAGCAGCCGCTTCCGGGCGCGGATCCGGTCGCGCCGCAGCCGGCTCTCCCGCTGCCTCCGCCGACCGGTCCCGCGGAGTCCGCGGACCCGGCGCGTACCGCGGAGCCGGGGAGCGCCGGCCGCGAGACCGCCGACGCGGGCACCGCGCCCGGCGCCGGGCAGCACCCCGGCATCCCCCCGCCCGCCGCGCCCGCAGACGGCTGGCCCGCCGACTACCCCGAGGCGTACGCCGTCGTCGACGTCGAGACCACCGGGCTGCGCTCCGACGACCGCATCGTCTCCGCCGCCGTCTACCGCCTCGACGCCCACGGCGCGGTGCAGGACAGTTGGTACACGCTGGTCAACCCGCAGCGCGATCCGGGACCCGTGTGGATCCACGGCCTGACCCGCGAGATGCTCGCCGGCGCGCCGCTCTTCCCGGAGATCGCCGAGGAGTTCACCGCGCGGCTGGAGGGCCGGGTGCTCGTCGCGCACAACGCGGTCTTCGACTGGATGATGATCGCCCGCGAGTACGCCCGCGCCGGGCTCACCGCTCCCGTGCGCCGGCGGCTGTGCACCATCGCGCTCGCCCGGCAGTTGCGGCTCCCGCTGCCCAACGCCCGGCTGGCGTCGCTGGCCGCCCACTTCGGCGTCGCCCAGCGCAAGGCCCACGACGCCGAGGACGACGCCCGCGTCCTCGCCGAGATCTTCCGCCCCAGCCTGCGGCAGGCTGCCGAGGCCGGTGCCCGGCTGCCGCTGCTGGCCTGCCAGCCGCTGACGGAGTGGGCGGAGCAGGCGCCCGCCGGCGGCACCCGCTCGCCGGGCGGGCACGGCGCGTACCAGTGGCGCACCTGGCGGCCCAACCGCCGGCTGCCCGCCTCCCCGTACCCCAACCCGGGGCGGTACGTGCGCGGCGGCCGGCTCAAGCAGGGCATGCGCGTGGCCTTCTCCGGCGACACCTCGGTGGACCGCAGCCTGCTGGAGGACCGGGCCGTCGAGGCCGGGCTGCACGTCGCGGGCAGCGTCTCGCGCTACACGAGCCTGCTGGTCACCAACGATCCGGGGGCACCGACGGGCAAGGTGACGCGGGCCGCGGCGCACGGCACCCCGGTGATCGACGAGGCCGCCTTCCTCCACCTGATGCGGGACGTGGAGCCGGCGGACGCACTGCCCGGCGGGGACGGCGGGGCAGGCTAGCGGGGTCCCGTCGGACGGCGGTGGGCCGGGGAGTACGGTCAAGGGGTGTACCGCTTCCTGTTGTCCCGGCAGTGGGTGATCGTCACCCTGGTGGCCGTCCTGCTCATCCCCGTGATGATCCAGCTCGGCTTCTGGCAGTTCCACCGCCACGAGGACCGGGTCGCGCGCAACGGCCTCGTCGCCCGCAACCTCAAGGCCGAGCCGGTCCCGGTGGACCGGCTCATGCGCGAGGGCCGCACGGTGCCGCGCGAGGACACCTGGCGCACGGTCACGGCCACCGGCGCGTACGAGCAGGAGCGGGAGGTCGTCGTACGGCAGCGGCTCGGCACCGACGACAAGCAGGGCTACTTCGTCGTCACCCCGCTCCGTCTCACCGACGGCTCCGCGGTCCTCGTCAACCGCGGCTGGGTGCCCGCGGGCGCCGATCTCACCACGTTCCCCAAGGTGCCGCCGCCGCCCGAAGGCGAGGTCACCGTCACCGGCCGGCTGCGCCCCGACGAGACGACGGGCAGCGGCATCCGCGACAAGGCCGGCCTGCCGGACCGCCAGGTGATGCTGATCAACAGCGCCGACGAGGCCGCGGACGGCCTGCCGGGGCCGGTCCTCGGCGGGTTCGTCGAGCTGGTCGGCACCTCGCCGAAGGCCGCGGGCAAGCAGCCGGAGCCGGTCACCGAGCCGGACCACAGCAGCATCGGGGTGCACATCGCGTACGCGATCCAGTGGTGGATCTTCGCGGCGGCGGTGCCGTTCGGCTGGTGGGTTCTCGTACGCCGTGAGCGCCGCGACCGCGAGGCCGCGGCGGCGAAGGCGGCCGGGGAAGAGACGGCGGCCGCGGCGGAGCCCGCGAAGGGCGCGGAAGCGCCCGGCGGGGCCCCGGCCGACGGGGCCGGGCAGAGAGCGGACGCCCCGGCGCGGCGCGCCGCGGACGACGACCCCGCCCCATCCCTGGCGCCCGCCGAGCAGATGGCGGCAGACTGACCCCCATGGATCTTGGACTCAACGACCGCGCCTACGTCGTGACCGGGGGCTCGCGCGGGCTCGGTCTCGCCGTCGCCGAGCAACTGCTCGCCGAGGGCGCGAAGGTGGTGCTCAGCGGCCGCGACAAGGACCGCGTGGCGAGTGCCGCCGCCGCGCTCGGCGAGTCGGCTGTCGGCGTCGCCGCAGACAACGCGGAACCCGGCACCCCTGACCGGCTCATCGCCGCCGCCCGGGAGCGCTTCGGCCGCTTCGACGGCGTGCTCATCAGCGTCGGCGGCCCGCCGGCGGGCAATGCCACCGCCAACACCGACGCCGAGTGGGAGACGGCGTTCGGCTCCGTCTTCCTCGGTGCGATGCGGATGGCCAGGACGGCCGCGGGCGAGCTGGCGGAGGGCGGGGTCATCGGCTTCGTGCTCTCCGGCTCCGTCCACGAGCCGATTCCCGGGCTCACCATCTCCAACGGGCTGCGCCCGGGCCTCGCCGGGTACGCCAAGTCGCTCGCCGACGACCTCGGGCCCCGCGGCGTGCGGGTCGTGGGGCTGCTGCCGGCCCGGATCGACACGGACCGGGCCCGCGAGCTGGACGCGCTGTCCGGCGACGCGGCGGCGGCGCGGGCCCGGATGGAGGCGAAGATCCCGCTGGGCCGCTACGGCACCCCGGAGGAGTTCGGCCGGACGGCGGCGTTCCTGCTGTCGCCCGCGGCGTCGTACCTGACCGGGATCATGCTGCCGATCGACGGCGGCATGCGGCGGAGCATCTGAGCGCGATGGCCGGACGGAGAGCACGTACGGGCACGGACTCCGGCCGCTTACGCCGGTTAGCCGCGAGCGGGACGGGCGCGGAGCCCCGGGGCCGGTCGCGCGTGCGCCGTACGAGCCGGACCGCCGGCACGGACCGGGCGCACCGCGCGCCGGCCGCGGTCCGGCACGGATAGGACCTACGGGCCCGCGCCCGCCCCCGCCGTCACGAGACGCGCTCCGGGCGGTGCTTGGCCGGGCGGAACCTGATCTCCGCGGGCAGCCGCGCCAGGCCCACCGACGCGCGGGCCGGGGCGAGCGCCCGCTCCTCGATGTGGTCCACGGCCGCCGCGGGATGCGCGCCGGGGCCCAGCAGCACACCGAAGCTGGCGCGCGGCGCCGTGCGCCGGCCCGTGAGGGTCACCCGGGCCCGTTCCACCCCCTCCAGCGCACCGGCCTCCTCCGCCAGCACCTCCTCCAGCGCGGAACCGCGCAGCAGGGCCTGCGGGGCGGCCGGCAGCGTGAGCGTGCCGGGGCCCTCCGACTCCGCACCCCCGGCGTCCGGGTCGGTGGCGGAGGCCCAGTCGCCCTTCTCCTCGCGGTCCGCACCGGACGCGCCCGGCACGCCGGGCGCGAGCGCGCCGCCCGTGTCGACGACGACCTCGCCGAGACGGGCCCGGCGCAACTGGGCGACGAGCCACCAGCCGCAGCAGAGCACGAGCAGCGAGAGACCGCCGACCACCGTCGGCCACCACCAGCCGTCGTCCCGCCACCGCATCCGGGTGTCCCGGCTCAGCAGCACGTCGCCGGAGCCGCCGGCGTACGGCGCGAAGCCGGGCCGCGGCAGGTCGAGCCCGGCGAAGAGCACGGCGATCCCGGCACCGGCGACGAGGAGGCCGGTGACGGCGAGCAGGATCCGGTTGACCACACGCAGCATCGCGCTCACCCCTTCGCCGGCGGCCGGCGTACGTGGACGGACAGCTCGGGCCTGCGGGCGAGGCCGAGTTCGCGGATGCCGTCGCCGAGGACCGCGGCGAGATCGGCGCGTACGTCGTCCAGCTCGCGGAAGTGGGACTCGGCGCGGGCGCTGACGCGGCGGCGGCCCACCGAGACCCGTACCGACCGCACGCCCGAGATCTGCATCGCCCGGTCGCGCAGCACGACGGACGCGGCCCGCCGGTCCAGCCCGGCCCGCAGGTCCGGCGAGGCGTGCCGCATCGGCAGCACGCCGCGCAGCCCCGGCGTGACGGCCAGCAGCACCAGCCAGGCGCCGAGCAGCACGGCCAGGGCGGCGGCGGTGAGCACCCAGGCGTCGTCGAGCGGGCGGGCGGCCAGTTCGTCGGCGACGCGGCGGCGCCAGCGCATCCCGGGGCGTTCCGCGCGGACGGCGACGACGTCGTAGAGCAGCAGCCCGATGCCCACGGTGACCGCGGCGGCGGTGAGCGCGGCCGGCACGCGGCGTACGGACCAGAAGCGGGCCGCCGCGTCGGCGCTCGCGCCGTCAGGACCGGCCGCGTACCCGGAGGCCGACGTGCTCTGCCGCCACTCGTCCGGCTCGGCGGCCGCAGTGCCGGCCGAGCCGCCGGCCGGCCGGGACTTCGCCTCGTCGCCGCTCATCGCACCCTCCCCCGCGGCGCGTTCGGCCGCTCCGTGGCGTGCAGCCGCTCGACCTCCACGGCCACCTCCGGGACCTCCAGCCCGACCAGAGCCCTTACCCGCTCGGTGACCGCCCGACTCACGGCGCAGCACTGGGCGCCGAGGTCGGACGGGAACCCCAGGTGGACGCCGACGCGGACGCGGGCGGTGTCGCCGCGTACGACGACGGCGGCGTGCGCGGCGTCGGTGCCTGGCGCGCCCAGGAGCGCCTCGCGGGCCGCCTGGGAGGCGATCTTCGCGATGACGCGGTCCTCGATCCGGGTGGCGCCGCGCTCCTCCGCCGGCACGGCGGGCTCGCCGCCGGCGTCTCCTGGCTGCCCCGCCTCTTCCGCGTGTTCGCTTGTCGCCGACGCCACCCGGTCACCGCCGCCGGTCGTCGCGCTCGCCCGGCCTGCGGAAGAAGTCGCCCGGCTCCAGGTCGCCGTCCAGCACCCTGCCGACGACGAACCCGATCGCGCCCAGCGCCGCCACCAGCAGGAAGGCGCCGAACCCGCCGAAGTAGCCGGCGAAGCCCAGCGCCATCCCGGCGATCAGGCCGACCACTGCCATGCTCATCCGCACGCACCTTCCCCAAGCTCCCCGGGGCGGGTCCCCCGCCCCGCCGTCACTGCAGCCGCGGCTGCTCGGCCCCCTCTTCCTCGTCGTCGGGCAGCTTCACGTCGGTCACCGCGATGTTGACCTCGACCACTTCGAGGCCGGTCATCCGCTCGACGGCCGAAATGACATTCTCCCGTACGGCACGGGCGAGTTCGGTGATGGAGACCCCGTAGTCGACGACGATCTCCAGGTCGAGGGCCGTCTGCACCTCGCCGACCTCGGCCCGCACCCCGGCCACCGACCGGGTGGAGCCGGGCGCGCGGTCCCGTACGGCGCCCGTGGTACGGGCGAGGCCGCTGCCCATGGCGTGCACGCCGACGACGTCGCGCGCGGCGAGGCCGGCGATCTTCTCGACCACGCCGTCGGCGATCGTCGTCCGCCCCCGCGTCGCCGGATCGCCGGTGCCGCGCCGCGTGCCCAGCACCTTCGGCGGGACCGCTGCCGGCTCCCGCGGAACCCCGCTGACCGTCGACTCGCTGCTCACCGTCTCCACCCTTTCCGACGACCGTGGCGTGCGCTCGTTTCGCCCCCCACTATCCGTCCCCTGCCCGGGCCGGGCCAGGGGAATGCGACACCCGGCCCACGCAGGTCCGCGAACGGGTGGCCGGGCGGTGCCGGGCGGAGAGGTGTCCCGGTCGGGGAGGATGGGGCGCATGACGGCGGGGAACTGGGAGCGGGCGGTGCGCGAGCAGGTGGGGCTCGGCAGGCTGCTGCCGCTGGGCGCCGCCGCGGACGGCACGTGGATCGCCGAGCGCGCGGCGGCCGGCGTGCTGCGCCGCGCGGCGGCGGGAGTGCGCGAGGCGCGGGTGACGGGCCTGCGGGTGGGGCCGGCGGACCCCGGCGATGCCGTGGATCCGGAGGCGGCCTGCGGGCGGACCGGCGCCGGGGCCGAGGTGCGGTACCTCGGGCCCCGCGCCCTCGGCGGAGCCCGCGCCGTGGGGCCCGCGCCCGTGAGCGCGCTGCCGTACGGGGAGTTGCGGATCTCGGTGCAGTGCGACGCCGGCGTGGAGCGGCCGATGACCACCACCGCGGCGGCCCTGCGGGAGGCCCTGCTGCGGGGCGCGGAGGAGGGCCTGGGGCTGCGCGTCGCCGCGGTGGACGTCCACGTGGCGGGTCTGCTGGAAACCCCGCAGAACGCCGCAGAGCCCGCCCCCGGCGGCCCGCCGGGCGATCCCCCGCCCGCCCGGGAGACGGCCCGCCCGGGCCACGCCGCACCGGACGTGCCCGGGTTGCTCGGCTCCGACGTCCTCCCCGACGGCGACCACGCCGAGGTACGCGTGGTCCTCGACTCCGCGCACCGCGCGCTCGACGTGGCCCGTGCCGTACGCGCCGGGACCGAGGCCGCGGCCGTCACGGTCCTCGTCACCGACATCCGGTAACCGCCAGGCGGCCGTCCCCGTCGCGCCCGGCCCGGGCCCGCCCGCGGCGGCCCTACTCCCCGACCCCCGCGAGGTCCCGCAGCCTGCGGGCCTGCGCCGCGCGTTCCGCCGCCCGCTGGTCCTCGTACGACCGGCCCGCAGCCCCCCGCAGCAGCGCCTTCGTCTCGATCACCGCGTCCCGCGGCGCCGCCAGCAGCGCCGCCGCCAGGTCCGCGGTCGCCGCGCCCAACTCCGCCGCCGGGACCACGAGGTTCGCCAGGCCCACCCGCTCGGCCTCCTCGGCGTGCACGAAGCGCCCCGTGACGCACATCTCCAACGCCCGCGCATATCCGACGAGTTGCACCAGCGGGCCGGTTCCGGTGAGATCGGGCACCAAGCCGAGCGAGGTCTCCCGCATCGCGAACTGCGCGTCGTCCGCGCACACCCGGAGGTCGCAGGCGAGGGCAAGCTGAAAACCCGCGCCAATCGCATGTCCCTGCACCGCCGCGAGGGAAACGATGTCATTCCGCCGCCACCAGGTGAACGCCTCCTGGTATTCGGCGATGACCGCGTCGAGGTCGCCGTCGGAATAGCGGGCGAGCTCGGGGAATGACGGCTCGTCCGCAAAGCCTTCGGGAGTGAATGCCTGCCGGTCGAGTCCGGCGGAGAACGATTTGCCCTCGGCGCGCAGCACCACCACGCGGACGCTGCCGGGGAGTTCACGCCCGGCGGCGGCGAGCGCCCGCCACAGGGCGGGCGACTGCGCGTTACGCCGGGCGGGGTGGTCGAGGGTCACCGTGGCCAGCGTGCCGTCCTCGCCGTCCAGGGCGAGCCGTACGCCGTCTCTGTGCAGCAGCTCTGTCATATACCGAACAGTAACCACCCGGCCGGTCCGGCGGACCGGCCGGGTGCCTGTGCGGGGTCCGGGATGCCCGTCAGGGCCGCCGCGGCGGTCCCGTCAGGACGACGCTTTCTTGCCTCGCGTCGCGCCGCCGCGACCGCGCAGGGTCACGCCGGATTCGCTGAGCATCCGGTGCACGAATCCATAGGAGCGACCGGTTTCTTCGGCCAGCGCCCGGATACTCGCACCGGAGTCGTACTTCTTCTTCAGGTCAGCCGCGAGCTTTTCGCGCGCGGCGCCGGTAACCCGGCTGCCCTTCTTCAGAGTCTCGGCCACCCGTGCCTCCTCGTACGGAAGTGCGCTCTGGACTCTCATGATCACCCCTTTATGGCCTCCTGGCCACCCGTTCGGCAAGGTCCGCGGCACGAGGTTTTCTCCCCAGTTCCTCTCGGAGACCGTCGGAACCCGGTGTTCCGAGCCCGCCCGCGGACCGGCCGGGACCGCGGCACGGAGTGATTAGGCAGGTCAGGGGGCAGTGCCGGGGCGGGGCCGCGGCGACGGCGCGCGTAGTCGGCACCGCACGCCCGGTGACCAGGCACCACGCCGCGGTACGAGCACCACTCACTCAGATGATGGATCACCCGTGGGCCGAATGATCCAGACGGGGGTGATCAAGCAAGCGCTACCAGGTCTGCGTAGTCCGCGTTCCACAGGTCCTCGACGCCGTCCGGCAGCAGGATGATGCGCTCCGGCTCCAGCGCGTCCACCGCCCCCTCGTCGTGGGTGACGAGGACGACGGCGCCGGTGAAGGTGCGCAGCGCGCCGAGGATCTCCTCGCGGCTGGCCGGGTCGAGGTTGTTGGTCGGCTCGTCGAGCAGCAGCACGTTGGCGGAGGAGACGACGAGGGTCGCCAGCGCGAGCCGGGTCTTCTCGCCGCCGGAGAGCACGCGGGCGGGCTTGTCGACGTCGTCGCCGGAGAAGAGGAACGAGCCGAGCACCTTGCGCATCTCGACGGCGTCCATGTCGGGCGCGGCCGAGGCCATGTTCTCCAGCACCGAGCGGTCCGGGTCGAGGGTCTCGTGCTCCTGCGCGTAGTAGCCGAGCTTGAGGCCGTGGCCGGGGGTGACCCCGCCGGTGTCGGGCTTCTCGACGCCGGCCAGCAGCCGCAGCAGCGTGGTCTTCCCGGCGCCGTTGAGGCCGAGGATGACGACGCGGGAGCCCTTGTCGACGGCGAGGTCGACGTCGGTGAAGACCTCCAGCGACCCGTACGACTTGGACAGGCCCTCGGCGGTCAGCGGCGTCTTGCCGCACGGGGCCGGGTCGGGGAACCGCAGCCGCGCGACCTTGTCGGCCTGCCGCTGCTCGTCGAGCCCGGAGAGCAGCCGCTCGGCGCGGCGGGCCATGTTCTGCGCGGCGGTGGCCTTGGTCGCCTTGGCGCGCATCTTGTCGGCCTGGGCGTTGAGGGCGGCGGCTTTCTTCTCGGCGTTGGCGCGCTCGCGGCGGCGGCGCTTCTCGTCCGCCTCGCGCTGGGCGAGGTAGAGCTTCCAGCCCATGTTGTACGCGTCGATGCGGGCGCGGTTGGCGTCGAGGTAGAAGACCTTGTTGACGACGGTCTCGACGAGCTGGACGTCGTGGGAGATGACGACGAAGCCGCCGTGGTACGTCTTCAGATAGTCCCGCAGCCAGATCACGGAGTCGGCGTCGAGGTGGTTCGTCGGCTCGTCCAGCAGCAGGATCTCGGAGTCGGAGAAGAGGATCCTGGCCAGCTCCACGCGCCGGCGCTGGCCGCCGGAGAGGGTGTGGAGCGGCTGGCTCATGACCCGCTCGGGCAGCCCGAGGCTGGCGGCGATGGTCGCGGCCTCGGCCTCGGCGGCGTACCCGCCCTTGGTGAGGAACTCGGTCTCCATGCGCTCGTAGCGCCGCATGGCCTTCTCGCGGGTGGCGCCCTTGCCGCCGGACATCCGCTGCTCGTCCTCGCGCATCTTGCGGATGACGGCGTCCAGGCCGCGGGCCGCCAGGATGCGGTCGCGGGCGAGCACGTCGAGGTCGCCGGTGCGCGGGTCCTGCGGCAGATAGCCGACGGTGCTGCCGCGGGCGACGGTGCCTGCGGCGGGCTGGCCCTCGCCTGCCAGGACCTTGGTGAGGGTGGTCTTGCCGGCGCCGTTGCGCCCGACGAGGCCGATGCGGTCGCCCTTGGCGATGCGGAAGGTGGCGGATTCGAGGAGGATGCGGGCGCCGGCGCGCAGCTCCAGGCCGGTGGCGGTGATCACGGAAGTTCTCCAGGGCAGGACGGAAGACGGCAGGGACAGCGGAGTGCGGGGCTACGCCGTCTAATGCACGTGGAGAGTTGCCATGCGCCCAGTGTATCGGGGGCCGCAACCCGTTCGGCGCGCCGGACCCGGCGGCCGGCCGTGGGAGCGCGGCCGGGCTGCCGGTGTCAGTGGCCGGTGCCAGACTGCGCGTAGAGCCCCCGAGAGGACGTGATCCGCATGCCCCGCAGCGAGCACACCCCGACCGTCTTCCCCACGCTGGTCTACCGCGACGCCAAAGCCGCGATCCGGCTGCTGACGGAAGGGCTCGGCTTCCGCGAAGTCGCGGTGTACGAGGCCGAGGACGGCACGGTGGCGCACGCGGAGCTGGCCCAGGGCAACGGGATGGTGATGCTCGGCTCGAAGGGCAGGGGCGGCGTCTTCGACGCGGCGATGGGCGACGCGGGCCCCAGCGGGGTGTACGTGGCGGTGGACGACGTCGACGCGCACCACCGGCAGGCCGTGGAGCACGGCGTGGAGATCCTCATGCCGCCGACCGACCAGGACTACGGGGCGCGGGACTACATGGCGCGCGACCACGAGGGCAACATCTGGAGCTTCGGCACGTACGCGCCCGCCCCCCGCTGACCCGCGCCCGCCCCGCTCACGCCCCGCCGGTGTGCACCCGGAAGGCGGCCCGGCGCACGGCCTTGGCCACCGCCGGGTCGGGGTGCGCGGCGGCCAGCGCCACCAGCACCTGGACCGTACGGGGATGGCCCGCGCCACCCACCTCCGCCAGCAGCGCGGGCACGCTGCCCTGCACCGCGGACTCCAGGTGCCGTACCAGCAGGCTGCCCTCGCCGTGGTCGGCGACCGCGGCAGCGGTGTCGACCCACAGCCAGGTCGCCTCCTCGCGGGTCAGCGCGCCCAGCGCCTCGTCCGCGTCGCCGCCCTCCTGCTCGGCCAGCCACAGCAGCGCGTACGGCCGCAGCATCGGCTCGTCGCACGCCCCGCGCACCGCACTCTCCGCGGCCGCGCCGACCGCGCGCAGCGCCTCGAACGCCAGCCCGCGCAGCAGCGCGTCGTCGCCCCGCGCCACCTCCAGCAGCTCGGCGACCGCGCTGCCCGAGGGGCGCGCCGCCAGCCACGCGCGGTACTCGGCGCGGGCCGGGCCGGGCGTCAGCCCCGCGCAACTGCGCAGCATCGCCTCCGCGGGCTTCTCGATGTGGCCCTCGGGGCCCTGGGCGGCGATGCAGATCTGCTCGATCTTCATCCACACGGCCCAGTGGCCCAGCGGCGTCAGCGACACCTCGGGGCCCTCCCGGGTCAGCGCCCCCACGGAGGCGAACGCCTCCAGCGCCCAGTCCAGCAGCCCGGACAGCAGCGCCGGCAGCTCCTCGTCCGGCACCTCCGCCGCCGCCGGCTCGGCCGCCTGGCCCGGCACGGGGGTGCCCTCGCTGCCGTACGCGACCTCGCAGCGCTCGGTGCGCAGTTCGGCGACGCGCTGGCCGAGGAGGTCGAGCAGGACGGGGACGCGGACGGGGCCGCCGGTGAGGTGGAGCAGGGCGAGCATCTGCGGCATGGCCTCGATGGCGTCGCCGAGGGCGACGGAGTCGACGGCCAGCGGCTCGGGCGCGGGGTGCGCCAGCGACCAGGCGTCGAAGAGCGCGACCCAGCCGCGGAGCACCGCGCGCTCGTCGCGGTCCCAGGCCCGCAGCCGCCAGGCGGGGCGGGCGTACGCGCCCTGCACCTCGACCAGGCCCGCGAGCCTGGCCCGGTCCCACTCGGCCTGCGGTGCCTCCGTCCACGGCTGTGGCCGCCCCTCGGCCCACCTGGCGACCCGCACCGCCTCGGCGAGCAGGGTGCGGGCGTGGCCGGCGAGCACCCGGGGCGCGGCGATGCCCTCCGGGGGCCGCGGCGCCGGGCGAAGGGCCCGGTCGACGACGGCCCGGCGGGCTGCGGCGGCCATCTCGCGACGGGGCTGCCTGGGGACGAGGCGGAGCGGCGGGTGGTGCGAACTGTGCGCCATCACGCACCAAGTCTCGCCGGTGGGGCGGAGAAAGCCCAATCCGGGGTTGGCGAGGGGCCGTCGGGGTGGCCCGCGGGGGGGCTCGGCGGCGGGCGGTAAACGGGGCTGCGGCCCGTCCCGCGGATCTTGTCGCGAACCCGGCGGAGATCCGGACGACAGGCGTTAGAGCAGGGGGGTCAGGAAGCGGCGCACGGTCTCCTCGTACGCGGCCGGGGTGGCGTTCCACAGCGCCGCGTGCCGCCCGTCGGGGACCTCGCGGATCAGCATCCGGTCGCCGCCGCGGGCCGCGAACTCCCGCGCCGCGGCGAGCGGGGCGATGTCGTCGGCCTGGCCCTGGAGCACCAGCGCCGGTGCCTCCGGCACGGCGAGGGGGGTGTCCAGCTCCGGGTGCTCCCCGGCCGCCAGCACCGCGAGACCTCGCAGCCGCCCGGGCAGCGGGAGGCGCCCGGGGGCGCCGGAGCGGCCGGAGAGGGCACGTACCGCGGCGCGCCAGTCGAGCACCGGCGAGTCCAGCACCAGCCCCGCGATGCCGTAGGCCGCCGCGGACTCCGCGGCCGTGCGCAGCGCCATGGTGGCGCCGGTCGACCAGCCGTAGAGCACCGCGCGCCGCGCGCCGTGGCGCACCGCCCAGTGGAGCGCCGCGTCGAGGTCGGGCCACTCGGTGCGGCCGAGGGAGCCGCGGCCGCCGGGCACGGGCGGGGCGCCGGGGTCGCCGCGGAAGGCGGGGGCGAGGACCGGCAGGCCCAGCTCGTGCAGCAACGGCAGGGCGGTCAGGGCCTGTTCGCGGGTGTCGCCGATGCCGTGGGCGGCGATGACCCAGGTGCCGCGGGTGCCCGGCACGTACCACGCGGGCAGCGCGCCCAGCGGGCCCGCGACGGTGACCTCCTGGTACGCGATGCCCAGCGCCGAGCGCGGCGTGCCCACGTACACCTTCGGCGTCAGCCGCACCCGCGTGCCCGCGTCCAGGGTGCCGTGCGTGACGCGCTCCAGCCGGCGCACGAGCCGGCCGCCCGGCCAAGACTCGGCGCGCACCAGCGGGCCGACGACGGCGTGCACGTCCCGGCCCGTCAGCCCGTACGTCTCGGGGCGCAGGGCGGGCGGCGAGCCGGGGGCGAGGGTGACCTGCCCGCCGGCCGCGGCCACCACCCGCAGCCGGGGCCCGTCGAAGCCGACGGGACCCGCGGGGGCGGGCCGCAGGGCGGCGCGGGAGCCGTACCGCCCGGCGGCCACGGCGGCGGCCCCCGCGCCGACTCCGGCGGCGAGGAGGCTGGTCAGGGCCGCTGCGGCCGGTTTGATACGCATCCCGGCCATTGTCCGGGTACGGACCGGCCGCTGCCAGTGCGCGCACCCGCCCGGGTCACGGGCGCCGGCTCACCCCTGGCCGTAGCCCTTCAGCTTCTCCGCCACCTCCCCGAGCTGTTCGGCCGACAGCAGCGACGGGCTCAGCCCCGGTACCGAGCGCGCGGCCAGCCACACCCGGCACATCCATTCGAGGTGCGCGGTCCTGTCGTAAGCCTGCGCGAGGCCGGCGCCGTAGGCGACGGTGCCGTGGTTCTGCAGCAGGCAGGCGGACCGCCCGGCGAGCGCCGTCAGCATGCCTGCGGCCAGCTCGGGCGTCCCGTAGAGCGCGTACGGGGCGACGCGCACCGGGCCGCCGAGGGCCGCGGTGGCGTAGTGGACGGTGGGCAGTTCCGGCACCAGCGTGGAGACGGCCGTCGCGTGCACCGCGTGGGTGTGCACGACGGCGCTCGCGTCGGTGTTCCCGTAGACCGCGAGGTGCATGGGCAGCTCGCTCGTCGGCTTGAGCGAGCCGTGCGTCTGCCGCCCCCGCAGGTCGACGGCGACGAGGTCGTCGTCGCCCAACTCCTCGTAGGGAACGCCGGTCGGGGTGATGAGCACATGGTCACCCACCCGTGCGGAGACGTTGCCCGAGGTTCCGACGACCAGCCCTTCGGAGTACATCCGCCGGGCGATCGCCAGCAGCTCACGCCACGCGTGACGCATCTGTATCCTCCCTATGACCTGCGCATGAAGCATTCGGCCGGAGACATTGCGACACCCATTCGCCCTCGTCACCGTCACGTCCGGCCCAGTTCACCTTGTGTTCACTCGGAGTACTTACGTTCCTCACGGCCCCCGACCTTCGAGCGGATTGCTTGGGTACATGGAACACTTCACTCTCATCATCGGAGTCGTCGTAGTCACCGCCCTGGTGTTCGACTTCACGAACGGGTTCCACGACACCGCCAACGCCATGGCCACCACCATCTCCACCGGGGCGCTCAAGCCCAAGACCGCGGTGGCGATGAGCGCAGTCCTCAACCTCGTCGGCGCCTTCCTCTCCGTGGAAGTCGCCAAGACCATCTCCGGCGGCATCATCGACGAAGGGTCCGGCATCCAGCCCGAAGTGATCTTCGCGGGGCTGGTGGGTGCGATCGTCTGGAACCTGCTGACCTGGCTCGCCGGGCTGCCCTCCAGCTCCTCGCACGCCCTCTTCGGCGGACTGATCGGCGCGACCCTCGTCTCCGTCGGCTGGAACGGCGTGCACATGGACGCCATCGTCATGAAGGTCCTCATCCCCGCCATCGCCGCGCCGCTGGTCGCGGGCATCGCCGCCGCCGCCGCGACCCGGCTGACGTACCGGCTGGCCGGCCGCCGCTCCGCGGGCCAGACCGCGAAGGGCTACCGCGCCGGCCAGATCACCTCCGGCGCGCTCGTCTCCCTCGCGCACGGCACCAACGACGCCCAGAAGACGATGGGCGTCATCACCCTGGCCCTGATCACCGGCGGCTCGCTGGCCCCCAACTCCGACCCGCCCACCTGGGTCATCGTCTCCGCCGCCCTGGCCATCGCGCTCGGCACGTACCTCGGCGGCTGGCGCATCATCCGCACCATGGGCAAGGGCCTCACCGACATCCAGCCGCCGCAGGGCTTCTCCGCCCAGACCAGCTCGGCCACGGTGATCCTCGCCTCCTCGCACCTCGGCTTCGCCCTGTCCACCACCCAGGTCTGCTCCGGCTCGATCATGGGCTCCGGCGTGGGCAAGAAGGGCGGCGTGGTGCGCTGGAGCACCGCCGGGCGGATGGTCGCCGCGTGGGGGCTCACCCTGCCGGCCGCGGGGCTGATCGCGGGGGCCTCGGCGTTCCTCGCGGACCGGGGCGACTGGGGCGTGGTGACGGTCGCCATCCTGGGCGTCGCCGCCAGCGCGACGATCTGGGCGGCCTCGCGCCGCGACCGGGTCGACCACTCCAACGTCAACGACGTGGACCCGGTGACCGGACAGCCGGCCGCGGCCGGCGACGGCGGCGCGGACGGCGCCGTGGAGCCGGTGAGCATACCCGCGCCGCGGACCGCGTCGGGCCCCGCCTCCCAGGCCACGGTCTGACGGCCGATCCCGACTGAGACCAAGGAAGCAGCATGGACATCGACTGGGCAGCACTCGGCGAGGTCTTCGGCGTCAGCCTCGTCATGACGGTGGCGCTCGTGGGCCTCTTCACGGTGGGCATCGTCGGCCTCTCCCCGAAGACGGATCCCGACGGCCCCGAGGGCGCCGCGGCGACCGAGACGGCACCCTCCGCCCTGGCCAGGACGGGTGCGTACGTATGCTTCACGCTGTGTGCAGCAGCCGTGGCGTACGGGATCTATCTGATCGTCAAGTGACGGCGCGTGCCGGCGGCCTGCTGGTCGCCGGCACGACGTCGGACGCGGGCAAGAGCGTGGTCACCGCCGGCATCTGCCGGTGGCTGGCCCGGCGCGGCGTCTCCGTCGCGCCGTTCAAGGCGCAGAACATGTCGCTCAACTCGTACGTGACGCGCGAGGGCGCCGAGATCGGGCGGGCCCAGGCCATGCAGGCGGCGGCCGCCCGCACCGAGCCCAGCGCGCTGATGAACCCGGTGCTGCTGAAGCCCGGCGGCGAGGCGCGCAGCCAGGTCGTGGTGCTCGGCCGGCCGGTGGCGGAGCTGAGCGCGGCCGGTTACCACGGGGAGCGGCAGCGGGCGCTGTTCGACACGGTCACGGACTGCCTGGACGAGCTGCGGCGCGCGTACGACGTGGTGATCTGCGAGGGCGCGGGCAGCCCGGCGGAGATCAACCTGCGGCACAGCGACATCGTCAACATGGGCCTGGCGCGGGCGGCGCGGCTGCCCGTCGTGGTCGTCGGGGACATCGACAGGGGCGGGGTCTTCGCGTCGTTCTTCGGCACCACCGCGCTGCTGAGCGCGGCGGACCAGGGCCTGGTCGCGGGCTATCTGGTGAACAAGTTCCGCGGTGACGTCTCCCTGCTGGAGCCGGGGCTGTCGATGCTGCGCGGGCTGACCGGGCGGCAGACCCTGGGGGTGCTGCCGTACCGGCACGGGCTGGGCATCGACGAGGAGGACGGGCTGCGGCTCTCGCTGCGCGGCCTGATACGCGAGCTGCCCGCCGAGCCGCCGCACGGGGCGGAGGTGCTGCGGGTCGCGGTGGTGCCGGTGCCGCTGATGTCGAACTTCACCGACGTGGACGCGCTGGCCGCGGAGCCGGGCGTCGCGGTGCAGTTCACCGACCGGCCGGAGGAACTGGCGGAGGCGGACCTGGTGGTGCTGCCGGGGACGCGGGGCACGATACGGGCGCTCGCGTGGCTGCGGGAGCGGGGCCTGGACGCGGCGGTGGCGCGCCGGGCGGCGCAGGGGCGGCCGGTGCTGGGCATCTGCGGCGGGTTCCAGATGCTGGCGGAGCGGATCGGCGACGCGGAGGGTGTGGAGGCGCGGCCCGCGCAGTCGGTGGCCGGGCTGGGACTGCTGCCGGTACGGGTGGAGTTCGCCGCCCGCAAGACGCTGGGCCGGCCGGCGGGCACGGCGCTGGGCGAGCCGGTGGACGGGTACGAGATCCACCACGGGGTGGCGGACGTACGGGGCGGGGAGCCGTTCCTCGCCGGGTGCCGGGTGGGTCAGGTGTGGGGGACGCACTGGCACGGCGCCCTGGAGAACGACGGCTTCCGGCGGGCGTTCCTGCGGCAGGTGGCGGCGGACGCGGGCCGGGCGTTCGTACCGGCGCCCGACACGTCCTTCGCGGGCCTGCGGGAGGAGCAGTTGGAGAGGCTGGGCGACCTGATCGAGGAGCACGCGGACACCAAGGCCCTGCTGCGCCTGATCGAGTCGGGCGCGCCCGGCGACCTGCCGTTCCTGCCGCCCGGCGCGCCGACGGGCTGACGGGCTGACGGGCTGACGGGCTGACGGGCTGACGGGCTGACGGGCTGACGGGGGCACGCTGCGGCCGCGTTCGAGAGGCGTGGTGCCCGCCGCGGCCGGTGACTTCTTCAACCTCGTGGTACGCGCCAGGGCGCCCGCGGTCGCGGCGGCCGAAGCGGATGGGTGTCCCCTTCAGCGGTCCCGCCGACGCCGGCGGGCGCCCCCGGACCGCCCGTACCGGTAGCGCGCGGAGGCCGTGCACGCACCGGTACGGGCGGGGCTCAGGACCTGGCGCGCAGGCGGGCCAGCACCAGGCCGCTCAGGCCGAGGCCGACGAGCAGGGCGGCGCCGCCGACCAGGTAGGGGGTCGTCGAGCTGCCGCCCGTTTCGGCGAGTTGCTGCTCGGGGGCGGGGTCAGTGGCGTCGGCGGGCCGCTCGTCCTGGACCGGCTCGGCGTCGCCCTGCGGGCGCTCGCCAGGCTCTTCCGCCGGGTCCGTACCGCCGCCGGCCGGCGTCTCGCACGCCGCCTCGACCAGCGTCACCTCGCCCTCCACCTCGGCGACGTTCAGCTTCAGCGGGTTCACCGACACCCGCAGCCGCAGCGCCGCGGCACTGGCCGTCGACTTCGTGGTCTCCGTCTGCGAGAACCCGAGCGACACCTCTCCGACACCCGGCACCGCGACCACCGTGGGCTCGCCGCCCACGGTGACCGTGACGCGCTTGCCCAGGACCGTGACGGAGCCGAGGGTGTGGGACTCCGCCTTCGGCTTCTCCCCCACCGCGCAGACGGCCTTCGACGTCACCTCCTCGACCTTGATGAGCGAGAGCGCAGGCAGCCCGGGGACGTGCACCTCCGCGCGGGCGAGGTTCGACGACGCCTCGGCGCCGTCCGCGTCCACGGTGGCGTCCGCGGTGGCGACTTCGGCGCGCGCGATGTTCACCGCCCGAGGTCCTTCCGGGTGTTCGTCGCCCTCGGAGGCCGCGAGGCCGTCGACCCGGACGTCGAGCGCGGTCTTGTCCGCGGCGCCCGAGTCCCGGCCCGCGGCGGGCACGCGGACCTCGTTGAGCGTGGAAAGCACCGGCACCTGCACGGTCTTGTCGAGCAGGGAGACGTCGAGGTCGGCGCGGAGCACGGAGGCGCCCGCCGAGCCCGTACGGGCCGGAGCGCCGCCGTCGGCATCGTCGGCGTGCCCGGGTGCGGCGAGGAACAGGGCGGGGCCGACGGTCAGCGCGGCCGCCGTGACGGCGGTCGCGGGCATGCGAAACAGGCAGGACAAACGGGACAAGGAACAAACCCCCCACGGGTTTTCGTACGTCGGATCGTCAACTGCCCCGCCATGCTTACGCACTCAGGGTGACGCGACGGACACTCTGCGCTCGTTCACCCCTTCGGGGGAATCAGTTCACGGAAGTCGCCCCGCACCCCCCGCTCCTCTGCTCTCAGCGGGTGCTCAGCCGACGACCCGGCCCCGCAGGACGATCCGCCGCGGCGCCGTCAACACCCGTACGTCGGCCAGCGGATCGGCCTCGTACACCACGAGATCCGCGGGCGCGCCCTCCTCCAGACCCGGCCGCCCGAGCCACTCCCGCGCGCCCCACGCCGCCGCCGAGACGGCGTCCGCGACCGGGATCCCGGCGGCGACCAGTTCGCCCACCTCCTGCCCGACCAGGCCGTGCGCCAGCGAGCCGCCGGCGTCGGTGCCCGCGTAGACGGGGATGCCGGCTTCGTAGGCGGCGCGCACGGTGGCGTACCGGCGGTCGTGCAGCCGGCGCATGTGGTCCGCCCAGCGCGGGAACTTGGCCTGACCGCCCGCCGCCAGCTCCGGGAACGTCGCGATGTTGACGAGCGTGGGCACGATGGCGACGCCGCGCTCGGCGAAGAGCGGCACGGTCTCCTCGGTGAGGCCCGTGGCGTGCTCGATGCAGTCGATGCCCGCCTCGACCAGGTCACGCAGCGAGTCCTCGGCGAAGCAGTGGGCGGTCACGCGGGCGCCGTGGCGGTGCGCCTCGGCGATCGCGGGGGCCAGCGCCTCGCGCGGCCAGCAGGGGGTGAGGTCGCCGGCCTCGCGGTCGATCCAGTCGCCGACGAGCTTGACCCAGCCGTCGCCCCTGCGCGCCTCGCGGGCGACGTACGCGACGAGGTCGTCCGGCTCGATCTCGTGGGCGTAGTTGCGGATGTAGCGGCGGGTACGGGCGATGTGGCGGCCGGCGCGGACGAGCCGCGGCAGGTCGTCGCGGTCGTCGATCCACCGGGTGTCGGCGGCGGAGCCCGCGTCGCGCAGCAGCAGGGCTCCGGCCTCGCGCTCGGTGCGGGCCTGCTTCTCGCTGGTGGCGTCGTCCACCGCGCCGTGCGCGTCGAGCCCGACGTGGCAGTGGGCGTCGACGAGCCCGGGCAGCGCCCAGCCCTCGATGTCGACGACCTCACGGGCGGCGGCGGGTGGCGTGAAGGTGACGCGCCCGCCCACCACCCACAGCTCGTCGCGGACTTCCTCGCGGCCGGTCAGCACCCGGCCCCTCACGCGCAGCACCGGGCTCTCGCTCATGCGGGGCACCTTAGCCAACGGCCGGCCGCGGCGATCTCCCGGGCGTACCACAGCCGCCTTCACGCGAAGGAACGAACACGGGGGGTGAGGCATTGACGTATGTTTAACGGCAGTTTATCGTCGCCTCCGCGAAGTGATTTTCCCGTCTTCTTCTGCCCGCTTCCCGGTCGGATAAACCAGGTAATTTTTCGGCCAGTCAACCTTCTCAATCCGGACAGCGGCCGGAGTCGTTATCAATACGTTACATTTCCGGCTTAGGTGCCCAGTCACCCCGGGAATTCAATGATATATCGGGGCATATCCCCTTCGGTTCGCGCGCTCGCGCGTGCCCGCGGATAACACAGCTACGTCCCTTTTGTAACCCCTATCGGCCGTGCGATTTCAATTTCCCCTAGGTAAATTCAATCTGCATGACTGCCGCACAAGCAGACCTAGCAGGCCCCCCCGATAAACCCCGCACGGCGGCTGCAGACGAGGCCGGTGTCCGGCTGGACACCCCGCGAATCGAGGACGGCGCCGCAATCTGGCGCATCGCACGCGACTCCGGTTCGCTGGACCTCAACTCGTCGTACAGCTACCTCCTCTGGTGTCGCGACTTCGCCGACACCAGCGTCGTGGCACGGGACTCGGACGGCGCCCCGGTCGGCTTCGTCACCGGCTATATCCGGCCCGCGCGGCCGGAGACCCTCGTCGTGTGGCAGATCGCCGTGGACGCCGCGTTCCGCGGCCGCGGTCTGGCCGGCGCGCTCCTCGACGGGCTGACCGAGCGGGCGCTGGCGGACCGCGGCATACGCCGCCTCGAAACGACCATCACGCCGGACAACTCCGCCTCCGACCAGCTCTTCCGCTCGTACGCGCGCCGCCACGGCGCCGGCGTCGACCGCGGCGTGCTGTTCCACGGCGAGCACTTCCCGGACGGGCACGAGCCCGAGCTGCTGTACCGCATCGGCCCGCTCGCGGGCTGAGCCGCACCGACCCATTCGCACCCCCCGCACACCGGATCATCTCCCAGGAGAACGCTGTGACCATCACACCGCCCGCCCTGAGCGTCTTCGAGACCCTGGAGTCGGAGGTGCGCAGCTACTGCCGTGGCTGGCCCGCGGTCTTCGACCGGGCCCAGGGCAGCTATCTGTACGACGAGGACGGCCACACCTACCTCGACTTCTTCGCCGGCGCCGGATCCCTCAACTACGGCCACAACAACGCCGTGCTCAAGCGCGCCCTGCTCGACTACCTGGAGCGCGACGGCATCGTCCACGGCCTGGACATGGCCACCACCGCCAAGCGCGCGTTCCTGGAGACCTTCCAGAACGTCGTGCTGCGCCCGCGCGACCTGCCGTACAAGGTCATGTTCCCGGGGCCGACGGGCACCAACGCCGTCGAGGCCGCGCTGAAGCTGGCCCGCAAGGTCAAGGGCCGCGAGGCGATCGTCTCGTTCACGAACGCCTTCCACGGAATGTCGCTCGGCTCGCTCGCCGTCACCGGCAACGCGTTCAAGCGCGCCGGCGCCGGCATCCCGCTGGTGCACGGCACCCCCATGCCGTTCGACAACTACCTCGACGGCCAGGTCCCGGACTTCCTGTGGTTCGAGCGGCTGCTGGAGGACCAGGGCTCCGGGCTCAACAAGCCCGCCGCCGTCATCGTCGAGACCATCCAGGGCGAGGGCGGCATCAACGTAGCCCGCGCCGAGTGGCTCCGCGGCCTCGCCGAGCTGTGCAAACGCCGCGACATGCTGCTCATCGTCGACGACATCCAGATGGGCTGCGGCCGCACCGGCGGCTTCTTCTCCTTCGAGGACGCGGGGATCACGCCCGACATCGTCACGCTCTCCAAGTCGATCAGCGGCTACGGGCTGCCGATGTCGCTCACGCTCTTCAAGCCGGAGCTGGACATCTGGGAGCCGGGCGAGCACAACGGCACCTTCCGCGGCCACAACCCGGCCTTCGTCACCGCCACCGCGGCGCTCGACACGTACTGGGCCGACGGCCAGATGGAGAAGCAGACCCTCGCCCGCGGCCAGCAGATCGAGCAGGCGCTGGTCGCGATCTGCGCGGAGCACGCCGACGCGGACGCCACGTACCGCGGCCGCGGCATGGTGTGGGGGCTGGAGTTCCCCGACCCGGCGCGCGCCGCGCGTGTCTGCCGGCGCGCCTTCGAGCTGGGACTCATCCTGGAGACCTCCGGGCCGCAGAGCGAGGTCGTCAAGCTGCTGCCGGCGCTGACGACGACGCCCGACGACCTGGACGAGGGGCTGCGCACGCTGGCCCGGGCGGTCCGCGAGACCACCTGACGGCCGGGGTGCGACCCCCGCCCGTACGCGCGGGGGCAGTCCCCGTCGCGTACGGGCAGGCGCGTACCCGCCGGCAGACAAACGGCAGCGCCGCCGACCGATCCCGAGAGAGAGGCACAGAGGCACCGTGATCGTCCGATCCTTCAAGGAGCTTGAGGGCACCGACCGGCACATCAAGTCCGCGTCGGGCACCTGGGAGAGCAAGCGCATCGTGCTCGCGAAGGAGCGCGTCGGCTTCTCCCTCCACGAGACCGTGCTCTACGCGGGCACCGAGACGTCCATGTGGTACGCGAACCACATAGAGGCCGTCGTCTGCGTCGAGGGCGAAGCCGAACTCACCAACGACGAGACCGGCGAGAAGCACGCCATCACGCCGGGGACGATGTACCTGCTGGACGGGCACGAGAAGCACACGATGCGGATCAAGCAGGACTTCCGCTGCATCTGTGTCTTCAACCCGCCGGTCACGGGCCGCGAGGACCACGATGAGAACGGCGTGTACCCGCTGCTGACTGAGGAGGACTGAGAACCATGGCCAGCCCGACTGTCACCGACCTCTACCCGACGCGCGGCGCCGAAGAAGTGAGCACGCCCCGTCAGGACCCGGTGGTCTGGTCGGAACCGGGTGCCGACGGGCCCATCCCGCCCTGGGAGCTGGAGGGCTACGAGCGCAACGGCTACCTGACGGTCGACCAACTGATCACTCCGGAGGAGGTGGAGACGTACAAGGCCGAGCTGGACCGGCTCACCAGCGACCCGGAGGTCCGCGCCGACGAGCGCTCGATCATCGAGGCGGGCACGCAGGCCGTACGCTCCATCTTCGAGATCCACAAGATCAGCGACGTCTTCGGCAAGCTGGTACGCGACGAGCGCGTCCTGGAACGGGCGCGGCAGATCCTCGGCTCCGACGTCTACATCCACCAGAGCCGGATCAACATCAAGCCCGGGTTCGGCGCCAGCGGCTTCTACTGGCACTCGGACTTCGAGACCTGGCACGCCGAGGACGGCCTGCCGAACATGCGGACCGTGTCGGTCTCGATCGCGCTGACGGAGAACTACGAGACCAACGGCGGTCTCATGATCATGCCGGGGTCGCACAAGACGTTCCTCGGCTGCGCGGGTGCCACGCCGAAGGACAACTACAAGAAGTCGCTCCAGATGCAGGACGCCGGCACGCCGTCGGACGGGGCGCTGACGGAGATGGCGGAGGCGCACGGCATCAAGCTGTTCACCGGCGCGGCCGGTGGTGCGACCTGGTTCGACTGCAACTGCATGCACGGCTCGGGCGACAACATCACGCCGTACGCGCGCAGCAACGTTTTCCTTGTGTTCAACAGCGTGGAGAACGCCGCGGTGGAGCCGTTCGCGGCGCCGGTGCGGCGGCCGGACTTCATCGGCGCGCGGGACTTCACGCCGGTGCGGTGACGCGGAGCGCCGGGGCCGTGGCGTACGTCCGCGGACCCGCGGGGATGTGACACCGGGACGGTGCCGCGCCCCCCGCCCGGAGGTTTCCGGGCGGGGGGCGCGGCGGTGTTCCGGGGGCCGCCTGCTCTGCGGGGCGGCCGGCCTGCTTGTGGGCGAGGGCGCGGCCGGCTTCCGCCGGGCGGTCCGCTACGGGACGTCGCAGGCGTCGTCGTCGGCGCAGACGGCGCCGTCGTCGCCCGTACCCGCGACGGTCTGCAGCCCGCCCGCGGCGGCCGCCTGCTCCAGGGCCTGCGTGAAGACCTGCGCCGGCTGCCCGCCGGAGACGGCGAAGCGGCGGTCGATGACGAAGAACGGCACCCCGTTGGCGCCCAGCTCGGCGGCCTCCTTCTCGTCGGCGCGTACCGCGTCGGCGTAGGCGTTCTCGTCCGCGAGCACCTTGCGCACCTCGTCGGCGTCGAGGCCGGCGCCGGCGGCGATGTCGACGATCGTGTCGTCCTCGCTGATGGGGCGGGCCTCGGCGAAGTTGGCGGTGTAGAACGCGTCGAGGAGTTCGTCCTGAAGGCCGCGCTCCTTGGCGAGGTGCAGGACGCGGTGCAGGTCGAAGGTCCCGGTGACGAACCGGTCGTGGCGCATGCCGAGCCCCTCGGCCGCGGCGGCGGCGCCGACCCGGTCCTCCATCGCCTTGAGCTGCGCGTCGTCCCAGCCGTACTTGGCCTTCAGCTCGGGGCCGAGGGCCTGCCGGCCGTTGCGCGGGGCGCCGGCGGAGAGCTCGAAGGAGCGGTGCACCACTTCGACGTCGTCCCGTCCCGCGAAGGCGGCGAGGCCCTTCTCGAACCGGGCCTTGCCGATGTAGCACCAGGGGCAGATGACGTCGGACCAGATCTCTACACGCATGACGGCGGAAACGGACGGGGCGGTGGTGGGTATTCCCGGGGGCGGGGTCGGGGCGCCGGGTCAGGGGGCCGGGGTCAGGGGTCCGGGGTGAGGGGGATGCCGCAGCGGAGGTTCCAGCGGCCGGCGCGGCCGGTCAGCTCGGTGCGGGTCAGGGGCGGTACGTCGAGGCGCCAGAAGGCGGCGGAGGGCAGGTCGAGGGCGTGCACGACGGCGGCGCGGACGGCGGCGGGCTCGGCGACGGCGACGACGCGGTGGGCGGGGGCGGTGCCGTTCGCACTGTCCGTCCCGTCAGTGCTCTGCGTTCCTGCCGTTCCTGCTGTTCCTGCCGTTCCCGACGGGCCGGTCAGGCCGTCGAGCCATACGCCCACCCGTCCCCGCAACTGCAGCAGCGACTCCCCGCCGTGCGGCGCCGCCGCCGGGTCCGTCAGCCAGGCCCGTACCGCCTCGCCCTCCGCCGCCGCCAGCTCCTCCAGCCCCCGCCCGCGCCAGCGGCCGACGTCCCAGTCCGCCAGCTCCGCCTCCGGCTCCGCCGCGAGCCCCAGCGCGTCGGCCGTCTGCCGGCAGCGGACCGACGGCGCGGCGTACGCCGGCGTGTGCGTACGCAGCGAAGCCGCCGCGTGGGCGCCCGCGCGCTCCGCCGCGCGTCGACCCGCCGCGTCCAGCGGTTCGTCCGCGCCGAACACCGCGTGCCGCAGCTCGGCGTTGACCGCCGGCGTGACGAGCATCACCCGGACCGTCACCAGCCGTCTCACCTGCCCCTTCCGTGTTCCGACCGGCGGACGCCTTATGGCCGCCGACCCGCAGGCGACGGTATCGTCACCTCGTCAACCGAAGACGACGGCGCAACGGAAGCCCGGTGAGATTCCGGCACGGCCGCGCCACTGTGAGCCGGACGACGCCCCGCGCGGGGCGGAGTTCGGTGAGTCAGACCCGCACCGTCGTGAGCAGCTCCACCGGATGGGACGCGTGATCCCCGGGAGGTTTCCGCCATGGCTCAGTCGGCCGTGTCACCCAAGACAGACTCTCTCATCACCCCTGTCCCGCTGAAGACCCTCGCCCCATGGGCGCTGTTCGGCGGGATCCTGATGCTCGTTCTGCTGTACTTCGTCGGCGCCGAACAGGGTGCCGTGTCCGTGGTGTCGGGCGAGGGCGTGCACGAGTGGTTGCACGACGGCCGGCACCTGCTGGGCTTCCCCTGCCACTGAGCGGGGGGATCTCGGTGATCACACTGAACTCTGCTGCGGTGCGCGGGCTGTTGCTGCGCGGGATGCTGGCGGGGCTGGGCGCGGGGGTGCCGGCGCTGGTCGTCGCGTACGTCGCGGGCGAACCGCAGGTGGATGCGGCGATCGACCAGGAGGCGCACGCGGCCGGTCACGGTGCGGGTGCGGGTGCGGGTGCGGGTGCCGGTTCCGGAGAAGAAGAGGAACTGGTCAGCCGCTCCCTGCAGTCCACGGCCGGCCTCGCGACGGGCATGCTCGTCTACGGCGTCGCGCTCGGCGGCCTCGCGGCGCTGGCGGTCGCGTACGCCCTGGGCCGGATCGGCCGCTTCGGGCCGCGGGCGACGGCGCTGCTGCTGGCGCTGGGCGGACTGGTCACGGTCTCCGTGGTGCCGTTTCTCACCTACCCGGCGAACCCACCGGGTGTCGGCGATCCGTCGACGGTCGGTTCACGGACGGCGCAGTACTTCCTGATGGTGCTGCTGAGCGTGCTGCTGGCGGTCGGTGCGGCGGTGGTCGGGCGGGCGCTGGTGCCGCGACTGGGCGGCTGGTACGCGACGGTGGCGGGCGGTGCGGTGTTCGTGGCGGCGGCGGGGGTGGCGGCGGCGTTGCTGCCGGAGTCGTCGGTGGAGGTGCCGGAGGGGTATCCGGCGGATCTGCTGTGGCGGTTCAGGTTGGCGTCTTTGGGGGTGCACGGGGTGTTGTGGGTGGGGTTCGGGTTGCTGTTCGGGGAGTTGGCGGAGAGGTTGCTGGTGAGGGGTGGGGTGAGGCGGCGGCCGCGGGCGCCGGTGGCGGGTTGAGGGGGTTGTTCCCCGACCCCGCCCCTTCCCGAAACTCGGGGGCTGCGCCCCCGAGACCCCGCCGGGGCTGCGCCCCCTGCCCCGCTCGGGGCTCCGCCCCGAACCCCGCGGGGGCTTGCGCCCCCGGCCCGCGGACGGCTTCGTAGCCCGCCCGAGGCCGGGGCGGGCGCCCCGCCACTCCGGGGGCTTCGCCCCCATACCACCGAAAGCCCACCGGCCCAGACCTCGCACCGAACGGCACCATGAAACCCGACAACGCGTCACACCCCGCCCGGCTCATCGGCGCCCGCCCGCTGGCGTACGCCGTGGGCGCCACCCTCGGCTACGCCGCCGACCACGTCTTCGGCGACCCCCGCCGCGCCCACCCGGTAGCGGCCTTCGGCCGCGCTGCCGCAGCCCTCGAATCCCGCCTCTGGCGCGACAACCGCGCGGCGGGGGCGGTGCACACGGCACTCTGCGTAGGCGCCACGGTGGCGACCGCCGCCCTGGCCTCGGCGGCAACCCGCAGGGGGGCAGGCCCGGCTTGGGGACAGAGCCCCGAGGCGCGTGCGGATGCGGGGGCGAGGCGAAGCGGCGGCGGACGCACGGCCGTGGCCCCGGGCCCGCGCGCGGGGCTTTCGGACGCAGCCCCGGGCGGGAGTGCGGCGCCAAGCCCCGAAAAGGGCCGGGGCGAGGGCACGAGGCGCAGCCTTCACCGACACACGGGCGCGGACCGGGGCCCGGGCGCGGGGCACAGCCCCGAGGCGGGCACGGGCGCAGCCCCGGCGGTGCCCCAGGGGCGCAGCCCCGAGGGGCACGCGGGGGCGGCCCCGGCACCGGGTTCGGGGCGCAGCCCCAAGGGGGTCAGGGGCGCAGCCCCGGCGGGGCCTCGGGGGCGCGGCCCCCGAGTTTCGGGAAGGGGCGGGGTCGGGGAACAACTCCCCCTCGCCACCCAACCCGGCTCCGGCCTGCCCGCCGGTCCGCGCCCGACGCGCAGCCCCGAAAGGCCCGCGGGCGTAGCCCCGGTGCAGGCATGGGGGCGCGGCGCCCGAGGGGCGGGAAGCGGCGGGGGGCGGGAGCAGGTTGCGGCCGTTCTCCTCGTCGCGTTCGGGGCCTGGGCCGTCCTCGGCGGGGCCTCCCTCCGCCGTGAAGCCCTCGGCATCGCCCACGCCCTCCACACCCACGACCTCGACGACGCCCGCCACCGCCTCCCCCGCCTCTGCGGCCGCGACCCCCACCACCTCGGCGAAGCCGACATCGCCCGGGCCGTCGTCGAGTCCGTCGCCGAGAACACCTCCGACGCCGTCGTCGGCGCCCTCCTCTGGGGCGCGGTCGGTGGCGTTCCCGGGCTCGCCGGCTTCCGGGCCGTCAACACCCTCGACGCCATGGTCGGGCACAGGTCCGCCCGCTATCTGCGGTTCGGCTGGGCCGCCGCCCGGCTCGACGATCTCGTCGGCTATCCCGGCGCCCGGCTCACCGCCGCGCTCGCGGCGCTCGCCGGGCCCGATCCCCGCGCCGCCCTGCGCGTCTGGCGGCAGGACGGGCCGCGGCATCCCAGCCCCAACGCCGGCCCCGTGGAAGCCGCGTTCGCCGGTGCGCTCGGGCTGCGGCTCGGTGGGGAGCTGTCGTATGCCGGGCGGGCCGAGCACCGGGCCGTGCTCAATCCGGCCGGGCGCGCTCCCGGCGTGGACGACATCGAGCGTGCCGTCCGCCTCTCCTCCCGTGTCTCCTTCCTCGCCCTCCTCATCACCACCCTCGCCGCCGCCCTCCTCCCCACCGAAGCGAGTCACGCATGACCACCGTCCTCCTCCTCTCCACGGCCGACACCGACCTCCTCGCCGCCCGCGCCTCCGGGGCGGACTTCCGGATCGCCAACCCGTCCCGCACCGGTCCCGACGACCTGCCCGCCCTCCTCGACGGCACCGACCTCGTCGTCGTCCGTCTCCTCGGCGGCAAGCGCGCCTGGGAGGACGGGCTCGCGGCCCTCCGGGCCGCCGGGCTGCCCACCGTGCTGCTCGGCGGGGAGTCCGTGCCGGACGCCGAGTTGATGGCCGAGTCGTCCGTGCCCGCCGGGGTGGTCGCCGAGGCGCTGCGGTATCTCGTGGAGGGCGGGCCCGCGAACCTCGCCGAGCTGAACCGGTTCCTGTCGGACACCGTGCTGCTCACCGGCGAGGGCTTCGCCTCGCCGCGCGGGATGCCCGCGTACGGGACGCACGGTTCGTACGGGCTGAAGGACGACCGGCCCACCGTCGGCGTGCTCTTCTACCGCGCCCACGAGCTCTCCGGGAACACCGCCTTCGTCGACACCCTCTGCCAGGCCGTCGAGGCGCACGGCGCCAACGCCCTGCCCGTGTACTGCGGTTCGCTGCGCGGCGCGGAGCCCGGGCTGTTCGAGCTGCTGGGGCGCGCGGACGCGCTCGTCGCCACCGTCCTCGCCTCCGGCGGTACGCGGCCGGGCGACGCCTCCGCCGGCGGGGACGACGAGGCGTGGGACGTCGGCGCGCTCGCGGAGCTGGACGTGCCGGTGCTCCAGGGGCTGTGCCTGACCTCGGCCCGCGCCGCGTGGCTGGACTCGGACGCGGCGCTGTCGCCGATGGACGCGGCGATGCAGGTGGCGATCCCGGAGTTCGACGGGCGGCTGGTGACGGTGCCGTTCTCGTTCAAGGAGGACGGTCCCGACGGCGTGCCGGTGTACGTCGCGGACGCCGAGCGCGCCGCGCGGGTCGCGGGGATCGCGGTGCGGCACGCGCGGCTGCGGCACACGCCGAATGCCGGGAAGCGGATCGGGCTGGTCTTCACCGCGTACCCCACCAAGCACTCCCGGGTCGGCAACGCGGTCGGCCTGGACACGCCCGCCTCCGCGGTCAGGCTGCTCGACGCGCTACGGGCCGCGGGGTACCGCGTCGACGGCCACCCGGACGACGGCGACGAGCTGATCCACCGGCTGATCGCCGCGGGCGGGCACGACGTGGAGTGGCTGACGGAGGAGCAGTTGGCGGCGGCGCCCGCGCGCGTGCCGCTGGCCGACTACGAGCGGTGGTTCGCGGCGCTGGACCCTGCGTTGCGGGCCTCGGTGGTCGAGCACTGGGGTGAGCCGCCGGGCGGGCTGTACGTGGACGACGGCGACGCCGGACCCGCGATCGTGCTGGCGTCGCTGCGCTTCGGCAACGTGGTGGTGATGATCCAGCCGCCGCGCGGCTTCGGCGAGAACCCCATCGCCATCTACCACGACCCGGACATGCCGCCGTCGCACCACTACCTGGCCGCGTATCGCTGGCTGGACCGCACGTTCGGCGCCGACGCGCTCGTGCACATGGGCAAGCACGGCACGATGGAGTGGCTGCCGGGCAAGGGGCTCGGTCTGTCGGCGGGCTGTGCGCCGGACGCGGTGCTGGGAGACCTGCCGCTGGTGTACCCGTTCATCGTCAACGACCCGGGCGAGGGCACCCAGGCCAAGCGCCGCGGGCACGCGACGGTGGTCGACCACCTCGTGCCGCCGATGGCCCGCGCCGACTCGTACGGCGACCTGGCGAAGCTGGAGCAGTTGCTGGACGAGTACGCGCTCGTCTCCGACCTCGATCCGGCGAAGGCGCCCGCGGTGCGCAGCCAGATCTGGACGCTGGTGCGGGCCGCCGAGCTGCACCACGACCTGCATGTGGCGGAGCAGCCGGAGGACGCGGACTTCGACGAGTTCGTGCTGCACGTCGACGGCTGGCTGTGCGAGATCAAGGACGTGCAGATACGGGACGGGCTGCACGTGCTCGGCGCAGGACCGGTCGGCGAGCCGCGGGTGAACCTGGCCCTGGCGGTGCTGCGTTCTGCGCAGGTGTGGGGCGGCACCGGCGGCGCGCTGCCGGGGCTGCGGGCGGCGCTGGCGGCCCGGGTGGGGCTGGTCGAGGCGGACCTGCTGGCGGAGCCGGGAGCGAGGGTCGCGGTGCCGGTGGCGCTGACGGAGCGGGCGGACGGGCCGGCGCGTACCGCGTCGGACGCGGTCGACCTGCTGGAGGCGCTGGCGCGGCGGCTTGCGGAGGGTCTTGAGGAGCGCGGCTGGGAGCGCGCGGCGGTGCCTGAGGTCGTCGCGGAGGTGCTGGGCGGTGACGCGGATACGGCAGACGTGGTGCGGGTGCTGGAGTTCGCGTGCGCGGAGGTCGTGCCCCGGCTGCGCCGTACGGGCGAGGAGATCGGCAACGTGCTGCACGCGCTCGACGGCGGCTACGTTCCCGCCGGCCCCTCCGGCTCCCCCACCCGCGGGCTCGTCAACGTGCTGCCGACCGGCCGCAACTTCTACTCCGTCGACCCCAAGGCCATCCCCTCCCGGCTCTCCTGGGACGTCGGCAGCGCCCTCGCCGACTCCCTCCTCGCCCGCCACCTCGCCGACCACGGCGCGTACCCGAGGTCCGTGGGGCTCACGGTCTGGGGCACCTCCTGCATGCGCACCCAGGGCGACGACATCGCGGAGATCCTGGCGCTGCTGGGCTGCCGTCCGGTGTGGGACGACGCGTCGCGGCGGGTGACGGGCTTCGAGGTGGTGCCGGCCGCGGAGCTGGGCCGGCCGCGCATCGACGTGACGGTACGCATCTCCGGCTTCTTCCGCGACGCCTTCCCGCACGTCGTCGGCCTGATGGACGACGCGGTGCGCGCGGTCGCGGAGCTGGACGAGCCGCCGGAGGCGAACTTCGTACGGGCGCACGCGGACGAGGACACCGCCGTCCACGGCGACCGCCGCCGCGCCACCGCCCGCATCTTCGGCTCCAAGCCCGGCGCGTACGGCGCGGGCCTGCTGCCGCTGATCGACGCCCGCAACTGGCGCTCGGACGCCGACCTCGCGGAGGTCTACGCGGTCTGGGGCGGCTACGCCTACGGCCGCGGGCTCGACGGGCGGGCGGCACGCGGCGACATGGAGGCGGCGTTCCGGCGGATCCAGGTGGCGGCGAAGAACGTCGACACCCGCGAGCACGACATCGCCGACGCCGACGACTACTTCCAGTACCACGGCGGCATGGTGGCGATGGTCCGCCATCTGACCGGCGGCTCGCCGGAGGCGTACATCGGCGACAGCGCCGTGCCCGAGCAGGTGAAGACGCGCACGCTCGGCGAGGAGACGCACCGCGTCTTCCGCGCCCGGGTGGTGAACCCGCGCTGGACGGCGGCGATGCGGCGGCACGGCTACAAGGGCGCGTTCGAGATGGCCGCCACCGTCGACTACCTCTTCGGCTACGACGCGACCGCGGGCGTGGTGGACGACTGGATGTACGAGAAGCTCGCCGCCGAGTACGTCTTCGACGCCGAGAACCAGGAGTTCATGCGGCGCGCCAACCCGTGGGCCCTGCGCGGGATCGGCGAACGGCTGCTGGAGGCGGCCGAGCGGGGCCTGTGGACGGAGCCGGACCAGCGGACCCTGGCCCGGCTCCGGGAGATCTACCTCGAACTCGAGGGCGATCTGGAGGGGGAGGAATGACCCACAGGACGCGGACCTGCAAGTCCGCTCCGCGCCCGGCACGTACACGCTGGCATGATTCTTCCCCGTATCACAGCAGTTGACCGCAATATCACCCGTTGGAGGGGCCCGCGCATGAACACCGGTGCGCCGCACTACCCGTTCACCGCCGTCGTCGGCATGGCAGAACTCCGGCTCGCGCTGCTGCTCAACGCCGTGTCCCCGGCGGTCGGCGGGGTGCTCGTGCGCGGCGAGAAGGGGACGGCCAAATCGACCGCCGTACGAGCCCTCGCCGCGCTGCTCCCCGAGGTCGACGTCATAGCCGGCTGCCGTTTCTCCTGCGATCCGGCCGCGCCGGACGCCGGCTGCCCGGACGGACCGCACGAGCCCGCCCGCGCGCACGACGTGCGGGCGGCGCGGATGGTCGAGCTGCCCGTGGGCGCCTCCGAGGACCGGCTCGCGGGCGCGCTGGACATCGAACGGGCGCTGGCCGAGGGCCGCAAGACGTTCGAGCCCGGGCTGCTGGCGGAGGCGCACCGCGGCGTGCTGTACGTGGACGAGGTCAACCTGCTCCACGACCACCTCGTCGACCTGCTGCTGGACGCGGCGGCCATGGGCGCCAACTACGTGGAGCGCGAGGGCGTCTCCGTGCGGCACGCGGCGCGCTTCCTGCTGGTGGGCACCATGAACCCGGAGGAGGGCGAGCTGCGCCCGCAGTTGCTGGACCGGTTCGGGCTGACGGTGGAGGTCGCCGCGTCCCGCGAGCCCGCGGAGCGGGCGGACGTGGTGCGGCGGCGGCTGGCGTACGACGCGGACGCGGCCGGCTTCGCGGCCCGCTGGGCGGCGGAGGAAGACGCGCTGCAGGCGCGGATCGCGGCGGCGCGGGCGCTGCTGCCGGCGGTGGTGCTGGGCGATGCGGCGCTGCGGCAGATCACGGCGACGTGCGCGGCGTTCGAGGTGGACGGGATGCGCGCGGACATCGTCATGGCCCGTACGGCGACGGCGCTGGCGGCGTGGTCGGGGCGTACGGAGGTGGCGGCGGAGGACGTACGGCAGGCGGCGCTGCTGGCGCTGCCGCACCGGCGGCGGCGCAACCCGTTCGACGCGCCGGGCCTCGACGAGGAGAAGCTGGACGACACGCTACGGGAGCACGGCGGCACCGGCGAGGGCCCGCCGGACGGCGACGGCGGCGGGGCGCCGCCCGGGGAGGCGGCGGGACCGGACGGCGCGGACGGAGCCGAAGCCGCGCCCCAGGAGCGACCCGGTGCCGACACCTCCCGGGACCCCGCACCGCAGGACGCCGCCGGTACGGACGACGCCCCCGAACCCCCCGGCTCCGCCCCCGCCGCCACCCGTGCCCCGGCGGAGGAACCCGGCGCGGAGCCCCACCCGCCCGGGACCGCGCCACCCCCGCCCGACGGGCAACCCGCCGCCCCCGCCGAGCCGTTCCGCACCCGCCGCCTCGACGTCCCCGGCGTCGGGGAGGGCGCCGCCGGACGCCGCTCCCGTGCCCGTACCGCCCACGGCCGCACCACCGGCGCCCGCCGCCCCCGCGGCGCCCTCGGCACCCTGCACCTCGCCGCCACCGTCCAGGCCGCCGCCCCGCATCAGCTCGCGCGCGGCCGCCGCGGCCCCGGTCTCGTCGTCCGCCGCGACGACCTGCGCGAGGCCGTCCGCGAGGGCCGCGAGTCGAACCTGGTGCTCTTCGCCGTCGACGCCTCCGGGTCCATGGGCGCGCGGCAGCGCATGGGCGCCGTGAAGGGCGCGGTGCTGTCGCTGCTGCTGGACGCGTACCAGCGCCGCGACAAGGTCGGCCTGGTCACCTTCCGCGGCCGGGACGCGGAGTTGGCGCTGCCGCCGACCTCGTCGGTGGACGCCGCGGCGGTCCGCCTGGAGCGGCTGCCCACCGGCGGCCGCACCCCGCTGGCAGCCGGGCTGCTGCGGGCCCGCGAGACGCTGCGCGTCGAGCGGCTGCGGGACCCGGCCCGCCGCCCGCTGCTGGTCGTGGTCACGGACGGCCGGGCGACGGGCGGTCAGGAGCCGGTCGGCCGGGCGGCGCGCGCGGCGCGCCTGCTGGCGGCCGAGGGGGTCGCTTCGGTAGTCGTCGACTGCGAGTCGGGGCCGGTGCGGCTCGGGCTCGCGGGCGAACTGGCCCGCGAGCTGCGGGGCACGGCGGTGGCGCTGGGCGAGCTGCGGGCAGAGGCGGTGAGCGGGCTGGTACGGGAGGCCCGGGAGGACCGGCGGGCACGTCCCGTACGCGATGGGCCCGCCGCCGGGCGGGGCGCGACGAGTGCGAGGAGGGCCGCCTGATGCCGAAGGGACAGCCGGCCGCCGTGCCGGACGACGGCCTGACGACGCGGCAGCGCCGCAACCGCCCGCTGGTCGTGGTGCACACGGGCCCGGGCAAGGGCAAGTCCACGGCGGCCTTCGGGCTGGCGCTGCGGGCCTGGAACCAGGGGTGGCCGATCGGGGTGTTCCAGTTCGTGAAGTCCGCCAGGTGGCGGGTGGGCGAAGAACGGGCGCTGCGGGTCCTCGGCGCGAGCGGCGAGGGCGGCACGGTGGCGTGGCACAAGATGGGCGAGGGCTGGTCGTGGATCCAGCGGCCCGCGCGCGACGACGCGGCCGGCGGCGCCGAGCCGGACAACGAGGCGCGGGCCCGGGAGGGCTGGGAGCAGGTCAAGCGGGACCTGGCGGCGGAGACGTACCGGCTGTACGTGCTCGACGAGTTCGCGTACCCGATGCACTGGGGGTGGGTGGACACCGCCGAGGTGATCGCGGTGCTGCGGGACCGTCCTGGCAGCCAGCACGTCGTCGTCACGGGCCGCAACGCGCCGGCGGCGCTGGTCGGGTTCGCCGATCTCGTCACGGAGATGGGCAAGGTCAAACACCCCATGGACGCGGGCCAGAAGGGCCAGCGGGGCATCGAATGGTGAGAGTTCCGTGATCGACATCCCCCGGCTCGTCGTCGCCGCGCCGGCCTCCGGCAGCGGCAAGACGACGGTCGCGACCGGCCTGATGGCGGCGTTCGCCGCCGCCGGCCTGACCGTCTCGCCGCACAAGGCGGGCCCCGACTACATCGACCCCGGCTACCACGCGCTCGCCGTCGCCGGCTCTCCCGGCGGCGGCCGCCCGGGCCGCAACCTGGACGCGCACATGTGCGGCCCCGGCCTGATCGCCCCGCTGTTCGCGCACGGCGCGGCGGGCGCGGACGTGGCGGTCGTGGAGGGCGTGATGGGCCTGTACGACGGCGCCTCCGGCGCGGGCGAGTCGGGCTCGACGGCGGAGCTGGCGAAGCTGCTGCGGGCGCCGGTGGTGCTGGTGGTCGACGCCTCGGGGCAGTCGCGGTCGGTGGCGGCGCTGGTGCACGGCTTCGCGTCCTGGGATCCGCAGGTACGGATCGGAGGCGTCATCCTCAACAAGGTCGCCTCCGACCGCCACGAGTCGCTGCTCCGCGAGTCCCTGGACGCGGCGGGCGTCCCGGTCCTGGGCGCCCTGCGCCGCGACCCGGAACTGGCGGCGCCGGCACGGCACCTGGGCCTGGTCCCGGCGGCGGAGCGGCGCCCGGAGGCGGTGGCGGCGGTACGGGCCCTGGCGGCGCGGGTACGCGAGTCGTGCGACGTACGGGAACTGCTGCGGCTGGCCCGTACGGCACCGCCGCTGCCGGCGGAGCCGTGGTCGGCGGCGGAGGCGGTGGCGGCGGCCGAGCCGCCGGTGCCGGAGGCGTCGGCGACGGGACCGGGGAGTACCCGCCGCCCCGCCGGACGGCCGGTGGTCGCCATGGCGTCCGGGCCCGCGTTCACCTTCGCGTACGCCGAGCACGCCGAACTCCTCGCCGCCGCCGGCGCCGACGTCGTCCCCTTCGACCCCCTGCACGACGAAGCCCTGCCGCCCCGCACCCGCGCCCTCGTCATCGGCGGCGGCTTCCCCGAGGTGTACGGCGGCGGGCTGGCCGCCAACGAGCCGCTGCGCCGCGACGTCGCCCGGCTCGCCGCCACCGGCGCACCGGTGGCCGCCGAGTGCGCGGGCCTGGTCTACCTCGCCCGCGACCTCGACGGCGCACCCATGTGCGGCGTGCTGGACGCCCGGGCCCGTATGACCGACGTGCTCACCCTCGGCTACCGCGACGCCGTCGCCGTCGCCGACAGCGCGCTCGCCGCCGCCGGCACCCGGGTGCGCGGCCACGAGTTCCACCGCACCGCCCTCGACCCGCCCGCGGGCGAGACGCCCGCATGGGGGATGACGCGGCCGGTCCGGCGCGTCGAAGGATTCGTACGGGGCGGCGTCCACGCCTCGTACCTGCACGTGCACTGGGCCGCCGCCCCCGCCATGGCGCGCCGGCTCGTCGAAGGGTGTGAAACGGCATGAGCATGCGACTCGTCGGCGTCGGGGTGGGCCCCGGCGACCCCGAGCTGGTCACGGTCAAGGGCGCGGGCGCGCTGCGGACGGCGGCGGTGGTCGTCGTCCCCGTGATGGAGGGCGGCGGCACGGGCCGCGCGGAGGCGACGGTGCTGCACTACGTCGACGAGGCGAAGGTCGTGCGCGTCGTCTTCGCGCTCAACGAGCGCAGCGACGCCGCGCGCCGCGAGGCGGCGTGGGACGCGGCGGGCGCCCGGGTCGCGGAACTGCTGCGCGCGCACCGCTCGGTGGCGTTCGCCACGCTCGGCGACCCCAACGTGTACTCGACGTTCACGTACCTCGCCGCGACCGTCACCGCCCTGCTCCCGGACGTACGGATCGAGAGCGTGCCCGGCATCACCGCGATGCAGGACCTGGCGGCCCGCGGCGGCGCGGTGCTCGCGGAGGGCACGGAGCCGCTGACGCTGGTGCCGGTGACGGCGGGCACGGCGGTGCTGAAGGAGGCGCTGCGGGGGCCGGGAACGGTGGTGGCGTACAAGTTCGGCCGGCTGGCGGGCGAGGTGGTGGGGGTGCTGGCGGAGACGGGCCGGATGGAGGGGGCGGTGTGGGGATCGTCGCTGGGTCTGGCGGAGGAGTCGGTGCGGCCGGCGGCGGAGCTGGGGGCGGAGGCGCTGCCGTACCTGTCGACGCTGATCGCGCCGGCGCGGCGGACGGGGCGGGGCGAGAAGCTGTGAACGGGAAGGGGATGCCGGGCCAGCGCCCGTACGCGAAGGGGAGCCCGCGCGTGAAGGGGAGCACGCACACGAAGGGGAGCCCGGCCGCGCAGCCGGAACCGGAACCGGACGCGAACCCCGAACCGAACCCGCAGACGGCGCAACGCCCGCCCGCCACCGGCAAGGTGACGTTCGTCGGGGCCGGGCCGGGCGCGGCGGATCTGCTGACGTTCCGGGCCGCGCGCGCCATCGCGGAGGCGGACGTCGTGATCTGGGCGGCGAGCCTCGTCCACGAGGACGTACTCCGGCACGCCCGCGCGGACGCGGAGATCGTCGACTCGGCGGCGGTGCCGCTGGAGGAGGTCGTCGCGGTCTACGCGCGGGCGGCAGGCGCGGGGCTGCGGGTGGCGCGGGTGCACTCCGGCGACCCGGCGCTGTGGGGCGGCACGCAGGAGCAGGTCGAGCGGTGCGAGGCGCTGGGGCTTGAGGTGGAGATCGTGCCGGGGGTGTCGTCGTTCTCGGCGGCGGCGGCCGCGGCGGGGCGGGAGCTGACGGTCCCGGAGGTGGCGCAGTCGGTGATCCTCACGCGGCTGGGCGGCGGGAAGACGCCGATGCCGGGCGGCGAGGAGGTGCGGGAGTTCGCGCGGCACGGCACGACGATGGCGGTGTTCCTGTCGGCGGCCCGCTCGGGGCGGCTGGCGGAAGAGCTGCTGGCGGGCGGGTACGCGGCACAGACGCCGGTGGTGGTGGCGTACCGGGTGACGTGGCCGGACGAGCTGGTGGTGCGCTGCACGGTCGGCACGCTGGCGGCGGCGGTGAAGGAGCACCGGCTGTGGAAGCACACGCTGTTCCTGGTCGGCCCGGCGCTGGGGGCGGCGGGCACGCGGTCGCACCTGTACCACCCGGGCCACTTCCACGGCTTCCGCCGGGCGGACCCGGCGGCGCGGAGGGCGCTGCGCGGCGGCGGCGAGTAGGGCGGGGTCCGGTGCGAGTCGGCGGAGAGGAGGGGAGCGGATGACCGGGGACGCGCGGGAACGGAACATGCGGGAACGAGACGCGAAGGAACCGCACGCGCGGGAAGCGGACTTGCCGGAACCGGCCCCGCGGGAACCGGACCCGCCGGGGCCCGACCTCCGTGAGCCCGACCTGCCGCGTACCGCGAAGGTGCGGCAGAAGGCGTTGCGTACCGGATGGACCACCGGCACCTGCGCGTCGGCCGCCGCGCGCGCCGCGGCGCTGCTGCTGGCGACCGGCGAGGCGCGGCGGTGGGTGGAGGTGGCGCTGCCGTCGGGGCGGCGGGTGACGTTCGCGGTGGAGCGGGCGGTGGAGCTGCGGCCGGGGCGTACCGAGGCCGTGGTGGTGAAGGACGCGGGCGACGATCCGGACGTCACGCACGGCTCGCACCTGACGGCGACGGTCAGTTGGCGGCCGCGGCCCGGGCTCGAACTGCACGGCGGTGTGGGGGTGGGGGTGGTGACGAAGCCGGGCCTCGGCCTGGAGCTGGGCGGCCCGGCGATCAACCCCGTGCCGCGGCGGATGATCACGCAGGCGGTGGCGGAGGTCGTGGACCTGGGACGGCGGGGTCTGGACGTGACGATCAGCGTGCCGGACGGCGAGCGGCGGGCGCGGAAGACGACGAACGCGCGGCTGGGGATCCTGGGCGGCATCTCCATCCTCGGTACGACGGGCATCGTGCGGCCGTTCTCGACGGCGTCGTGGCGGGCGAGCGTCGAGCAGGCGGTGTCGGTGGCGGCGGCGCAGGGCGAGACGGCGGTGGTGCTGTGCACGGGCGGCCGGACGGAGCGGGGGGCGATGGAACTGCTGCCGGGGCTGCCGGCGGTGTGCTTCGTGGAGGTGGGGGACTTCACGGGGGCGGCGCTGCGGCGGGCTGTGGCGCAGGGGGTGGAGCGGGTGGTGTTCGTCGGCATGGTCGGGAAGCTGACGAAGCTGGCGGCGGGGGTGCTGATGACGCACTACACGCGCTCGAAGGTGGACCCGGGGGTGCTGGCGGAGATCACACGCGCGGCGGGCGGGGCGGAGGGCCTGGCGGCGGAGGTGGGAGCCGCGAACACGGGGCGGCACGCGTACGAGTTGTGGGAGGCGGCGGGTCTGCTGCCGGCGGCGGGGCGGGAGTTGTGCGGGCGGGTGGCGGAGGTGCTGGAGCGCTTCACGGAGCGGAGGGTCGCGGCGGAGGCGGCGATGGTGGACTTCACGGGGCGGGTGCTGGTGGCGCGGAGCGACGGGGAGTTGCTGCGGTGATCACGGTCATAGGCTGCGGCACGGGTTCGCCTCCGGCGCGGATCGAGGATGCGGCGCTGGTGGTGGGCGCGGCCCGCCACCTGGCGGAGGCGGAGCTGCCACGGGACGCGGAACGCGTGCCCCTGGGCCCGCTGGGCCCGGCCCTGGACCGGATCGCGGCGTATGTCGAGGGAGCTGCATGGCCGGCGAAGCCGCGGGGTGCGGGTGGGTCGAAGTCCTCCGCGAGGCCGGGGACGGAGTCCCAAGGGACTCCCGGGGCGGAACTCCGGGCAGAGACGAGGGAGACGCGTGACTGGCCCGCGGCGGAATCGCGGGTCGGCACGGCCCCGGAGCCCCATGAGGGCAGCGGGACGCAGCACCCGGCAGGGCCCGGGGTGCGGCAGGAAGGTGAGTTCGGGGCGGAGTCCCGGGCCGATTCAGGGGCGGCGATGCGTGGGCGGCCCGGGGCGGAATCGCGGGTTGGGCCGGACGCGGAGCCTCACGGGGGCCGCGGGGCAGGGCCCGGAGCGCGGCACGGAGGTCAACTCGGGGCGGAGTCCCGGACCGATTCAGGGGCGGCGATGCGTGGGCGGCCCGGGGCGGAATCGCGGGTTGGGGCAGACGCGAAGCCCCGCGAGGGCCGCGGGGCGCAGCAACCGGCAGGCGCCGGGGCACGGCACGGGAGTGAACTCGGGGCGGAGTCCCGGACCGAGTCGGGCGGGGCGATGCGTGGGCGGTCCGCGGCGGAGTCGCGGGTTGGGGCGGACGCGGGGGCTCGTGGGGCGGAGGCCCCGGTGGGGTCCGGGGCGGAGGCCCGGTTGGGGTCCGGGGGCGGAGCCCTCGGCGGGGGGCTCGGGGGCGCGGCCCCTGAGTTTCGGGAAGGGGCGGAGACGGGGAAGACCCCCCAACCCCCCACCCGCGTCGTCGTACTCGCCTCCGGAGACCCCGGGTTCTTCGGCATCGTCCGGGCACTCGCCGACCGCTTCGGCCCCCGGCTCCTCGACATCCGGCCCGCCGTGCCCTCCCTCGCCGTCGCCTTCGCCCGCGCCGGGCTCCCCTGGGACGACGCCGTCGTCGTCAGCGCCCACGGGCGCGACCTCCGTACCGCCGTCAACGTCTGCCGCGCCCACCCCAAGACCGCCGTCCTCACCGGCCCCGGCGCCGGCCCCGCCGAACTCGGCGCCGCGCTCGCCGCCTCCGGCGTGCCCCGTACCCTCGTCGTCGGCACCGGACTCGGCTCCGCCGACGAGGACGTCGTGCACCTCTCCCCCGCCGACGCCGCTGCCCGCCCCTGGCCGCCGGAGTCCGTCAACGTCGTGCTCTGCCTCGACCCGCGTCCCGGCCGCACCCTCGCCCCCGCGCGGCGTGTCCTCGCGGGCCCCGGCCCGTATCCCCTCGCCCGGCGCCCCGGTGACGGCTGGGCGCTTCCCGAAGGGGACTTCGCGCACCGCGCCGGCATGGTCACCAAGTACGAGGTCCGCGCCCTCGCCCTCGCCCGCCTCGCGCCCCGCCTCGGCGACCTGGTGTGGGACGTGGGCGCCGGGTCCGGGTCCGTCGCGGTGGAGTGCGCGCGGTTCGGGGCCGCCGTCGTCGCCGTGGAGCGGGACGCCGAGGGCGTCGTACGGATCCGGGCCAACGCCGCGGCGCACGGCGTCGACCTGCAGGCGGTGCACGGTACGGCCCCCGCCGCGCTGGCCGGACTCCCCGACCCCGACGCGGTGTTCGTCGGCGGCGGGGGCGGCGACGTGGCGGAGGTCGTCGCGGCGTGCGCGCGGCGGGCGCGGCGGGCGGTGGTCGTGACGCTGGCCGCCGTCGACCGGGTGCCGGGGGTACGCGCCGCGCTGGCGGCGGCCGGGTTCGCGGTGGACGGCGTACTGCTGCAGTCCTCCCGGCTCGCGCCGCTCCCCGGCGAGGTCACGCGACTCGCGGCGACCAACCCGGTGTTCGTCCTCTGGGGCCGCCGGGACGCGAAGGACGTGGAAGAAGCGCAGGACGTACAGGGCACCGGGGCGGAACCCCACCACCGGCCCGCACCCGGACGGCCATCGGCCCACCCGCACCCGACACCTCCCCAGGAGCAACCACCCGTGACCGCCCCGCCCCGCCGGACCGCCCCGTGATCGGCCTCGTCGCCGCGACCGCCGCCGGCTCCGCCGCCGCGCAGCGGCTGGCCGACGCCTGGCCCGGCCGGACCCGCCGCTACGACGAGAGCCCGGTCCGTACGGCCGTCGCGCGTGCCTTCGCCGACTGCGACCAACTGGTCTGCTTTCTCGCCACCGGCGCCACCGTCCGCCTCCTCGCCCCCCTGCTCCGCGACAAGGCCGCCGACCCCGGCGTGGTCTGCGTCGACGAGGCGGGCCGCTTCGCCGTCGCCCTCCTCGGCGGCCACGGCGGCGGCGCGAACGACCTGGCCGCCGAGGTCGCCGACCTGCTCGGCGACGGGTGCACGCCGGTCGTGACCACCGCCACCGACGCCGTCGGCATCCCCGGGCTCGACTCCGTCGGCTGGCCCGTGGAAGGAGCGGTAGCCGCCGTGACGCGCGCGGTGCTGGACGGCGCTCCCGTCGGATTGCGGGCCGACGCGACGTGGCCGCTGCCCGCGCTGCCGCCGCACGTCGGGGTACGCGGCGTGGCCACGGACGTCCGCCTCTACGTCACCGACCGCCGCCTGCCGCTCGCCGCCCGCGAGGCCGTGCTCCGCCCGCCGTCCCTGATCGCCGGCGTGGGGGCCAGCCGCGGCGTCGCAGAGGACGAGGTGCTGGGCCTGATCCGGGACGCCCTCGACGGGGCCGGGTTGAGCCCGCGCTCCGTGGCCGCGCTCGCCACCGTCGACGCCAAGGCCGGAGAACCCGGCCTGCTCGCCGCCGCCGACCGCCTCGGGGTGCCGCTGCGGACCTTCCCCGCCGCCGAGTTGGCCGCCGTCGACGTACCGACGCCGTCCGCCGCGCCCCTCGCCGCCGTCGGCACGCCCAGCGTCGCGGAGGCCGCGGCGCTCACGGCCGCGGGCCCGGGCGCCGAACTCCTCGTACCCAAGCGGAAGTCCACCCCCGCGGACCGGCCCGCCATGGCCACCTGCGCCGTCGCCCGGCGCCGGCCCCGCGGGCGGCTCGCGGTCGTCGGTCTCGGCCCCGGCGCCCGCGACCTGCTGACGCCACGCGCCCGCGCCGAGCTGCTCCGGGCGTCGGTGGTCGTCGGCCTGGACCAGTACGTCGCGCAGATCCGCGACCTGCTCCGCCCCGGCACCCGGGTCCTCGAATCGGGTCTCGGCGCCGAGGAGGAGCGGGCCCGTACCGCCGTCGCCGAGGCCCGCGCCGGGCACGCGGTGGCGCTGGTCGGCAGCGGCGACGCCGGGGTGTACGCGATGGCCTCGCCGGCGCTGGCGGAGGCGGGCGCGGACATCGACGTCGCCGGCGTGCCCGGCGTGACGGCGGCGCTGGCCGCGGCGGCGCTGCTGGGCGCGCCGCTGGGGCACGACCACGTGTCCGTCAGCCTGTCCGACCTGCACACGCCGTGGGAGGTCATCGAGCGCCGGGTGCGGGCGGCGGCGGAGTCGGACCTCGTGGTCACGTTCTACAACCCGCGCAGCCGCGCCCGCCGCCGCCAGCTTCCGGAGGCGCTGGCGCTGCTGGCGAAGCACCGCGAGCCGGAGACGCCGGCCGGTGTCGTACGGAACGCGTCCCGGCCGGACGAGCACGTGCTGCTGACGACGCTCGCGGAACTCGACCCGGAGACCGTGGACATGATGACCGTGGTGACGGTCGGCAACTCGGCGACCCGCGAGATCGCGGGCCGGATGGTGACGCCGCGCGGCTACCGGTGGCAGACGTGAACGCCCGCCGTACGCGCACGGCCGCGTCCCCGAACCGCCCCACCGCCCGAGCCGCCGCGGCCGACGGCCTCCCCGCCCCCCGCCCGCCGGGGCCCCCGGCCCTGACCCTCACCGTCAACGACCGCTGCACCGGCTGCGGCGCCTGCCTCCTCACCTGCCCCGCACACGCCATCCGCCCCCGCGGCGGCGCCCTGTTCGTCCGCGCCGACCTGTGCACCGGCTGTCTGGAGTGCGTGGAGGTCTGCCCGGCCGACGCCATCGATGAGGCCCCCGAGGAGCGCCCGTGACGAGGACCGTCCACCCCATCGAGGAGGAGTCGTACCGCCGGCTGCGCGCCCGCGTCGGCACCGCGCATCTGCCGCCGCTGACCCGCGCGGTGGTCGAGCGGGTGATCCACTCCTCCGCCGATCCCGCCTACGCCGGCGACCTGGTGTGCGACGAGACGTCGCTGCGCGCCGCGCACGCCGCGCTGCGCGCGGGCGCGCCGGTCGTCGCCGACGTCGAGATGGTCGCGGCGGGCATCACCGCCCGCAGGGCGGTCTGCCGGCTGCGCGACGCGCTGGCCGCGCCCGGTCTCACTCGCTCGGCGGCGGCGGTGCGGCTGGCGTACGAGGAGGTGGGCGACGGCGCCGTGTGGGTGGTCGGCTGTGCGCCGACGGCGCTGGACGAGCTGCTCGCGCTGGGCGCGGCACCGGCGCTGGTGGTCGGGCTGCCGGTGGGGTTCGTGGGGGCGGCGGAGAGCAAGGCGGCGCTCCGGGCCACGGGGCTGCCGGCGATCAGCAACGTCTCGGAGAAGGGCGGCTCGGCGGTGGCCGCGGCCGCCCTGAACGCCCTCCTGTACGCGCCGCCCGCGGCGGCGGCGTACCGCACGGACACGGCCCCCGAGACGCCGGGCCCGGCCGCCGGCCCGGCGGACCACGGCCCCGCGGGCCGGAACCAGGCCGCCGGCACCCCGGACCACACCTCCCCCGCCGCCCGGCGGAACCCGCCCTCCCCCGGCGCCGACCCGCCCCCGCGCAGCCCCGGCCCGTAGCCCACCGGCACCGACCCGCCCGGCCCCGCCGGGTCCCGTACCACCGAGGAGACGCAAGTGACCAAGCCCGCCCTGCTCATCGCCGGTCACGGCACCCGGGACGCCGCCGGTGCCGAGGCGTTCCGCGCGTTCGTGCGCGTGCTCGCCGAGCGCAGCCCCGGGCTGCCCGTCGCCGGGGGGTTCATCGAGCTGTCACCGCCCCCGCTGGGCGAGGCCGTCGCGCAGCTCGTGGCGCGCGGCGCACGGCACTTCGCCGCCGTGCCCCTCATGCTGGTCTCCGCCGGGCACGCCAAGGGCGACATCCCCGCCGCGCTCGCCCGCGAGAAGGAGCGCCACCCCGGCCTCTCGTACGCCTACGGCCGCCCCCTCGGCCCGCACCCGAAGCTCCTCGCCGTCCTGGCGCGCCGCGTGGCCGAAGCCCAGAGCACCGAACGGGCCCGCACCACCGTCCTACTCGTCGGCCGCGGCTCCACCGACCCCGACGCCAACGCCGAGGTCCACAAGGCCGCCCGGCTGCTCTGGGAGGGCCGCGGGTACGCGGGCGTGGAGACGGCGTTCGTGTCGCTCGCCGCGCCGGACGTGGCCGCCGGGCTGGAGCGCTGCCGCCGGCTCGGCGCGGAACACGTCGTCGTGCTGCCGTACTTCCTCTTCACCGGCGTGCTCCCCGAGCGCGTCGCCCACCAGGCGGGGCAGTGGGCGGCGGCGCACCCCGAGGTGGTCGTGCGCACGGCGGGCGTCATCGGCCCGGCGGAGGAGCTGGTGGACCTGGTGACGGAGCGGTACGAAGAGGCCGTCGCCGGGGACCTGCGCATGAACTGCGACTCCTGCGTCTACCGCATCGCCCTCCCCGGCTACGAGGAGAAGGTCGGAGCCCCGCAGCGACCCCACTTCCACCCCGACGAGGACGGCACGGCCCACGACCACGGCCCGGGGCACGGCCACACCCACGGCCACGGGCACCACCACGGCGACCACGCCCATGCGCACTGAGCCCTCCCCGCCCCCCGCCCCGCACGACCTCCGCCACCACGGCGACGCCGAACTCCGCGACGCCGCCCCCGGCCTCACCGACCTCGCCGTCAACGTCCGCGCCGGTACGCCTCCCGGCTGGCTGAAGGCCCGCCTCGCCGCCTCCCTCGACCGGCTCGCCGCCTACCCCGACGGCCGCGCCGCCCGCGCCGCCGTCGCCGCCCGCCACGGGGTGCCGGCCGACCGGGTGCTGCTCACCGCCGGCGCGGCGGAGGCGTTCGTGCTGCTGGCCCGGGCGCTGCGGCCCGCGGTGCGCCGGGCGGTGGTCGTGCACCCGCAGTTCACGGAGCCGGAGGCGGCGCTGCGGGACGCGGGGTACGCCGTGGACCGGGTGCTGCTGCGCGCGGAGGACGGCTTCGGGCTGCCGCCGCGGGCGGTGCCGGAGGACGCCGACCTCGTCGTCGTCGGCAACCCCACCAACCCGACGTCCGTCCTCCACCCCGCCGCCGCGCTTGCCGCGCTGGCCCGGCCGGGTCGGGTCCTCGTCGTGGACGAGGCGTTCATGGACGCGGTGCCGGGCGAGCGCGAGTCGCTGGCCGGGCGCAGCGACGTCCCCGGCCTGGTCGTCCTGCGCAGCCTGACCAAGACCTGGGGGCTCGCGGGCCTGCGCGTCGGCTACGTCCTCGGCGACCCCGGCACCGTCGCCGCACTGGCTCGGGCCCAGCCGCTGTGGCCGGTGTCGACGCCCGCGCTGGCCGCGGCGGAGGCGGTGTGCGCGCCGCGGGCGCTCGCGGAGGCGGAGGCGGCGGCGCGGGCGATCGGCGCGGACCGGGCGTATCTGCTGGGCAGGCTGGGGGAGTTCGCGGAGATCACGACCGCGGGGACCGCGGCGGCGCCGTTCGTACTGGTCCACGTGGCGGGTGCGGACGGTGGCGCCGCCGGTCTCGTCGTACGCGAACGGCTGCGCGGCCTCGGCTTCGCCGTACGCCGCGGCGACACCTTCCCCGGCCTCGGCCCCGGCTGGCTGCGGCTCGCGGTGCGGGACCGGCGGACGACGGACCGGTTCGCCGGGGCGCTGGCCCGGGCGCTGAGTTGAGGCCATCCCCCGTCCCCGGGGCGGTCACGGCAGCCGGAGGACGACCAGCTCGCGGACCGGATCGGCGCGCGTCCAGCCTGCGGCCCGCCCGGCGTACGGACGGCCCACCTCCGCGTCGCCGCGGCTGAACCGCTGCCGGGTGCCGGGCGGGGCGGTGACGGGTACCTCGACGCCGGCCGGCGCCCGCACGGTCACGGTGCCGCCGACGCGGTACGCGGTGACCTCCCCGTTCCGTACCGCCTCCGCCCAGGCGGCGCGGCGCTGGAGGTCGCGGGCGATCGCGCGGGGGCGGGGGTTGTCGAGCGGGGTGGCGGGGGTGAACAGACGGCGGTACTCGGCGAGTACGCGGTCGAGGAGGGGGTACGCGATGCGGTCCTCGGCGAGGTTCGACTGGTGGAGGTAGTGGGGGGCGGGGTCGGCGGCGAGGACGTGGCCGAGGGCGGCGCGGGCAGCGAGGGGCACGAGGTGCGAGCGGTAGCCGGTCTCCGGGTCGGGTTCTGCGGCGGTGCGAAGGGGACCGTCACCGCCCGCCACGGGGCCGCCCACGTCCCCGGCCCCGCCGCCCGCCGCGGCGCCGTCCGCGGCCCGCCTCCCGCCACCGCCGCCCGCCGCGGCGCCGCCCCCGCTCCCCTCCCCGTACCGGTACGCGTACTCGTCGACCTGCTCCCGCTCGCTCCCCGCCCCCGCGAACAGCCCCAGCCCGTACCGCGGCACCGTCGACGCCGTGCCCACCCGCCGCGACAGCGGGTCCCGGGCCCGGTCGGCGGCCAGCCAGCGGACCCCCGTCGTGCCCAGGGCGGGCGCGAGGTTCGGGTTGTCGAGCGGCTGCCCCGGCGGGGCGGCGAGCCCGGTGTGGCCCGCGGTGACCAACTCGTCCCTGCGCACGAGCAGGTTCCTGGCCCGCCCCCAGCCGACGTTCTCCTCGATCTGCCGCGCGATGCGCCGCTCCGGCGTCCACCGCACCTCGCCCGCCGCGTCGCGCGCGCAGCGCACCGTATCGCCACGGCCCCCGGGGACACAGCCGAACGGCGCGCGATCGTAGGTGCCGTTGACCCACCGGAACGCCTCGCGGTCGGTGATCAGCCGGTCGGCCAGCGCGTCGGCGCCGCCGTGCGCCCGGCGGTAGCGCTCGGCGGCGCCGCCGCTGTAGACGAGGTCGAGGGTGAAGTCGCGGTCGGCCGACCAGTCGCGGGCGTACGCGGCGTCGCCACGGGTCATCCGGACCGGCGGCAGGACGGCGCAGCCGGGGGTGCCGGAGGTGCAGTCGCCGTCGGGGTCCCAGCGGGCGTCGCGGCCGAGGACGCCGTCGACCTGGACGGCGAACCCGTAGCGGGCGGCGCCCAGATGCACGCCCCCGGTGGCCCAGTCGACGATGCCGCGGGCCAGCAGCCGGTAGGCGAGCCGGTCGCCGGGGTCGCCGAAGGTGACGAGGAGCCGGCGCCGCCCGTCGTCGGCGTACTCGCCGACGAGCGCGCCGCGTGCGCGCGGCTTCCCGGGCACGGCGGCGTCGACGTACGGCGTGAAGTCCGGGCCCGGCCGCACGAGATGGCCGTACGTCCCGGCCGCGCGCGGATCGAGGTCCGCGAACGGCACGGGACCAGCGAGGTAGCCGAAGGGCCCGGCCCGCCCGGCGGGGGTGACGCGGGCCGTCCGGCCGTCGAGGCGGCCTGACCACGCGGGTGCGCCGACGCCGGAGTGCGGTCCCGGGGCGGCGTGGGCGTCGACCTGGCGGATGCCGAAGCGCCGCTCGTACGCGGCGAGGGCGGCGGTCTCGGCGCGGCCGAGGGCGGGGGCAGGCGCGCGGGGGCCGGCGGGAGCGGGGGCTTCTTCTCGTCCGGGCGCGTCACCGCCCGCGGCCACGACGGGAACGGCAGCGGCGACACCGCCGCCCGGCTTCCCCGCGCCGCCGCCCGGTACCACCACGGCCTGGTACCGCGCCCGCGGCCGCCCCTCCCCCGTACCGGCCAGGAACTCCTCGTCGATCCGCGGCCGGCCGCGCTCCCCCAGCCGCACCGCCGTGACCGGCGTGCCGATCGCCGCCAGGTGCTCGGCGATCGCCGCGACCGGCTCCCCGCCGTCGTCCACGACGAGGACGGCGAGGTCGACGCGGGGCGTACTCGCCGTGCGGGCGTCGGGGACGGCGGCGAACGACAGCGCGGCGGCGAGCGCGCACGCCGCGGCCAGGCGCCTGGACCGGACCATGGTGCTCCTCCCCGGGAGCGCCTTCGGGCGCTCCCGGGGAGCCATCCTGCGGGACCGGACGGGGGTGCGGCGCCTCGCGCCACCCGTACGGGCGACGGCGGCGGGCGGCGTTCGAACCGCCGCCGCCCGCGCCGCTCGTCAGTTCTCCCGGACGCCGTCCACCGTGCGGGGCACGCCCGCGGGGTTGTCCTCGCGCAGCTCGGCGGGCAGCAGCGCCTGCGGCGCGTTCTGGTACGTCACCGGGCGCAGCCAGCGCTCGATCGCCGTGCCGCCGACGGACGTCGAGGTCGATGTCGTCGCCGGGTACGGGCCGCCGTGGTGCTGCGCGGGGGCGACGGCGACGCCCGTGGGCCAGCCGTCGACGAGGATCCGCCCGGCGAGCGGCGTCAGTTCGGCGAGCAGCCGCGCCGCGCCGCCGTCCCCGGCGCCCGCGTCTCCGGCGCCCGCGTCCCCGGCCTCCGCGGCGCCCAGGTGCGCGGTCGCGGTGAGGTTGCCCGGCACCCGGGCCAGCACCGCGGAGACCTGCGGCACGTCCTCGTAGCGCACGATGACCGTGACGGGCCCGAAGCACTCCTCCGTCAGCAGCTCGTACTCCCCGCCGCCCGCGAGGCGTTCGGCGTCGACGGTGAGGAAGCCGCCGCTGACGGTGTGCTCGCCGTTCGCGCCCGGCGTCACCGGGCTCTCCACGCCGGGCAGTTCCGCCCGCTCCCGTACGCCCGCGACGAACGCCTCCCGCATCCGCGGGTCGAGCATCACGCCCGGCTCGGTGTCGCTGACCGCCGCCGTGAGCGACGTGACGAGCCGGTCGCCGGCCTCGCCCGCCGGCACCAGCACCAGACCCGGCTTCGTGCAGAACTGCCCGACGCCCAGCGTCATCGACCCCGCGAGCCCCGCGCCGATCTCCTCGGCGCGCTCGGCGGCCGCCGCCGCGCTGACGACGACGGGGTTGAGGCTGCCCAGCTCGCCGTGGAAGGGGATAGGCCGGGGCCGGGCCGCCGCGGCGTCGAACAGGGCCCGCCCGCCGCGCACCGAGCCGGTGAACCCGGCGGCGGCGACGACGGGATGGCGTACCAGCTCCACCCCGGCGTCGAAGCCGTGCACGACGGAGACGACCTCCTGCGGCAGCCCCGCCTCCGCGGCGGCGCGGTGCAGCAGCGCCGCGGACAGCTCGGAGGTGCCCGGGTGGTCCGGGTGCGCCTTGACCACGACGGGGCAGCCGGCGGCGAGCGCGCTGGCGGTGTCGCCGCCGGGGACGGAGAAGGCGAGCGGGAAGTTGGAGGCGGAGTAGACGGCGACGACGCCGAGCGGCACCTTCCAGCGGCGCAGGTCGGGCCGCGGCGGGGCGAGGGCGGCGTCGGCGTGGTCGATGCGCACGTCGAGGAAGTCGCCGGCCTCGGCGATGTCGGCGAAGGCGCGCAACTGGTAGGTCGTGCGGGTGAGTTCGCCGCTCAGCCGGCCCGGCCCGAGGGCGGTCTCGGCGTCGGCGCACTCGACGACCTTGTCGACGTGCTGGTCGAAGAGGTCGGCCGCGGCCCGCAACAACCGGGCGCGCTGCGCGCGTTCGGCGAGCGCCGGGGCGGCGGCGTGCGCGGCGCGTACGGTCTCGTCGACCTCCTCGGCGGTCGCCTCGGTGGCGACCTGCTCCCGGCGGTTACCGGTGCGTGGATCGACGCTCCAGACTGGTGCGGACAACTGAGATGTCTCCGTTCCTCTTGCACACATGGCGGACGGTGACCGACGATACCGTTGGTTCGGTATTCTGAACGCCGTCTCTATACATGAATTTCTAGGACTTTTATCGCTGCGGCAGCAGAGGGGTCAAGCGTCATGGGGGTCGCCGACGCCGGTGGGGGTGGACAGGTCAAGTCTGCCGTCCGCACCGTGGAACTGCTCGAGTATTTCGCGGCCAGGCCCGGAATGCACAGCCTCGGTGACGTCCAGCACGCGGTCGGCTACCCCAAGTCCAGCCTCTACATGCTGCTTCGCACGCTGACGGAGCTGGGCTGGGTGGAGACCGACGCGACCGGCACACGGTACGGGATCGGGGTGCGGGCGCTGCTCGTCGGCACCTCGTACATCGACGGCGACGAGGTCGTGGCCGCCGCCCGCCCCACCCTCGACCGGCTCGCCGACGACACGACGGAGACGATCCACCTGGCGCGGCTGGACGGCGTGAACATCGTCTACCTCGCCACCCGCCAGTCCCAGCACTACCTGCGGCCGTTCACCCGCGTCGGCCGCCGGCTGCCCGCGCACGCGACGGCGCTGGGCAAGGCGCTGCTCGCGACGTACCCGGACGAGGAGATCCGCAAGCTGCTGCCCGAGTCGCTGGCGCCGCTGACCGAGCACACGGTCACGGACCGGGAGGCGCTGATCGGGGAGCTGCACGGGGTGCGCGAGCGCGGATACGCCCTGGACCGGGAGGAGTCGACGCTGGGGCTGCGCTGCCTGGGGGTCGCGGTCCCGTACCGGACGCCGGCGCGGGACGCCATCAGTTGCTCGGTGCCGGTGGCGCGGCTGACGCCGGCGCACGAGCAGGGGATCCGCGACGCGCTGCTCGACGCCCGCGACCGGCTGACGCTGGCGACGCGGCACCTCTGAGCCGGCCCGCTCCCGGGCCGGGCCCGCTCCCGCCCGTACGACCCGGCGGCGGGGCCGTCTCCGCCGCGCGGCGGAGGCGGATCACCGTCGCGGGCGACGTACGGGACAGGGGCCGGACGGGAACGTGAACGCATGGACGTCACCGACCCGTACCCCGCGCGCACCGCACGCGCGCTGCGCCTCGTCGCCGCCCTCGCCTGCCTGCCGTACCTGTCGCTGAAGACGGCCTGGATCGCCGGCGGCACGGTCGGCATCCCGGCCGGCAGCGAACTGCTGGAGAAGCGCGGCACCATGGCCGCCGTCAACTCCCTCACGGTCCTCATGGACGCGGCCGTCATCGTGCTGGCCTTCGCGCTGACGCGGCCGTGGGGCCGCCGGATCCCGGCGTGGCTGGTCGCGCTGCCGCTGTGGGTCGCCACCGGGCTGCTCGCGCCGATCGTGGTGGGCTTCCCCGTGCAGGCGGTGATCGCCCTCTTCGGCGGCGGCGGCGCCGGGGCGGACGACGGGGAGCCGTTCCTGGACGAGTGGGTGTTCACCGTCGTCTACACCGGCTTCGGGGTGCAGGCGCTGGCGCTCGGCTGGCTGTTCGCGCTGTACGTACGCGACCGCTGGGGCCACCTGCTCCGCGGCCGGCTCGCCGGCCTGCCCCCGTCGCCCACGGCACCGGCGCAGCGGGTGCTCGCGGTGCTGGCCGCGGTCGTCGCGCTGCCGGTCGCGGGGCTGCACCTGAGCTGGGCGCTGGGTTCGACGGCGGGCCTGTCCGGCCACCTGATCGGGCAGCGCTCCGCGAACCTCCAGGTGAACGAGGCGATCCAGGTCGCCTTCGCACTCGCCGCCACGGCGGGCGCCGTCCTCCTCGCCCACCGCCCGCGCCCGCGCACCCGCCTGGCGACGGCGGTGGCCCTGGGCTGGACCGGCGGGGCGGCGCTGGCGGCGTGGAGCGGCTGGATGCTGCTCGCGTCGCTGGTCACGGAGAACCCGGTACGGGGCGACAGGCAGCCGACCCAGCCGATGAACCTCGCCTACGCTGGCGGCATGATCACCGGCCTGCTGGTCCTCGCGGTGGGCGCCACGCTGCTCGCGGAGCGCGCGGCGGCGGGCAGGGGCGCGGCGGCCGCGGACCGGCCGGGGCCGGCGGGGTCCACGGCGGTGTCCGGGAGCGCCGGAGCGGGTGCGGCGGCCGGGGGTTCGCCGCCGCCGCGGCGGGGCTGATCCGTGTCGGCGGGGGTCGTACGGCTGCGCTGGGCCCATCTGCTGCTCGGCGGTGCGCTGCTCATGCCGTACTTCCTGCTGGTCAGCGTGGCGCTCCAGGTCGCGGACCACGATGTCGACACCTTCCGCAGCCTGGGCTGGCAAGTCGTGGCGTACCTGCTGGCCCTGCCCCTCGTGGCGGTGACGCCGCTGGCGTTCCCGATGGTGCGGACGCTGGAGACCTCCGCCGCGCAGGCGCTGTGCCGGGTGCCGGGCGGGCTGCCGCCCGCCGGGCGGGACCGGTCGTGGCCGGCGCGGCGGCGGACGGCGGGGTGGTTCACGCTGCACGTGGGGCTGGGGGCGCTGGTCAGCGGGGCGACGCTGGCGGTGCCGCCGATGGCGGTAGTGCTGCTCGCGACGCCGTTCTGGCGCGAGTTGCGCGAGCGGGACTGGGGACTGCTCGCGGTGCCCGCGTGGATCGCCCCGCCGCTCGGCCTCGCGCTGCTCGCGGGGCTCACCGCCGCCGCGGCCGCCGCGGGCCTGCTGCTGGCCCGCGCCGCGCCCGCGCTCCTCGGCCCCACCCCGGCCGACCGGCTCGCCGCCGCCGAGGAGCGCGCCGCCGACCTGGCCCGCCGCAACCGCCTGGCGCGGGAGCTGCACGACTCGGTCGGGCATGCGCTGAGCGCCGTCACGCTGCAGGCGAGCGCGGCGCGGCGGGTCTTCGACCGGGACCCGGAGTTCGTGCGGGAGGCACTGGCGGCGATCGAGGGCACGACCCGCTCGGCGGTCGCGGAACTGGACACGGTGCTGGGGCTGCTCCGGCAGGAGGACGCCGCCGTGGGTCCGGATTCCGGCTCCGGCCGTGCGCCGTCGCCCGGCCTGGCCCGGGATCTCGACGCGCTGCTTGCCCGCACCCGGGCGGCGGGGGCGACGGTGGTGGCGGACGTCGCCGCGGATGCGGCGGCGCTGCCGGGGCCGGTGTCGCGGGAGGCGTACCGGATCGTCCAGGAGGGGCTGGGGAACGTCCTGCGGCACGCGGGCCGGGTGCCGGTACGGCTGCGGATCACGGTGGCGGACGGAGAGTTGGGGATCGTGCTGGAGAACGACGTACCGGAGACCGGGGGCACGACGGCTCCCGTCGCCGGCGGCGGGAGCGGGCTGCGCGGGATCGCCGAACGCGCGCGGCTGCTGGGCGGCGCCGCGGAGGCGGGCCCGTGCGAGCAGGGCTGGCGCCTGACGGCGAGGCTCCCGCTGTGAACGAGCCGCACGGGGACGCCGCGCAGCCGGGCCCGCGGCCGCCGCGATCCGGGACCGGTGAGGCGCACACCGCCGCGCAGCCGGGCGCGCGGCCGCTCCGCATCGTCCTCGCGGACGACGAGCGCATGGTGCGTACCGCGCTCCGGGCCATCCTCTCCGCCGAGGACGACCTGGCCGTCGTCGGCGAAGCCGCCACCGGCGCGGAGGCGGTGTCCGTCGTACGCCGCCTGGAGCCCGACGTCGTGCTGATGGACGTACGGATGCCGGAGATCGACGGCATCCGCGCCACCGAGCGACTCCTGCGCACGATGCGCACCCCGCCCCGCATCGTCGTCGTCACGACCTTCGAGAACGACTCGTACGTCTACGACGCCCTCCGCGCCGGCGCCGCCGGCTTCCTGCTCAAACGCGCGGGGGCCGCCGACCTGGTCCAGGCCGTACGCCTCGTGGCCCGCACCGACTCCCTCCTCTACCCCGCTGCCGTCCGCGCCCTGGCCGCCGCACACGCCAGAACCCGCCGCACCACCGCGCTCCGCGCCCGGCTCACCGACCGCGAGGCCGACGTGCTGCGGCTGATGGCGCAGGGGCTGACGAACGCGGAGATCGCGGCCCGGCTGGGCATCGGCGCGGCGACGGTGAAGTCCCATGTCGCCGCGCTGCTGGCCAAGTTGGGCGCCCGGGACCGTACGCAGGCGGTGATCGCCGCGTACGAGTCGGGCTTCGTCTCCCCCGGCTGAGCGCTCCGGGACGGGTGGGACTCAGACGCGGACCACGATCTTCCCCCGGGTGTGCCCGAGCTCGGCGTAGGCGTGGGCGTCCGCGATCTCTTCGAGCGGATAGGTCCGCTCGATGCGCGGTGTGTAGCGGCCCTGCCGGCCGAGTTCGGCGGCTTCGGCGAGAAGCGCGGGGTCGTTCTCCGCGCGCGCCCAGTGCGCGCCCAGGCCCTGCGCGCCGGCGTAGTCGGCGATCGTGGCCACGCGCGCGGGGTCGCCCACGATGGCGACGAGATCGGCCAGGGACCCGGAGGCCGCGGTGTCGAACGCGAGGTCGACGCCGTCGGGAGCGAGGGTGGCGAGGCGCTCGGCGAGGCCGGGGCCGTAGGTGGTGGGAACGGCTCCGAGGGAGGCGAGGAAGTCGTGGTTGCGCTCGCCGGCCGTCCCGATGACGGTGGCACCCTCGGCCACCGCGAACTCGACCGCCGCACTGCCCACGCCTCCGGCGGCCCCCTCGACGAGCAACGTGCGCCCCCGCAGCGGACCGAGCGGCCTCAGCCCGCCCAGCGCCGTCACGGCCACCAGCCCGGCGCCGGCGGCCTCCTCGTCGCTCCACGTACGGGGCGCCGGCGCCCAGGCCGAGAGCACGGCCAGCTCCGCGGTCGCCCCCGTGGCACCACCCAGCCCGAAGACCCGCTCCCCGACGTCCACCCCCTGCACCTCCGCACCGACTTCGTCCACCACCCCGGCGGCGTCCCGCCCCGGGATCGCGGGCAACTCCACGGGGACCACGTCCCGCGCCGCCCCGGAACGCACCTTCCAGTCCATGGGATTGACGGCGGCCGCCGCCACCCGGATCCGGATCTCCCCGGGCCCGGGATGCGGCTCCGGCACCTGCTCGACCACGAGGGTCTCCACACCGCCGTACTCGTGATACCGGACTGCGCGCATGACGTTCTGCCTTCCCCACGGCCCGACCCGGCCGCTTCGTACGATCGTGGGCTGCCTACCCGGCGGGTGCCGGGAGCCCCACGCTAGAACCTCACGCCCACGTCAGATGCAAGCCACGCGGACCACCGCGGACGCCACATCGGCTCCGCGCACGCCCGGCGGGTCGACCGGCGAGCTGCTTTCGAGCACTCCTAGGGTGTGTCCTCGGCAGCCAGGAGGACACGGGCCCGATCCGGGTCGACGGCGACTATCCGCACGGATAGGTCCTGCCCCTCGCGGACGCTCGTCGCCGTGTCCGCGCCCTGCTCGGCGAGCGGAACGAGCCCTTCGACGCAGTGGGCGATACGCACGAAGAAGCCGAACGGCGCGATCTTCGTGACACGCCCGGTGACGACCTGCCCGACCCGCTCCACGAACCGAGGGAGCAGGTCCTCGTGCGCCACCCACGCGCGGAGCGTGACGCCCACCTGGTGGTTGTGCTCGGCATGCCAGACCACCTCACCGGTGACGACCTGTCCCACGAGCGGCAGTTCCATGCACCTGGGCATCCTGTCGACTCTCGCCAGGCCGACGGCTTCGGGGTGGCCGTCGACGGAGAGGAAGGCACCGAAGGGCTGTCTCCCGGTGACCTCCCCGGAGATCGGGGCACCGACAGGCAGGGAGCGCACCGTCTCCAGCCACTCCTCGGCGGAAACCGGCGCGTGAAACGAGCCGCCGGAAGGCCAGGAGTACTCACCCATACACCGATCATGACACGCAGAAGCCGCGGGCAGAACGCGAGCCCTGGCACCGGTCGTGATCGACCGGACGGGCGGCATCGCCGAACTGCCACCGCAACGGCCGGGAGCCGGGCCAGGGCGCCGGGGGCCGGGGCAGGACGGCGGCGAAGAGGGTGAGCCGGATGTCGCGCGCCTGCTCGTCCACCCACGCGCACTCGGCCGCCGACTTCAGCTCCGCCACCACCTCGCGGCCCCGCCGGAACGTCATCCGCACCCGCTCGCCCGTCTCCGCGAACCGGCCGACAGCCGCCTCGAAGTCCGGGACGAACCCGCTCAGTTCGACGCTCTCCATGCCCCGGACGCTACGGGACGGGTCTGACAGCGCCCCTCAGACCCCGAGCAGGTCCTCGATCGGCTCGATCGCGAAGTAGATCACGAACAGCACCGACACCGCCCACATCAGCGGGTGCACCTTCCGGGCGCGGCCCATGACCGCCTGGAGGAGCACGTACGCGATGAACCCGGCGCCCAGGCCGTTGGTGATCGAGTACGTGAACGGCATCACGGCGATCGTGAGGAACGCGGGGACGGCGATCTCGTAGCGGGTCCAGTCGACGTGGCGTACCTGCGTCATCAGCAGGAAGCCGACGGCGATGAGCGCGGGCGCCGCGGCCTGGGAGGGGACGACCAGGGCCAGCGGGGTGAAGAGGAGGGCCAGCGCGAAGAGTCCGCCGGTGACGAGGTTGGCCAGGCCGGTGCGGGCGCCTTCGCCGACGCCTGCGGCTGACTCGATGTAGCTGGTGCTGGAGGAGCCGGAGGCGGCGCCGCCGAAGACGGTGGCGAGGCCGTCGACGAAGAGGAGGCGGCCCAGGCGCGGGACGCGGCCCTGTTCGTCGAGGAGGCCGGCCTCGCTGGTGACGCCGACCGCGGTGCCCATGGTGTCGAAGAAGTCGGTGAGGAAGAGGGTGAAGACAAGCAGCACCACGGTCACCGCGCTGACCTCGTCGAACGCACCGAAGAAGCTGAACTCCCCGAGCAGCCCGAAGTCCGGCGCCTCGACCACGTCGCCGGGCCAGTCCGGGACGGTCAGGCCCCATGCCTCGTCGGCGATGTCGGCGAGGGAGTTGATGACGATGGCGACGACGGTCATCGCCAGGATGCTGATGAGGATCGCGCCCTTCACGCCCCGCGCGAGCAGCGACACGGTGAGCAGCACACCGGCGCAGAAGACGACGACCGGCCAGCCGCTGAGCGACCCGGTGCTGCCGAGCTGGAGCGGGACGGTGGTGTCGGCGATGTCGGGGATGCGGGTGGCGAAGCCGGCGTCGATGAAGCCGATGAGGGCGATGAACATGCCGATGCCCACGCTGATCGCGACCTTCAGCGGCTGCGGGATGGCGTTCATGACGGCCTCGCGCACGCCGGTGGCGGCGAGGAGGCAGACGATGATGCCCTCCAGCACGATGAGCCCCATCGCGTCGGGCCAGGTCATCAGGGGCGCGATCTGGTACGCGACGACGGCGTTGATGCCGAGGCCGGCGGCGAGGGCGAGCGGGAGGTTGGCGGTCACCCCCATGAGCACGGTCATCACGGCGGCGACGAGGGCGGTGACGGTGACGAGCTGACCGAAGTCGAGCTGGTTGCCGTATTTGTCCTCGGCGCCGCTGAGGATGATCGGGTTGAGCACGAGGATGTACGCCATCGTGAAGAACGTGGCGAGTCCACCGCGTATCTCCCGTCCGACGGTGGACCCGCGCTCACGTATGCGGAAGAAACTCTCCAGGCCCGCGGAACTCGGCGCTGGCGAGGGGGACTTGTCGGCAATCTGGTCGGACACGGGGGTGCTCCTGAACGGCGGCGGGGACGGTTGCCGTGCACACGGCAGGTCGCATTGTGCCTGCTGAGCCGCCTGATCAGGTTGAGCTTGTGTTACACCTCAGCGGCGGAGCCGTACAGTTACGTGCCCTGCCCACGGACCGTTCCGCCGGGTACGCGACCGGCTCAGCCGATCCGGCCCGCTCCCGCCCGTGGCACCACCACGCCCGCCACCGCCCGCGGCTCGTCGACCCGGGTGCGCAGCGCCGGGGTCCAGCCGGCGTCCCGCTGGAGCGGGGTGTCCGGGTGGGCCGTGTTGTGGGCCGCGATGAGATCGGCCGGGGCGCCGTTGACGATGTTGTGGGCCGCCGTCAGCGGGGCCTCGCTCCACTTCTTCAGGATCCGGCCCGCGTCTGTCCCCGGCGGCAGGCGGAAGGAGTTCTTCTCCGCCACCAGCCGCGACTCGAAGCCGATGCCGAAGGAGTAGGAGTACGACTCCGCCGCGATCACGTAGTGGTTGTTGTACGCGTCCACCTGCCCGAAGCGCACCCGCGGCGCCCGCTCGCCCACCCCGCGGAACAGGTTGTGGTGCAGCGTCACCCGCAGCCTGCCGCGGTCCGTGCCGCCCGCACCGTCGCTGTTGCCGATCATCAGGGTCTTGGCGTGGTCCTCGAAGACGTTCCAGGAGACCGTGACGAGGTCCGCGCCGCGGACGACGTCGAGTTCGCCGTCGTGCCGCTGGTACAGCTCGCCGTAGTGGTGCGGCAGGGAGCTGTCGGGGTGGCGGCCGTCGGTGAAGGTGTTGTGGTCCAGCCAGACGTGGGTGGAGTTGTGGACCACCGCCGCGTCGTACTCGGAGTTCCAGGCGCCGCGGTCGCCGTCCGTGGGGTCCCACTGGGGGAAGCAGTCGAGCGGGCTCTCCAGCGTGAGGTTGCGGACGATGACGTTGTCGGCGTCCTTGAGCTGCAGACTGGCGCCCCTGAGGGCGGCGTCGCGGCCGACGCCGACGACGGTGGTGTCCGAGGGCACGTACGCCTCGATGGCCGCGGCCTGGTTCGCGGCGGAGGCGGCGCGGGCGTCCTCCTGGGGGCCGCTGACCGGGGTGTCGTATCCCCAGACGGCGGGGTCGTAGTCGGCGAGGTAGCGGCCGAAGTCGTAGCCGGGGGCCTCGTACGCGGCGCAGCCGGCCGCGCCGGCGTCGATCGTGCCGGCGACGCGGACGATCTGCGGCTCCCCGGCGCCCGCGGCCAGCGCGGCGCGGAACTCTTCCCAGGTACGGACCGTGCGGACGTTCTCCCGGCCCGCCGCGGCGCCGCCCGTCGTGCCGCCGGCCGCCGACGCCCAGCCGTCGCCCGCCGGGAGGGTGCCGCGGGCGGGGTCGTGCCCGTACGCGGGAGCGGCCGCCGCGGCGAGCAGTGCCGCGCAGCACGCGAGCGAACCCGCCGCGTGCCATGTCAGGTGACGCATGTGCGGCTCCTTCACAGAGTCGGTGTCGGGGGGGGGGGGGGGGCCCCCCCCCCCCCCCCCCCCCCCGGGGGGGGCGGGGCGGGGGGCCCCCCCCCCCCCCCCCCCCCAAAAAAACCCCACCCCCCCCCCCCCCCAAAAAAACCCCCAAAACGCCCCC
>NZ_JBIAMS010000033.1:0-105481 GCF_042874195.1 Streptomyces sp. NPDC004134 | reverse complement strand
CACATCCCCGCCGACGCCTACGACCGAGCACAGGCAACCGGCCAGCCCATCATCATCACCGTCCCGACCACGACCCGCCACGGCGTGCCGTGGCGGCGGTTACTCATCCCCGTCGCCATCGCCGCCGCCGCGGCAGCCGGCTGCTGGGGACTGGTCGTTGCCGTGTGCGCACTGCTCGACGCGGCCACCCACGCCGCCACCGTCATAGCTGGCGCCGCCGGACCACTCGGCATCGGCGGCATCACCCTGCGACTCACCCGCGACCGACACTGAAGGGAGAGCAACACCTATGCGACTGCGTATCGAGCGGACCGGCTGCCCGCGCCACGCGCTCGTACTCACCGACACCCCCCGACCCGACTGCCCCGACTGCGAGGGCGACGGCGGGACCGCCTACGACTACGGCGACCACAACGGCGAGTACGCGGGCACCAACTGGGAGCCCTGCGACTGCTTCAACGCCGGCCGCCGCTGGACGCTGCTGCCCCTGCCGCGGTGGACCGCGCTGCCGCCACGCCTGTGGCCCGTGATCCGCCACTTCCGGCGTGTCCGCGACCGTCACCGCGACCCGTGGGCCGTCAACGGCTACAGCGACGAACCCCCGTTCTAGACACCCGGAGGACTCAACCATGAGTGACATCACGGCGCCCGACCGCCCTGCCGCCTGGATTGACGGGGACCCGCTGATGGAGGCCATCGCCCTGGCCGTCTACGAGCGGTGCGCGACCGGCGACGGCGGCATCGTCCACGACGACCCGCGCAACATCGCCGCCGCTGCCGCACTCGCCATCGAGACCACCACCTCTCTGTGGCCGGTCACGGCCCAGATCGCCGCCACGCTGGACCAGGCCAACGGCACCGCCGAACACGAACGCGCCATGCGGCTGCTGAAGATCAGCGAGGAAGCCGGAGAAGCCGCCGCCGCGTACATCGGCATGACCGGACAGAACCCGCGCAAAGGCACCACCCACACGGCCCGCGACGTGGCCGACGAACTCTGCGACGTCATCATCGCCGCGGCCGTCGCCCTGCACGACTTCACCACCGCGCCCCCGGCCGTGCTGGACGCCAAGGTGCACGCCGCCGCCCGCCGCCTCGACACCGCCGCGCAGGAGGAGGCGAAGCGCTTCGCGGCGCTGCTGACAGAGGGCCGATGCCCCAACTGCTGCTGGCTCGACTACCAGTGCAACTGCGCCGACCACCCTGACGCCTGAATGCGCCCGGGGCGACCGCGTGTCTTTGGCGAGAGAGGCGGTCGCCCCGGCCAACGGCCCACAACAGACCTGTTGGAGGACTCCAGCATGACCCAACCCACCCACATCCGGCGAGTGCCGGCCACGTTCCGGCCGTTACTGCTGGATCTGTTCTCCTGCGCCGGCGGCGCAGGCGCAGGCTATGCCCGTGTCGGGTTCGACGTGCGCGGCTGCGACATCGCCGACCGACCCAACTACCCCTTCCCGTACCACCAGGGCGACGCGCTGAGCTACCTCACCCAACTGATCGCCACGGGTGAGATCCGCCGGTACTCGTTCGTGCACGCCTCCCCGCCGTGCCAGCACGGATGCGCGCTCACGGTGGGCACGAACGCCTCACAGGGATGGGGGCGCACGCACGTCGACCTCGTGGCGCCCACCCGCGAATTGCTCGACCGCACCGGGCTGCCGTACGTCATCGAGCAGCCCAACGGCCGCGCGGAGATCCGCAAAGACCTGACGCTGTGCGGGGAGATGTTCGGTCTCGGGGTCATCCGGCACCGCAACTTCGAGTTGGGCGGCTGGCGCATCGAGCGGCCGGCGCACATGCCGCATCGGGGCCGGGTGCGCGGCTACCGACACGGCCGCTTCTACGACGGCCCCTACGTCGCGGCCTACGGCAACGGCGGCGGCAAACCGACCGTCCCGGAGCTGCAAACGGCCCTCGGCATCGACTGGACCGACGTCCGCGAGGAACTGACCGAAGCCATCCCACCTGCCTACACCGAGTACATCGGCCGCGCCGGGTACGCGCTGCTGTACGCGCGGCGTCTGGGGGAGGCGGCATGAACGGGGACCTGATGCGCGCCGCCCTGGACGCCGCGGGACGCGGCTGGCCGGTGTTCCCGCTGCGCCCCGGCGCCAAGCGGCCCGCGCTGCACAGCGAAGCCCGCTGCCCCGGCACCGGAGCCTGCACGGACCGGCACCGCAAGTGGGAACAGCGCGCCACCACCGACCCCGACCGCATCCGCGCCGCCTGGTCCGCGGGCGCGTTCAACGTCGGTATCGCGACCGGCCCGGCCGGGCTGGTCGTCCTCGATTTGGACGTGGCCAAGGGCAAGCAGGACGCGCCTGGCGGCGCGGCGACCTTCAAGGCGCTCTGCGAGCGCACCGGCCAGCCCGTACCCGACACGTTCACGCTGCGGACCACCAGCGGCGGCGAACACCGCTACTTCACCGCCCCGCCCGGCACCCGGCTGGGCAACACCGCGGGCACCCTCGCCCCGCACATCGACACCCGCGCACACGGCGGGTACGTCGTCGCCGCGGGCAGCACCGTCGGCGGCCGCTCGTACGCGGTCATCGACTCGGCGCCGGTCGTGCCGCTTCCTGCGTGGCTGCTGGAACGACTCCGGCCTACGTCGCTGCCCGACCAACGGCGTATCAGCGTCTCCCTGCACCGTCGTTCCCGATCGAACCGATACCTGCGTGCTGCGATCGACGGAGAGCTTCAGCGGGTGATCTGTTCGGGACCGAACCAGCACAACACGGCCCTGTACCACTCATCAGTCGCGCTCGGACAGTTGGTCGCCGGTGGTGCGCTGACCGCGTATGAGGTCACTGAGTGGCTAACCGATGCGGGCACCAGAGTGGGTCAGAGCGAACGCGAGGCCCGGGCCACCATCGCATCCGGGCTGCGGGCCGGCGCCCACCGACCCCGCCAAGTGGGTAGGTGACTCGGTTGGCTGCGCCAACCGGCTGCAACATGCAGGAGGGGGGGACTGCCCCTCCTGTTACAGCCGTCCTTTCGCCTCCGCCTGCCGAACCTTGACCGCTCAGGAGACTTCGCCTGTGACAGCAAACGCCAACGTGGAGACCGCCTTACTCATTCAGAAGGCAGCCGCAGCGTTCCAACCGATCGCCGGTGAACCCTCACCCTTCGTGCCATCTCCTGGCTACCCACTGTCCGGCCAACAGGTACCCCTGGCTGGCTTCGCCGATGAGGCAACGCTCGCCGAGGCGGTACTGCGCCGTCTCGCGCCCTGGTTTCACATCCAGCGCGAGGTAACGGGCATGCACCCCACCGGGCGCCCGTGTCGGATAGATGCCGTCCTCAGACCCCGGGACGCGCACATGTGGAAGAACCGGCAGGTCGCGCTCGGTGTCGAGTTCAAATCTTGGGAGTCACACGTCGGGAACGCGAGCAGGAAAGACCGGATTGGCTGGGTCGCCCAGTCCATCGACTACTCCATGGCCGACTGGAACGGCTATGGGCGCCTGCCGGTCTTCATGTGTCCTGACCCCTTCGTTCGTAGCCGCAACCCTGGCGAAGTCCCCATGGACGAAGTGGGCGAATTCATCGATGGCCTGCTTGGCCAGTACAACGTGGGCTTCCTGACCCTCTTCAACGGCGTCGGGCTCACCCTCTTCCTGTACGGCAGCAACACCATCTGGTCCGAACGCCACGGGGTCGCCCACGGCAAGAACTGGACCCTCGCCCCCCGCTCCGGACACCGCCGGTAGCCCTCACACCGACCCACGATGTGACACCGGGACGGCCGCCTCATCTCGCCAAAGACACGCGGCCGCCCCGGTTTGCCCTGCCCTCTCGCGAGACCAGGAGGCATCCAGCATGACCGACCTCACGCCCAAGCCGCGACTCCCCGGCACTGAGCCCGCGAGCAGTACTGCACCGGCCGCGGACGCAGGCGCCCGACAGGGAGTCGCCCGTCAGGGCGTCCCTTCAGTCCTTCCCCCGCAGCGGCCGCGGGCCGACAACGCGGCCGGGGATGGCCGCTACGCGGTCGCATGGCTCCACGTCTCCGCACCTGCCCGCGCCGTGCCTACGGCCCGGTCAGTATGCCTGTGCGGCTGGGAGTGCAACGCCGTCGGCTTGACGCGCGTGCTGGCGCTCATCGACGCGCACACGGCCCACCGTGAAACCTGCCCGCTGCGCAGCAACCAGGAAGGAAGGACCGCCGCATGAGCACTGCCATCGACGGGGCCGCGCTGCTGGACGAGGTGGAAGCCTTCCATCGTCGCTTCAACGTCTTCCCCACCGAAGCCGCCTACGTCGCCGTCGCGCTCTGGGACGCGCACGCGCACCTCATCGACTGCTACGAGACCACACCGCGGATCGCGTTCCTGTCCCCGGAGCCGGGATCAGGCAAGTCCCGCGCCCTGGAGATCGTGGAACTCCTCACGCCCCGGCCCGTCACCACGGTGTCCGCGTCCGCGAACGCCCTGTACCGGCTGGTCGACTCCGCCGAGGGACTGCCCACCGTGCTCTTCGATGAGGTGGACACCATCTTCGGACCCAAAGCCGGCGCCGACGAAGCACTACGGGGCTTCCTCAACGCCGGCTACCGGCGCATCGGCGGCGCGCTGCGGTGCGTCGGGGAGGGCTCGAACCAGAACGCGCAGGTCTTCAACTCCTACTGCGCCGTGGCCATGGCCGGACTCGGCTCCCTGCCGGACACCGTGCTGACCCGCTCGGTCATCATCCGCATGCGCAAACGCGCCCCCAACGAGAAAGTCGAGTCCTACCGCCAGCGCATCCACGACCAGCAAGGCCACGCCCTACGCGACCGCCTCGCCAAATGGGCCGACACCGTACGCGAACAGGTCAGCGGAGCATGGCCGGCCATGCCCGACGGCATCACCGACCGCCCCGCCGACGTCTGGGAACCACTCCTCGCCGCAGCGGACGCGGCCGGCGGGCACTGGCCCACCCGGGCCCGCGCCGCCTGCGTCGAACTGGTCCACGCAGCCCACGACAACGACGAAGCGTCGATGGGCGTACGGCTGCTGACCGACCTGCGGGACAAGGTGTTCTGCGGCGCCGACCGCATGCCCACCGCCGCCATCCTCGAATGCCTCCTGCGCCTGGACGACGCGCCATGGGGCGACCTGGACGACAAGCCCATCAACTCCCGCACCCTCGCCCGGCTGCTGGGCCAGTACGTCACCCCGGCGAACAAGCCCATCAAGCCGCGCGGCATCCGTACCCCCTCGGGCTTCCCCAAGGGCTACTACGCGGAAGACCTCGCGGACGCCTGGACGCGGTACTGCCCTCCGTACCCCGGAGAATCCGCCACGTCCGCCACGTCCGCCACACCCCAGGTCAGCGGGGGTGAATCCGTGGCGGATACCGCCACACCCATCCGCCACGCGCCAGCGGCAACCGCCACACAGGCGGTCCTCACCACGTAACCCGTACCGGCCCCGAGTGCCGCCACGCCCGCCCGGCGTGGCGGCACCAATCCGCCACACATCCGCTATCCGCCACACGATCAACCCTCTGACCTGCGATGTGGCGGCGTGGCGGACGTGGCGGATTCCCCGGAAGAAGAGACCTGAGCGCCAGCCGAAGGAGGCCCCCGATGGCCAGTACCAAGAAGCTCAAGCTCTCCGAAGTCCTCACCGAGATCGGCATGAGCCGCGCTGCCTTCTACCGCCTGCGCGCCCGCGGCAAGGCCCCGAAGCTCATCAAGTTGCCCAACGGCCAGATCCGTTGTCGCCGTAGCGACCTGGATGCGTGGTGGGCGCAGCACGAGACGTGCGCCTGACCCGCCATCGACCCGAGGGGCCCCGCCAGACGGCGGGGTCCCTCTCCGTAAGGAGAACAATGCATAGCTACGACGTGCGCATTTGGAGCATCCGGAAGCGCCCGAGCAAGGTCGCGCCGTTCCAACTGCGGTGGCAGGTGAACGGTGTTGAGCATCAGGAGAAGTTCGCGACCAAGACGCTCGCGGATGCCCGCCGTGCGGAGCTGCTGACCGCGACACGCAAGGGCGAACCGTTCGATACGGAGACCGGCCTTCCTGTGTCCGAGGTGCGTGAACGGAACCGCACGAGCTGGTACGCCCACGCTCGTGAGCACGTCGCGCGGAAGTGGCCGACAGCCGCAGCGAAGCACCGGTCGAGCATCGCGGAAAGCCTGACGATTGCCACGATGGCTCTGTGCCCGACAGGTAAGGGGCGACCGGAGGACGACGTATTGCGCCGTGCGCTCTATCTGTGGGCCTTCAACGCCGGTCGGCACGGCCAGGAACCCCCGGAAGTTGAGGCCAACGCGTTGGCGTGGGCGGAACGCAACGCGCCGGCCGTGGTTGACCTGGACAGCGCCAAGCGCATGCGCACGGTGCTGGAGCACCTGGCCAAGAGGAAGGACGGGAAGCCCGCCGCCGCGAACACGTTCCGGCGGCGCCGCGCGGTGCTGAGCAACTGCCTGCGCCTGGCCGTGGAGCACGAGCTGCTGCCAGGCAACCCCCTGCACCGCGTGCACTGGGAGACCCCCAAGGCCGTAGAGGAACTGGACGCGCGCAGCGTCGCCACACCCGCGCAAGCGCGCGCGTTGCTCGATGCGGTGCGGGCACAGGGGCCGCGCGGTGCCCACCTGGTCGCGTTCTTCGCCTGCATCTACTACGCCGCCATGCGCCCCGAAGAGGTATCCATGCTGAGCGCCGATCAGTGCGAGCTGCCCGCCGAAGGCTGGGGGCGGCTCCTGCTCGCCGGCGCCCGGCCGCAAGTGGGTTCCGCGTGGACGGACGACGGCAAGCCCTACGAGGAACGCCAGCTCAAGCACCGGGCCCGCAAGGCGGTCCGGCCGGTGCCCATCCCTCCGGTGCTGGTGGCCATCCTGCGCGCTCACCTGGAGGCAGGTGGCGCCACCCCCGAGGGGCGACTGTTCAGCGCCGTACGCGGTGGCCCCGTCCGGTCGCAGGAGTACAGCGTGGTGTGGAAGGAGGCCCGGCGGAAGGCGCTCACGGCCGCGCAGGTGGATTCCCCGCTGGCCGCCATCCCGTACGACCTGCGCCATGCCTGCGTCTCGTTCTGGCTCCGCTCCGGGGTGAGCCTTGCCGAGACCGCCCGCCGCGCGGGGCAGAGCGTCGCCGTGCTCCAGCGCTACTACGCCAAGGTGCTGGACGGGGAGGAAGCCAAGATGAACGCGCTCATCGACCAGGGGTTGGCTGAGCACGGAGATGGGCCCGCGCCGTCCTGAATCCTGGCCGCAGGTTGGCCGCACGCACTGGTCAGGGGTGGGAAACCCGCGAATCAGGGTGAGACAGGCCCCATGCGGAAGCGGCGTCGTCGGGGCATGACGGCGCCGCTTCTGACCTGCGGGGATGGTGCTTCTCGGCGGAGAGTGTGGGATTCGAACCCACGGTGACGGGGTACGCCACGCCGGTTTTCAAGACCGGTCCCTTAGGCCACTCGGGCAACTCTCCCTGCCGTCGCTCCGCGGCGGCAGGGACCAAGGCTAGCGGTTCGGGTGGCGGCGTTGCGTGCGGGTTTGGCAGTGGGGTGTGGGGGTGGTGGGGCGGGGTCACCCGGGGGTGGTGGCGGCCGGGTCCATCCAGAAGATCTCCCACTGGTGGCCGTCCGGGTCGAGGAAGCTGCGGCCGTACATGAAGCCCTGGTCGTTGGGCTCGTTCGCGACGCCGCCGCCCGCCGCCAGCGCCTTGTCGACGATCTCGTCGACCGCCTCGCGGTTGTCGACGCTCAGGGCGAGGATCGCCTCCGTCGACGTGCCGGCGTCCGCGATCTCCTTCTTCGTGAAGCCCTTGAAGAACGGCTCGGTGAGGAGCATCGCGTAGATGTCGTCGGAGATGACGAGGCAGGTGGCGTTCTCGTCGGTGAAGTTCTCGTCGAAGCGGTAGCCGAGGGCGGTGAAGAAGGCCATCGAGCGGTCCAGGTCCTTCACGGGCAGGTTGACGAAGATCTTGTGCGGCATCGTGACGGCCCCTCTCCGGGCTGTGGTCGTCGGCTCCTTGAGCACGCTTACACAGGGATAGACGGAGTGGGGGCGGCCGACTCATCGCTGGGCCGGCCGGTCTCCCCGGATTTTTTCTCCGAGGGCCTGCCGCCTGCGGTTTCGCGGCGGGTTCCCGTCACCGCGGCAGGTGTCTCGCCGCCGAGGCCACCGTCGCCTTCGCCTCCCGCTCCGGCAGGCCCGCCGTCATCGCGGCACGGATCAGCGCCTCCGCTACGTCCCGGCCGTGGCCCGTCTCGTACGCGCGGCAGGCTGCCCAGAACAGGCGGGCGTTGCGTTCGCCGGGGTGGGAGGCGGCCACGAAGCGGATCAGGGCGTCCGGCCGGCGGTCGCCGTCAGCCCGGCGCTCTCCTCCCGGAGGGTGGTCGGCGTCCGGGGGCGGCGGCGGGGGGTCCGGCGGCGGTGGGGTGAGGAGGCGCAGCAGGGCTCCCGGGGCGGGGGCCGGGGCGCGGGCCGAGCGGGGCGCCAGCCGGTACGTGCCGTGCAGGGTGCGGGAGCCCGGCCCGGCCAAGTAGCCGCCGGTGCCGCGGACGTCGACCCCGGGTGCCAGCCGGCCCACCGAGTTGGGGACCGTGTGGCCGGCGTTGCCCGTGAGCCAGATGTGACGGCCGCCGCCCGGGGTGAGTATCACCACCGTCGGCGGCAGCACGATCCCGTGCGTCGCGAGCAGCGACTCGAACACTCCCCTCGCGTCCGTCCCCGGTTTCACGTCGAGGTCCAGCCCGATCAGGTGATGCGGCGGCCGGCCGCAGGCGATCCCGTACCCCGTCGCCCAGGGTGCGGCGGCGAAGAGGGTGTGGATCGCGTCGGTGTCCGTCGTCGCGTCGTACACGCCGTGGCCGATGCGCCCGCACTCCCCGCGGCAGGGCACCCGCGGCCAGTCAGCGTGGTGCGGGGAGCGGACCGCGGGCTGTTTCGCGCGGGACAGCGGGAAGACGGGCAGGCCGCGACGGGCGGCGGCCAGCGCGGCGGTGAGGGCGTGGCTGTGTACGGAGCTGTCCATCCCTCCAGTCTCGTACACGTGTTCGATACGCGAAAGTGGGCGGCTGTGCGGGTTTACCCGGCGCCGATCATGCCTGCGGGGGAAATGGGTGGTGGTCCGCGAATGTCCGGGAGCGCGTGGGAAACGATGCTCTCGCGACGTCGCAAACCGCCGGAGAGCCGGCCGGGACACCGGTCGGCTCCCGAAAACGGAACCGTCTTCCGTTACATAGGAGGAAGCAGATGGCACGCACTCGCACGGCCCGCATCTTGGCCGCGGCAGCTTCACTGCCGCTCGCTGTCGCGCTCTTCGGAGGGGTCGCGCACGCGGACAACGGGGCCGGGGCGTTCGCCAACGACGACTCCCACTCCGCGATCGTCGGCCAGCTCGGCGGCGTCGGTGACGACAACTTCGGCAACAACGCCCAGACCCAGCAGGTCAACAACGGCGACGGCGGCTACAACGAGTCCAACACCGCCAACGTCCAGGGCTTCGGCAACGCCGTCGACCAGTCGGACACCGTGATCGCCTTCACCAACATCTGGTAAGGGCTCACGCAGTTCGGGGTGCTCATGGGGATGGCCCGCGCGGCCGCACCGTCACGGTGCGGCCGCGCGGTCGCGTCCGGGGGCGGCGGGCCCGCCCCGGGGCCCGTCAGGCTCGTACGGGCCCTTGCGTTCCGCGTACGGCCGGGCTCCTTGCGCGCCGCGTACGTCCCGCCCAGGTCCCGCGTACGTTCCGCGTACGTCCCGCGTACGGGCCTCCCGCCGCCCTCCGGACGGCCCACCCGCGCGTGTCGCACCGGCCGCCCCGCCCGTCCGCCCCGTTCACTGCTCGGCATGCCTCCCCAGCCCCGCCGCACCACCCGCCGCCTTCTCGCCCCGCTCCTCGCCGCCGTCGCCGTCTTCGCCGGCGCACTCACCGGCAGCCCGGCCGCCACCGCCGACGCGGCCACCGCCACTTCAGCCACCGCCGACGCCGCCGCCCCCGCCCCCGCACCCGCACCCGAAGACTTCCGCGACCCCCGCGACTTCGGCGCCCACGTCTTCCGCGGCCGCGCCTTCGACACCTGCCACACCCCCTCCCGTGCCGCCATGTCCGCCTGGCGCGCCTCCCCCTACGGCGCCGTCGGCGTCTACTTCGCAGGCCGCGGCCGCGCCTGCCCCGACCAGCCCCACCTCACCCCCTCCTGGCTCCGCGCCGTCCACCGCATGGGCTGGCGCGTGCTCCCCCTCTACGTCGGCTCCCAGTCCCCCTGCGTCGTCGCCGGCAACAAGGACCACGTACGCATCGACCCCGACCGCCCCCGCGGCCAGGGCCGCGCCGAGGCCCGCGACGCCGTGCGCAGCGCCCGCGCGCTCGGCATGGCCCCGCGCAGCGCCCTCTACCTCGACATCGAGCACTTCCGCGGCTCCGCGGCCTGCGAGCGCACCACCCTCGCGTACGTCCGCGCGTGGAACGAAGAGGTGCGCCGCCTCGGCTGGTTCCCCGGGCTCTACAGCAGCGCGAACTCCGGCATCCGCATGATCGAGCAGGCCCGCCGCGCCGGGCGGGACGGGCTGCCGTCCGTGCTCTGGGTGGCCCGCTGGCGCACCGCGCCCTCGCTGTACGGTGAGCCGCGCGTCGACCCCGCCGCCTGGCGGCCGCACCGCCGGATCCACCAGTACGCGGGCATGGTCGAGGAGCGGCACGGCGGCAAGCGGATCGTCATCGACCGCAACGTCGTGGACGCGCCGGTCGCGATCATGGGCCCCCGGACGTAGTACCCCGAAGGGTCCTCCGGCCGCCCCTCCACCTACGGGAGGTCCGGCCGGCTCGGTACCTACTCCCTCGGGTGGAGTCGGCATCGCGACCTACGGGCGATCCGCATACCCGGGTACCGCTCCTAGCGTGGAGCCATGTCCACAGCCAGCACCACCGACGCCCCCGCGGCGGCGGACACCGCACGACCGCCCCTGCCGACCTTCGCGGCGTACGTGCACCTCCGGGGACCGGTGCTGCTGCGCACCGCGCGCTCCCTGACCACCAGCCCGTGGGACGCCGAGGACCTGCTGCAGACCGCGCTGGCGCAGACCTATCTGGCCTGGGACCGGATCGAGGACCCGCGGGCCCTCGACGGCTACGTACGACGCGCGCTGCTCAACACCCGCACCTCGCAGTGGCGCAAGCGCCGCGTCGACGAGTACGCCGCGGGCGACGACCTCCCCGAGCCCGCCCCCGTGCCCGGCCCCGACCCGGCGGAGCACCAGGCGATGCGCGACGCGATGTGGCGCGCGGTGCTGCGGCTGCCGGAGCGGCAGCGGGCGATGGTGGTGCTGCGGTACTACGAGGACCTCAGCGAGGCGCAGACGGCGGCCGTGCTGGGGGTGTCGGTCGGAACGGTGAAGAGCGCGGTCTCGCGGGCGCTCGCGAAGCTCCGGGAGGACACGGGGCTGGGGGAGATGACGCAGGCGGCCTAGGGGTCGCGCCGCGGCTCCCGTAGGGGATGCGCCGCGGCTCTCGTACGGGCCGCGCGGCGGCTCTCGTACGAGCGCGCAGGGGAGCCTGCGCCAGGCCCAGCGCGGGGATGTGCGCGGGGGTACGGGGGCGGACAGTCACCCCCTCCCGAGGTAGTGACAAGGTGCCCGGTCGCCAGCAGAATCAGCGCCACTGTCTACTGGCGCGTAACCACTGCGTGTCTCTGCGTGTCCTACCACCGGGAGGCCCTCCGTGCTGAGCACGATGCAGGACGTACCGCTGACCATCTCGCGGATCGTGACCCACGGCTCGACCATCCACGGCGACTCCAGGGTCCTCACCTGGACCGGATCCGGCGAGCCGCCGCAGTCCAGGACCTACGCGGAGGTCGGCGCCCGCGCCGCGCAGCTCGCCCACGCGCTCCGCGACGAACTCGGCGTACGGCAGCAGGAGCCGGTCGGCACCCTCATGTGGAACAACGCCGAGCACCTGGAGGCGTACCTCGCGCTGCCCGCCATGGGCTCCGTACTCCACACCCTCAACCTCCGCCTCGACCCGCGCCAGCTCGTCTGGATCGTCAACCACGCCCGCGACCGCGTCATCCTCGCCAACGGCACCCTCCTCCCCCTCCTCGCCCCGCTGCTGCCGCACCTCCCCGCCGTCGAGCACGTCGTCGTCGCGGGACCGGGCGACCGCGCGGCACTCGACGGCACCCACGTCACCGTCCACGACTACGAGGAACTCCTCGCCGGCCGCCCCGAGTCGTACGACTGGGCCGTCCTCGACGAACGCGAGGCCGCCGCCCTCTGCTACACCTCCGGCACCACCGGCGACCCCAAGGGCACCCTCTACAGCCACCGCTCCGTCTACCTGCACTCCCTCGGCGTGCTCGCCGCCGAGTCCTTCGGCATCACGGTCCACGACCTCGCGCTGCCGATCGTGCCGATGTTCCACGTCAACGCCTGGGGGCTGCCGCACGCCGCCTTCATGGCCGGTACGTCCCTGCTCATGCCCGACCGCTTCCTCCAGCCGGGACCGGTCGCCGAGATGATGGAGACCTGCCGGCCCACCATCAGCGGCGCCGTCCCCACCATCTGGCAGGCCCTGCTCAACGAACTCGACGCCCGCCCCCGCGACGTCTCCTCCATGCGCACCGCCATCGTCGGCGGCACCGCCTGCCCGCCGCAGCTCATGAAGGGCTTCGAGGAGCGGCACGGCATCCGCGTCGTGCAGGCGTGGGGCATGACGGAGACCTCGCCGCTGGGCTGCATCGCGCACCCGCCGGCGGGCCTCGAACCGGCGGCGGAGTACCCGTACCGGCTGAAGCAGGGCCGCTTCCCCGCCACCGTGGAGGCGCGGCTGCGCGGCCCGGACGGCACCCTGCTGCCGCAGGACGGCGAGTCGGCGGGCGAACTGGAGGTACGCGGGCCGTGGATCGCGGGCGCGTACTACGGCGGCGCGGACGGGGAGCCGTTCCGGCCGGAGGACAAGTTCAGCGAGGACGGCTGGCTGCGCACGGGCGACGTCGGCACGATCACGCCCGACGGCTATCTGACGCTGACCGACCGGGCGAAGGACGTCATCAAGTCGGGCGGCGAGTGGATCTCGTCGATGGAGCTGGAGAACCACCTGATGGCCCACCCCGACGTCGCGGAGGCGGCGGTCATCGCCGTACCGGACGAGAGGTGGGAGGAGCGGCCGCTGGCGGCGGTGGTGCTGCGCGAGGGCGCGGAGGTGACCGACGAGGAACTGCGGGCGTATCTGGGGGAGCGGATCGCGAAGTGGCAGTTGCCGGAGCGGTGGGCGCGGATCGGTGAGGTGCCGAAGACGAGCGTGGGGAAGTTCGACAAGAAGGTGCTGCGGCGGCGGTACGCGGACGGGGAGCTGACGGTGACGCGGCTGTGAGGGGCGGGCGCTCGTCGTCGTCCGGGGCGTGAGCGGAGCCGGTGCGGGGCCGGTGCAGGGCCGGTTCGGGGCCGTCGGGGGGCGCAGGGGGGCGAACGACCGGTCCGGCCGCCGTGCCGGCTGCGTGGTGCCGGCTACGTGGTGCCGATCTTGGCCAGCAGGTCGACGATGCGGTTCTGCACCTCCGCGCTCGTCGACCGCTCCGCCAGGAACAGCACCGTCTCCCCCGACCGCAGCCGCGGCAGCTCCGCGCGGTTGATGTCCACGGCCGTGTAGACCACCATCGGGGTCCGGTTGAGCATCCCGTTCGCGTTCAGCCAGTCCACGATGCCCGTACGCCGGCGGCGGATCCGCATCAGGTCCATCACGACCAGGTTCGGCCGGAAGCGCGTCGCGAGGTCCACCGCCGCCTCGTCCGACGTGGCGTGCATGACCTGCATGCCGCGCCGTTCCAGCGTCGCCGCCAGCGCGTCCGCGATGTCGGGGTTCTCCTCGAAGAGGAGCACGCGCGGCGGGTGCTGCTCGCTGTCGCGCGGCGCGAGCGCCTTCAGCAGCACCGCCGGGTCCGCCCCATACGCCGCCTCCCGCGTCGCCTGCCCGAGCCCGGCCGTGACCAGGACCGGCACGGACGCCGCCACCGCCGCCTTGCGCAGCGACTGCAGCGCGGTGCGGGTGATCGGGCCGGTGAGCGGGTCCACGAAGAGCCCGGCGGGTGAGACGGAGATCTGCGCGTCCAGCTCCTCGCGGGAGTGGACGACGACGGGGCGGTAGTTGCGCGCGGTCAGCGCCTGCTGCGTGGCTGCGTCGGGCTCGGGCCAGACGAGCAGCCGGCGCGGGTTGTCCAGCGGCTCGGGCGGCATCTCGTCGTCGAGCCGCAGCGGGGTCGTCTCGGGGTCCTGCGCGGCGACCTCGATGACGCCGTGGCGCCCGTCGAGCGGCTCGGGGCCCTCGGCGGCGGAGGCGTCGGGGGCCCCGACGGCGAAGGCGCGCCCGATGGCGTCCCGCCGGGCGGCGGTGCCGGGGCGGGGCGCGGGGCGGTGGGGGGTGTGGGGCGCGTGAGGTGCGTGCTGCTGCGGGGGCGCGTCCGCGGGGGGCGTGTTGCCGCCGCGCGGGGGCGCACCGTCCGCGGGGGACCCGGCGCCGAGGCGGCGCCGGCGGCCGCCGGTGTGCTCGTCGGCGGCGTCGTACGGGTCGTGGGTGGGGGCGTGCGCGGGGTCGCCCGCGGCGGCGTAGGGGTCGTACGCGGAGTCGTGGGCGGGGTCGTAGGGGTCGTGGGGGTCGTGCGCCGGGGCTCCGGCGGGGGCTCCGGTGGGGGTGGGGGTGCCGGTGTGCTGGGCGTGGGTGCCGCGGGGGTCCCGGGGGGTGTCCCCGGGGCGGTTCTGGGGGCCCGGGTCGTTCCGGGGGCCGTGGCCGCCCTGGGAGGGCGGGCCGCCCTGGCCGCCTTGCGCGGGGGAGCCGGGGTGGTCGCCCTGGGAGGGTGAGCCGGGCTGGTCGACGTAGGCGACGCCCTGGCCGAGGGTGCGCACGCTGATGGGGCCAGAACCCTGCGCCGGGAGCGCCGGCATCGCGGGGGTCGCGGCGGAGCGGGCGAAGCGGGTGGCGCCGCCGTGGGTCGCGGGGGCCGGGGCGGAGCCGGACGCGGCGGGGCGGGATCCCGGGGCGTCGGCGGGGGTGGCCTGGGCGTGGGCGGGCTCCGGTGCGGTGCGGGGTGGCGCCTGGGGCGCGGCCGCGGGCGGGGCGTCCTGCGCCGGGACCGTGGGCGGAGCGGGGGTGGCCTGGGCGGCGGCGGGGTCGGCGGTCGCCCGGCGCGGGTCGACGCCGCGGGCGGGGGTCTGCATCCCGTGCCGCGGGTCCACGGGCGCGGGCGTGTGGCCGGAGGCGTGGGGGCCGGCGGGGGCCCGGGCGGCGGGGTTCTGGGCGGCCGGGGCCTGCGGGCCGGGCCGGCGGGGGACGTTGCCGCCGTGGGTGCGGGGGTCGCCTTGCGTACGGGGGTCGTCCTGGGCCCGCCGGTCGCCGGGGGCGTCCTGCGGGCGGCCGTCGCCCTGCGTACGGGGGTCGTGCTGGGCGGGCACGGCCGGGGTGCCGGTGCCGTGCCGGGGCTGCGGGGCCTCCGGAGTGCCGTGGCCGGGGTGCGGCGTCTGCGAGGTGCGTACGGTACGGACCTCGCCCGTGTCGTCGCCGGTGGCGGCGCCGCGGTTGCCGTCGTGGGGGTACGGGCCGGTGTCGGGGTCCTGCACCGGGCGGCCGGTGGCCCGCCGGGGCCGGGGGGCGGCGTACGGGGGCGGGGCGTCGTCGTAGCCGCCGGGGCTCTGGGAGTGGGGGTGAGGCCCGGTGTCCGGGTCGGGGACCGCGGGCCCGGGGGGCAGGGCGGGTGCGCCCTGCGGGGCGTCGGCGGGTGCGGCGGGGCGGCGGCGCCGGCCGGTGGGGTGCTGCGGCTGCGCGGGGCCGACACCGCCGGGAGGCACGGGGGTGCCCTGGACGTTCGGTACGGCTGGGCCGGTGGTGCCCTGGGGCAGTTGCGGCGCCCCGGAGTTCTGCCCGGCGGGCAGCGCGGCGTGGTGCCCGGCCCCGCCCCGGTGGCCGGCGGGATCGGCGGGCTCAAGCCGGCCGGCGGAGACCCCGCCACCGGTGTCGCCCTGCGCAACGGAGGGCCCGCGCCCGGCACTTGCGGGCTGGTCGTACGCCCCGCCGGGTCCGCCCTGCGCCCGTGCGGGTCGGCGGCCGGGGGCCGCGTCGTCGTACCCGCGGCGGTCCTGGGTACGGGACGGGCCGCCGGCGGGGGCCGCGTCGTCGTATCCGCCGTCGGGGGCGCCGGGGCCCGCGTAGCCGGCGTCGTCGTGCTCGCCGGGGGCGGGCGGACCCGCGTACCCGGCGGAGTCGTTCCGTGTACGGGACCGGCCGTCGGCCGGGTGCACCGCGTCGTCGTACTCGCCTGTGACGGGGTCGCCGGGGTCGCCCCGGCCCGCGTAGGCGCCCGGGTTGCCGCGGGTCCGGGGGCCGGGCGCGGCGGAGTTGCCGTACTCGCCCGCCGGAACGTCGGGGTCCGCGTACCCGCCGCGGTCGTCGCGCGTGCCGGGGCGGCCCGCCGGGGCGTCGTGCCCGCCGGGCAACTGCCGCGCGCGGGAAGGCCCGCGGCCGGCGTCGCCGTACTCGCCCGGGCCCGCGGTGTAGTCCGGCCCGGGGTGGCCGCCCGGCGCCGGCTCCCCACGGGACGGCCCGCGGCCCGCGTCGTCGTATGCACCCGGGCCCGCCGTGTACGCCGGTCCGCCCCGGCGACCGCGCGCCGGGTGGCCGCCGGGGGCAGGCGGGTCGTCGTACTCGTCGGGGTCCAGCGGTTCGGCGTGGCCGGGGGCGTGGCCCGTACGCGAAGGGTGGTCACCCGGCTCGGCGTGGGCACCCGGGCCCATGTGGGCGCCGGGACCGGTGTGGGCCGTGGGGCCGCCGGGAGGCAAGGGGCCGGGACCGGCCGGGCCGTTGGGGCCTACCCGTCCACCGGGGCCACCGGGCGCCGCGGGGCCGACGGGCCCGCCAGGTCCTGCCTGACCACCGGGGCCACCGGGTCCGCCGCGCCCGCCGGGACCGGTAGGACCGGCAGGACCGCCGCGTCCGCCGGGGCCGCCAGAACCTCCCGGGCCACCGGGACCGCCGGGTCCCATCGGCCCGCCCGGACCCATCGGGTCGTCCGGTCCCTCGGGTCCACCCGGGCCGTCGAACCCGCCGGGACCGCCCTGCCCGCCGGGGCGACCCCGGCCGTCACGCCCCTGCGGCCCGCCGTTGCCGCCCCGACCGTCCGTACCCTCGGGCCCACGTGGCCCGCCGCGCCCGCCCGGGCCGTGACCCTCGTCGTACGCGACCGGGCCGCCGCCGGGACCCTCCGGCCCGCCGTATCCGCCCGCGCCCGCGGGCGCACCGGGACCGCCGTCGACCTCCGGCCCGGCCGCTTGGCCACGGCCACCCGGGACGCGGTGGCCCTCGGGCTCACCCGAACCGTCGTACGCACCCTGGCCGCCGCGCCCCGCGGGGCCGCCGGGCCCACCCGGACCGTCGTATCCGCCCTGGCCGCCGCGTCCTCCGGGACCACCCGGAGCGCCCTGCCCCTCGAAGTCCGCCGGTCCGCCCTGTCCGCCCTCGGGTCCTTCCGGTCCCGCCGGGCCACGTCCTACGGGCCGGCGGCGGGCGCCCGTCGTGGGCTCGCCCGACTCCGGGCGGTCCTGCTGCGGTTGGCTGCCCGGGCCCTGGCCCACGGGCCGGCGGCGCCGGCCGCGACCCTGCGTGCCGGGCAGGGCGTGCCCGACGGCCGCCGCGCCGGTGTCGACGGCACCGGCCTCGCCCGCGCCGCCCGTACCGCCCGCCGCCGCGCCGGTCCCGTCCGCCGCACCCTCCGCCGCACCGTCCCGCGCGCCGTCCGCACGGCCGTCACCCGGCGCCTGCGCACCGCCACCACCGTCGTACGCACCCTGCGCGCCCTGCGCCCCCTCCGGAACCGCCCGCCGCCGTCCACCGGCCCCGCTCGCACCCTGCGGCGTACCGTGCCCCGGCGTGTGACGCGGCTCCGGGACAACCGCCGGCCCGCCGGCCTCCGTCGCACCGGCCCCGCGACCGCCTGCCGCACCCGCACCGCCGCGCCCCGCACCGTCATCCGCACCCTGCCCCGGCGGCAGCCCGGCCACCGCAACGCCCTCCGCGGGCACCCCCGCACCGGGCCCACCGGGAGCATCCGCCCCGGCCGGCACCCCGGCCGCCGGTGTCGACCCGCGCCGGCGCCGGCCCGTACCCGTACCGCCGACACCCGTACCGCGCGGGGGCGTTCCCGCGCTCTCGCCCGACTCCTCCGCCGCGGGCGCGGCGCGGCGCCGCCGCCCGCCGCCCGTACGCCCGCCGGCACCGCCACCGGAAGCCCCGCCCCCGGCCGTACCGTCAGCACCACCCTCAGACCCGGCAGCCCCACCGGGCCCGGTCACCTCACCCGGAGCCCCCGCGCCAACCGAAGCCCCCGGCCCAGCCGACGGCCCCGATGATCCAGAAGTCCCCGACGCCCCCCGCCCCGGCGCCTCCGCGCCCGGCATCACCGTCGTCTCGTTCCCCGTGTCCCGGCCGCGCCCCGACGTCTCGCGCCCCCGCGCCACCCGCGCCGCGGGACCCGCCGCCTGCACCGGCACCTCCAGCAGATACGCACCGCCGCTCTGCCCCGGCACCTCGTGCGTCTGCAGGATCCCGCCGTGCAGCAGCGCCACGCCCCGCGCCAGCGGCTCGTGCACCGAACCCGCCCCGGCACCACCGGAACCGGAACCGGCCGCGGCACCGCCACCGACCCCCCGCGGACCCTGCACCTCTATCCGCACCACATCGCCCCGCCGGGCCGCCGCCACGACCACGGGCGCGTCCGAAGCCCCCGCCGTCCGCTGGCCGGTGGCGTCGACCCCCGCGACCTCCGCGATCAGGTGCGCCAGCGCCAGCGCCAGCCACCGCCCGTCCGCCTCGATCTCCATCTGCGGCGCGTGCACCACGAACTGCGCCCGCCCGGGCCCGATCAGCTCGTCCGCACCCTCGGTCGCGGCGTGCACCACGTCCTCGAGGTTCACCGTTTCCACCGCGAGCCGCGCCTTGCCGGTGTCCAGGCGCTGGAAGTCGAGCACGCTGTCGATGAGCGCGGTCATCCGCCCGTAGCCGGCGGAGAGGTGGCGCAGCGTCTGGTTGGCCTCGGGCCAGAGCTGCCCGGCCGGGTCGTCGACGAGCGTGTTCAGCTCCGCGCGCAGCGTGTCGAGCGGGCCGCGCAGCGCGACGTCGAGCACCGCCCGCAACTGCGTGAGCCGCGCCTCCAGCGCGTCGCGCCGCCGCCGGTCGGTGAAGGCGAGGACGGCGCCGACGAGTTGGTCTCCGTCGCGCACCGGGGCGGTCGTCATGTCCACGGGCACCGGCTGCCCGTCGCGACCCCAGAGCACCTGGCCGCGTACGCGGTGCTTGCGCCCCGAGCGCAGGGTGTCGGCGATCGGGGTCTCCTCGTACGGCAGGGGGGTGCCGTCGGGGCGGGAGTGGTGGATGAGGGGGTGGAGGTCGGCCCCGCCGAGTTCGCTGGCGCGGTAGCCGAGGATCTGCGCGGCGGAGGGGTTGACGAGGACGACCTTGCCGGTGGTGTCCGTACCGACGATGCCCTCGGCGGCGGCGCGCAGGATCATCTCGGTCTGCCGGCGCTGCCGGTGCAGCTCGGCCTCTATCTCGGCGGAGCCCGTGAGGTCCCGTACGACGAGCATCAGCAGCTCGTCGCCCGTGTAGTGGTGGCCGGGCGCGTACGGGGACTCGCCGCCGGGGCCGTCCTCCAGGTCGGCGCTGGTGACCTCGGCGGGGAAGGCGCTGCCGTCGGTGCGGCGGGCGGCCATGCGCAGCGGCTTCGTCCGCTCCTCGGGGCGCAGCCCCGCGTCGGGCGCGACGGAACCGGTGTTGTCGCCGCGGGGGCGGCGCATGGAACCGGGGATGAGCTGCGGGTCGAAGTCCGGCAGCAGGTCGAGCAGCCCGCGGCCGACGACGGCGGCGCCGGGCCGCTCGAAGGTCTCCAGCGCGACGCGGTTGGCGGCCACGACGGTGCCGTTCGTGTCGACGAGGAGCAGCGCGTCGGGGAGTGCGTCGAGTATGGCGGCGAGGCGAGCAGCGCCTCGGGATGGCCGGCTGCTCACGACGAACTTCCTCCTCGACGACCGTTCTTACTGTGCGGTGCGGCCTGCCTACGCGCCGTCGCGCTTCCCGTACGCACCGCGTACACCCCGTGCGCGCCGGTGGCCGTGCCACGAGAGGAGTCTACGGTCCCCCGTTGCCCGGGGGACGGCGGATGAGAATCGTCACGCCGCCACCACAACTCCGCCGGGTTCCGCCGGGGAGCGGCCGGAGGGCCCGGGCATCGTGCCGTCCGCCGCCGGAACGGGCAAGTGAGGGCCCGGGCGGCAACTGCCCGGCGCCGGCGGCAGGGTACGCGGGGAACGTAACCGGGGGACGGGCGGCATGCAGACCGAAGGCGACGATTCCGGCAGCCGCGAAAGCCGCGCGCCACCGCCGTGACGTCGCTCGCGCCGCCGTTCGTACTGCTGGTCGTCGGCGGTTTCTTCACCGGCCGGACACAGATCCCGGTCCCGGCGGGGTGCGGGGCGTAGAAGCACACCGTCCGCCAGAAGCGCCCCAACGCAACAAATCGCACGTACCGCCAACGGCCCCGACCCTGTCCGCCGTACCTCTGCCACGGGCGAATCTGCCGCGGGCAAAGATCCCTCCCCTTCCGGCCGCCTCCGGCCGACCGTGGAGGCAAGACGAGCAGCACCCGTCCACGAGGGAGGCACGATGACACCACCGGCCCGCACCACCCTGACACCGCGCGCGGAAGAAGAGGACGCACCGCCCCCGTCGAGGTTCGACGACCACCTGTCCGCCCAGCTCCTCGGCCAGCGGATCGTCCTCCTCGGCACCGAGGTCACCGACGCGTCCGCGAACCGCGTCTGCGCGCAGCTCCTCCTCCTCTCCGCCGAGGACCCGCGCACCGACATCGCGCTCTACGTCAACAGCCCCGGCGGCTCCGTCCACGCCGGTCTCGCCATCTACGACACGATGCGGCTGATCCCCAACGACGTGGCCACGCTCGCCATGGGCTTCGCGGCGAGCATGGGGCAGTTCCTGCTCACGGTCGGCACGAAGGGCAAGCGCTTCGCGCTGCCGCACGCGCGGATCATGATGCACCAGCCCTCCGCGGGCATCGGCGGCAGCGCGGCCGACATCGAGATCCAGGCGGACAACCTCGCGTACAGCAAGACCCTGATGGAACGCCTCCTCGCCGAGCACACGGGCCAGGACCAGGCGACGATCTCGCGCGACGGCGACCGCGACCGGTGGTTCACGGCGGAGCAGGCGAAGGAGTACGGGATGGTGGACCAGGTCGTCGAGTCGCTGGCCGACATCCGCCCGGCAGGTTCGAAGCGACGGATGGGGCTGTGACCATGAGCCAGTACACGATCCCGAACGTGGTCGAGCGCACGGCGCACGGCGAGCGCGCGTACGACATCTACAGCCGGCTGCTCTCGGAACGGATCATCTTCCTCGGCACCGAGATCGACGACGGCGTCGCCAACGTCGTCATCGCCCAGCTCCTCCACCTGGAGTCGGCGAGCCCCGGCAGCGAGATCTCGATCTACATCAACTCGCCCGGCGGCTCGTACACCTCGCTGATGGCGATCTACGACACGATGACGTTCGTCGGCGCCCCCATCTCCACGTACTGCGTCGGCCAGGCGGCGTCCACCGCGGCGGTGCTGCTCGCGGGCGGGGAGAAGGGCCGCCGCTTCGTACTGGAACACGCGCGGGTCCTGCTGGGGCAGCCGGCGAGCGGCGTGCGCCGCGGCACGGTGTCGGACCTGAGCCTGGAGGCGAAGGAGATCCTGCGGATCCGGGCGCAGATGGAGGAGGTGCTGGCGCGGCACACGGGCCACGAGGTGGCGACGCTGCGGGCGGACACGGACCGGGACAAGGTGTTCACGGCACAGGACGCGGTGGCGTACGGCCTGGCGGACCAGGTGATCAGCAAGCGCCACCTGTGAGGGACGGGCACGGCGGGGACCGGCACAGCGGGGACCGCCCCGCTGTGCCGCACACCGTTCGGATCAGGCGGCGAGCCGCACGTCGCCGGAGCGCGAACGGGCGCTGGGCAGTTCGGTGACGGAGGACAGCCCGGCGGGCCGCTCCCGGTCGCGCCCCCGGTCGCGAACGGCGGAGAGGCGGACGATCTCGCCGTGCACGAGCACGAGCAGGTCGGCCAGCCGCAGCCCGAGCGCCTGGGCGGCGGCGGCGAGGACCTCGGACGAGGCTTCCTTCAGCCCGCGTTCGACCTCGGAGAGATACGGCATGGAGATCCGCGCGGCGTCGGCGACGTCCTTCAACGTCCGCTCCTGAGCCAGCCGCTCCCGCCGCAGCACACCCCCGACGACCTGCCGCCACAGCGGCTCGCGCCCATCGGCGGCCTCGGGCGCGGGGGGACGCAGGGGGAGGACGCGGGCGGGGCGGTTCGGCGCGTGGTGGGTCACGGTCTCAGCCTAGGCGGGTGGGGCGAGGAGGGAAGGGGTGGGCGATCTGCCAACGGCAGAATCGCCGATGGCGAACGGAGCGGCCCCGCACAGCAGAACCGCGGCACCCACCTCCCCCATCCACGCGCCCTCCAAAGCCGTGACCCCCTCAGCCGCAACTCCCCCAGGCGTAACGCCCCCATCCGCAACCCCCTCAGGCGCCACTCCCCATCCGCCACTCCCCCCATCCGTGACTCACTGCCGCCCCTGAGCCTCCCGGGCCGCGTCCTCGACCTGCCGCCGGTAGGACTCCCACCAGGCACGATCGCCGCCCGGCAGGTTGCCGTTGCCCTGCCGCATCCCGGCGGCGCCGTCGACCAGCTCGCGGACGATGTCGGCGTGCCCGGCGTGCCGCTGGGTCTCGGCGAGCATGTGGACGAGCACCCGGTGCAGCGACACCTCGGCCCGGTCGTCGGGCCAGTGCGGTACGCGCCCGAGGTCGTCCAGGGTGAGCGCCGCGATGGTGGCGTCGGAGTGCGCGCAGGCGCGCTCGTAGAGATGGACGAGGTCCTCGCGGGACTCGTCGGCGGTGGCCCACATGTCGATGTTGGGCACCTCGGCGTCGGGGCCGTCGAGCCAGGGCACGGACTCGCCGAAGGGGCGCCCGAAGGTATCGCCGAAGTACGCGGTCTCGCATCCGATCAGATGCTTGACGAGCCCGAGCAGGTTGGTGGCGGTCGGCGTGAGCGGACGCCGTACCTCGTACTCGGACAGCCCGTCGAGCTTCCACAGCAGCGCTTCGCGGGCGGCCTGCAGATAGTGGTGGAGGTCCGCCTTGGGATCGGTGTCGGCCATGCCCACCAGCATCGCACTGCACCCCACCGCGCGAGGGGATGGCCACCACCGGCCCGCGCCGGGGGAGGCGGGGCGGCGGCGGCCGCAGGATCGGGAGCACGTACTTCTTCCACCTGCGCTAGGCGCCGCCGGCGAGGCGAGGACCCCGTCGCCGACGAGGCGGGGCGGCGAGGCGCCGTCCCGGGCCGCCTCCTCACTCCCACCGGCACCGCAGTACTCCCCACCCCCACACCCCTCCTGCCCGCCATCGAAGCGGGCCTCCTCCCCACCCACTGCCAACGCGAAGTCTCCGCCTCGTCGGCGTCGTTGGCCGCGCCCGTGTGAACACCACGCGCGGCGAGGGCCGTCCGGGGGTGAAACCCCGACCGATTCCAGTCGACGTCTTTCCAGGCCCACACCGGCGGTCAGCAAGCGTCGGCCGGGTGCAGGGAGCGATGGCCCCGCAGGCAGGAGCCCCCGGGGCTGCCGCCTGCGGGGCCGCCGTTGCGCCTCCGCTACGCGTGGCCGCAGCCGCAGCTCCGGCGGGGGACGAGGGTTGCGGTGGCCGGGGGCTCTTCCGTGGTGCCGTCGAGGAGGAGGTCTACGGCGCGTTGGGCCATGGCCCGCAGGGGTTGTTCCGTGGCCGTCAGGGCGGGAGCCGTGTACGCCGCGTCGGGTGTGCCGTCGAGGCTGACGACGGCCAGCCGTTCGGGTACGGGGACGCCGTGGGCCCTGGCCCCGGCGAGGACGCCGATGGCCTGTTCGTCCGTTGCCGTGACGAGCGCCGCGGGCATCGCCCCTTCGCCGATCAGGCCCCCGGTCAGGTCGGCCGCCGCGGCACGCGCGTACGCGCAGCGCAGCAGCAGCGGCCGGGAGCCGCCGGCCCCGGCGACCGCCGCCTCCCATACGGCCCGGCGCCGGCCGACGGGTCCGGCGTCCTGCGGGCCGGCGAGGAAGGCGACGTCGGCGTGTCCGTGTGCGCGCAGGTGCGCGACGGCCTGCCGGACCGCGGCATCGTTGTCCGCCGTCACCGCCGCGACCTCCACTCCTTCCGGCTGGTTGTGGACGTACACCGCCGGGACACCGGCCCGTTCCGCCTCGGCCGCGACGTCCGCCCCGCCGTCCGCGGAGACGATGACCAGCCCGTCGACCTGGGCGGTGAGGAACCGTTCTGAGAGGTGTTTCTGCCGGTCGGGTGAGTACCCCGCGTTGCCGATCAGGGTCAGCTTGTCGTGCAGTTCGAGAGCCCGCTCGATGTGCCGGGCCAGTGCCCCGAAGTAGGGGTTGGAGGCGTCGGCGAGGATGAGCCCGACCACGCCGGTGGTGCGTGAGCGCAGGGCGCGGGCGATGCGGTTGGGCCGGTAGCCGAGTTCGGCCGCGGCGGCGAGGACACGGGCGCGGGTGTCCGCCGCGACCGGCCGGGGGCCGTTGTTCATCACGTAGCTGACGACCGCGGTGGAGGTCCCGGCCGTACGGGCCACGTCCGCCAGCGTCGGCGCCTTGGCTTCTCGTCTCGTCATGGGTCTTGCATCGTCTCATCTAAACGATTAGATATGAAGCGTGAACGGATTCCCTCCAGGCCGCGTGATGGCCGTCGGCTCGGTCGACCTCGACCGGATCCTGCGCTGTCCCGTCCTTCCCTCCCGGGGCGAAACGGTCCTGGTGGCCTCTCTTGCAGAGGGCTTCGGCGGGAAGGGCGCCAATCAGGCCGTGGCCGCCGCCACCATGAGGGCCGCCACGCATCTGGTGGCCAAGGTCGGCGGCGATGCCGACGGCCTCAAGGCACTGGCCGATCTGCGAAACGCCTCGGTCGACGTCGACACGGTGATCACCGACGTCTCCGCCCCGACCGGCCAGGCACTGGTCATGGTGGACCCGGACGGCGAGAACGGCATCGCCGTGATCAGCGGCGCCAACGCACTGCTCTCGGCCCGGGACGTCACCGACGCCCTGACGGTGCTCAGGCCGCATGCGGCGGACGTGGTCCTCACCAGCGGCGAGGTCCCGCGTCCCTGCCTCCAGGCCGTCGCCGACCACCTGCCGCCGGGTACGCGCTGGGTGCACAAAGCCGCCCCGGCCTGCGCCCTGCCCGTATGGTCCGACGACCGCCGGCCCGTGCTGGTGGTCAACGAAGTCGAGGCCCGGCAGCTCACCGGGGCCGACGACTCCCGGTCCGCCGCCCGGATCCTGGCCCGGACGGCCTCCGGCGCGGTCGTCACCCTGGGCGGCGGCGGAGCACTCGTCGACCAGGGCGGGGAGTGCGAGCACCTCCCAGCCCCCACCGTGACCGTCATCGACACCACCGGCGCCGGAGACGTCTTCTGCGGCGTACTCGCCGCGGAACTCGCCCGTGGCCGCGCCCTCGTCGGCGCGGCGGCCGCCGCGACGGCCGCGGGCGCCTTCGCCGTCACCGCGCCCGGCGCCCGGGGCGCCCTCCCGCGCCCCCGCGACCTCGTCCGCATGCGGTTCCGCTGACCCACGGCACGTCCCCCACACCCACCCGACCCGTCATGAACGGAGTACGTCCATGCCCGCCCTGCCCCTGATCATCGACTCGGACACCGGGTCCGACGACGCGGTCGCGCTGCTGCTCGCCGCCGCCAGCGGACTCGGCGACATCAGGGCGGTGACCACCGTGGCCGGCAACGTGCCCGTCGAGACCGGCACCCGCAATGCCCTCATCTCCCTGGAAACCGCGGGCCGCACCGACATTCCCGTCCACCCCGGCTGCGCCCGGCCGATGACGCGCACGCTGTCCAGCGCGCAGCACGTCCACGGCGAGGACGGCATGGGCGACATCGGCCTGCCCGACCCCGGCGCATCCTGTGAGAGCACGCACGCGGTGGAGGTGCTGCTGTCCCACCCCCGCGAGAACCCCGGGGAGCTGACGCTGGTGACGCTCGCGCCGCTCACCAACATCGCTGCCGCCCTGCTGCGCGACCCGGACCTGTTCACCCGCTACCGCCACGTGTACTGCATGGCCGGCGCCGCCGACCTGCGCGGCAACATCTCCGCCACCGGCGAGTTCAACGTCTGGGCGGACCCCGAGGCCGCCAAGATCGTGACGCGGGCCGCCACGCCGGACAAGGTCACGTGGATCGGCTGGGACGTCTCCCGCAAGTACGCGGTCATGACCCCGGCCGACCAGCAGCACCTGGAGGACATCGGCACCCCGATGGCGACGTTCGCGCACCGCATCAACCGCACCGTGGCCGACTGGGCCCGCGACGTCACCGGGCTGGCCGGCTACGACCTGCCCGACCCCGTCGCCATGGCCGTGGCGCTCAAGCCCGGCCTGATCACCGAGCAGGAGCAGGCGTACGTCGACATCTCCGTCGCCGACGAGACCCGCGGCCAGATGATCATCGACCGGCGCGTGTCCGCCCCCGCCCCCAACCTCACCCTGGTCCGCCGCGTGGACGAGGCCGGGTTCAAGGAACTCCTCTTCGACACCGTCAGCACCCTCGCCCCGCCGCCACCCGCGGCCGCCCTCTGATCGGGACCACCTCCATGAGCACTCCCACCGCGCCGATCCCGCGCTACGAACTCCACTGCCACCTCGACGGCTCCGTCCGCCCGGCCACCCTCGCCGACCTCGCCCGCGAACAGGGCATCACCCTGGACCGCCCGGTCGAGGACCTGGTCGTGGCCCCCGACCCCTGCGGCAGCCTGACCACGTACCTCACCTACCTCGACCTTCCCATCCGGCTCCTGCAGACCCCGCACGCCCTCGCCCGGGCCGCCCGGGAACTGGTCGAGGACTGGAAGGCCGACGGTGTCGTCCACGGCGAGGTCCGCTTCGCCCCGCAGTTGCACGGCGACGAGGGCATGACCCTGGACGAGGCCGTACGGGCGGTCGCCGAGGGGCTGGCCCGGGGACGGGCCGACACGGGCGTGGCCACCGGGCTGCTGCTGTGCTGTCTGCGCCACCAGAGCCCGGACGAGAGTCTGGCCGTCGCCGAGACCGCCCTGCGGCAGCGCGATGCCGTCGCCGGACTCGACCTGGCCGGCGACGAGTCGCGGTACAGGGCGCTGCCGCACCGCGCCGTTTTCGACCTCGCCCACAGCGCGGGTCTGCCCTGCACCGTGCACGCCGGGGAGGCCGCCGGACCCGAGAGCATGTGGGAGGCCATCGACGTCCTCGGCGCCCGCCGCGTCGGCCACGGTGTGCGCTGCACGTCCGACAGCGCGCTCCTCGACCGCCTGCGCACGGACAGGATCGCGCTGGAGATGTGCCCCCTCAGCAACGTGGGGACCGGCGCCGTGTCCAGCCTCGCCGAGCACCCCGCCACCGTCCTGCTGACGGACGGGCTGCCGGTCACCATCAGCACCGACATCCGCACCACCGCCGCCACCACCCTCCAGCGCGAATTCGACGCCCTGCGGGACACCCACGGCTGGACGGGCAGGCACGAAGCCCTCGCCCAGGAAAACGCCGCCCGGGCAGCCTTCACCCTCCCCGCCGCCTGACAGTGCCGGTGACGTCGCCGGCGTCAATGATTCCCGGAGTAATCGACCGCGGAGTCGTCCCCGGCCATGGTGATGCCATGACCTCGGACCTCCCCCACCCCGCCGAACTCCTGCGCGCCATGCCGTTCGCGGTGCGCCTGGGAATCGACCTCACCGAGGCGACCGCCGAGCGCGCGACCGGCACCCTGCCCTGGTCCTCCGACCTGTGCACGGCCGGCGCGGCGCTCCACGGCGGTGCGCTGATGGCCCTCGCGGACACTGTCGGTGCGGTGTGCGCCTACCTGAATCTGCCGCAAGGCGCCGGCACATCCACCCTCGAATCCAAGACCAACTTCTTCCGGCCGGTTCGCGCGGGCACTGCACAGGCAGTGGCACGTCCTCTGCACGTCGGGAGGTCCGTCATCGTCGTACAGACCGATGTGTTCGAGATGGAGGAGCGGGTGACGGTGGGCCAGACGACCCAAACGCAGACGGTCATCACGGCCGGACGCGCGACACCCGGCACGCAACAACTCCCCGAGGACGGACCGTTCCCCCGGTGAGGAGAAGAAACGCAAGCCGCACCCACGGCGCGGGGAACGTACTCGCGACCCGTACCTGGTCGCGGCGGCGGCGAAGAGCGGCAGCGGGCCGCCTTGAAGTCGTGGAGAAGGCTGTGGCTTCGTTCCACGAGAGCGGGTAGAGCCCGGACACGAGATCGGGCAGCACCCGAAGCATGCGGAAATCGGTACAGTCCACGGCTTCGGGCACCGCGGGGCCCCTGCCGAGCCGGCAGAGGCCCCGCGGCGTAAACAGCAGAGGAGCACCGGGACCTGCCCTCGATGAGCAGCATCCTGGCCGGCGTGCCCTATCGTCTGCTGCTGCTGGCCTGGCGGCCCAGCCTCACCTCAGATGCCGGGTGAAGAACTGAGCCGCGCCCTCCCCCGCGAACTGCGGGACGCCGCTGTGCCCGCCCATATTGGCGTGCAGGGACTTCTCCTTGGAGCCGAAGGCGTCGAACAGATCCAGGGCCGCCTGCCGGTCGTTGCCTTCGTCGTCCCACTGCAGCAGGACGTGCAGCGGAATGGTGACCTGGCGGGCGTCCTCGACGATGGCGCGAGGCACGAAGCTCCCGGCGAAGAGAACGGCGGAAACGATGCGCGGTTCGACCACCGCAAGCCGGATACCGATGGAGATCACTCCCCCCGAGAACCCGACGGGGCCGCCGATGTCGGGCAGCGACAGGAGGGCGTCGAGGGCGGCCTGCCATTCCGGGACCGCCTTGTCGACGAGCGGGAGGGTGAGGGCGTCGATGATCTCGTCGCTGACCGGCTCGCCGGCTTCCATCGCCCGCCGCAACGCGGCGCGGGCCTGCTCGGCGGCGGCCCAACGGGGCCGGTCACCGCTCCCGGGGAGCTCGATGGTGGCCGCGGCGAAGCCGTCCGCCGCGGCATGCCGGGCCCGCGCCACCAGTCGCGGGTACATCTTGTTGAGCCCGAGCGGAGGGTGGCCGAGCAGGATCAGCGGCGCCGGTGCGGATACGGATGCGGGCGTCCACAGGATGCCGGGGATCTCACCGAGGACGAACCTGCGCTCAAGGACGTCGTCGAGGGGTTGTTCGGAAGTGAAGTGAAGGGCCATGGTCGTGCCTTTCGGGAGTGCGCTAGAACGGCGCTCCCGGACGACCTACCGCCCGACCGTGACCCCGGAGGAGAGCACCCACGTCGATACGTTCACGGGTACCACCTCCTCGCTCTCTCGCACGGCCTCCGCGAAGGTAGCAACGGCCGCAGCAGCCCGCCAACCGTTTTTTGCACGACCTTCGTACGCAGATCGCCTTGGGACCTCATTGCGGCTTCCCGAGGCGAGGCCCTGCGACGGCGGAGCCCGCTGGGTCGCTGTCGTCCTGGGCGACTCTCACGCCGTCATGTGCGCGCACGGCTGGTGGGGTTGCGGCGTCGAGTGCGTCCAGGACGCGGATGGCGTAAGCCTCGTCGGCGAGTTCGGTGACCTCGGCGCGGGTGGCCCAGCGGAGGGCGTAGGTCTCGTCGCCGGTGGTTGGTGTGCCGTCGATGGCCTTGCAGCGGAAGACGAGCGAGACGACCAGCCTCGTCATGTTCTTGTACACGCCGGTGAGGTCGGCGGGGAGAGCGATAGTCAGTCCCGTCTCCTCCAGAACCTCGCGCCGGAGTGCTTCGGGGATCGTCTCGCCGGGCTCAAGAACGCCACCCGGCGGTTCCCACCGGCCGTTGTCGCGGCGCTGGATGAGCAGGGCGCGACCCTCGTCGTCGACGATGACTCCGGCGACACTCACGGAGTGGGGCGCTCTGCGGTACTCACGTTCCTCGGTCCCCTCGGCCGCGCCAGTGGCGCTGTCGTCGTGCGGCGTGCAAAAGCCCCGAAGAGGTGGCTGCGGGGCTTCGGGCTGTGTAGAGCCGACCGGACCCGGCCACGGGTCGTTTGTCCCGAGTGGGCTCGCCTTCCGTAGCACGGGTCGGCGGAGACCGGAGCGGAGCGGGGCGGAGACAGGAGAGGCGGGCCGCCTGGCGATCCGCCTTGAAGCCCTGGAGAAAGTTGTTGCGCATGGGGCTCACGTGCTGGTGTCTGCCTGCATCGGCGGTGGGAGGTAGGGGACGGGTGTGACTGTCCAAGTTGCGTGCGTGGTGCGCTGCTTCAGTGTGAGCGTGTGGGCCTTGTCCTCCGACAGCTCGCGGGTCGCCTCGTCCTGGCCGTGTTCGATCCAGTCTCGGGCTTGGCGGTAAGGCTCCTCGTCCATGTTGATTGCGACCATCATCAGCGTGGCCTTGAACCATCGCAGTGCTTCGCCTGTGCTGTAGGCGTCGTAGGTGCCTAACCGGTGCTCGTCGACGTGGCACTCGCAGTGATACCAACGCGGTTTCCCGCCAGTTCGATGGCTCATCGGTGCCGTTCCCGCGTGCTTGGCCTCGAGTTGGCCGCGGGCCGGGGTTCTGGCCTTGCCGTGCCGGCGGCCAGCCCGACCATGATGGTGTGACTCAGGTCGTCCCCGCTCGCTTCCCGGTAGCGCCCCAGTGACCTGACGAGTGCGAGCCCGCGGCTGCGGGTCACAGGCCGCGCCCTTCCTCGTCATCAAGGGCTGACTTCCTGCTCACAGGTTGCGCTTTCGAGAAGTCCACGACGCCTACGCGCACGCACGCCGCATCCGCCCACTCGACGGTGACGCGGATGGACTCCCGACGTGCGTGCTGGATCGCGTTCGTCATCAACTCGGAGACGACCAGGATGCCGTCGTCCGCCAAGTCCTCCAGGCCCCAGTCAGCCAGTGCCGCGCGGACCAGGCGCCGGGCGATGGCGGCACTCTCGGGCTCGCGTGCCAGGATCTCGCTGTGCCGTCGGTAGCCGTGGGGAAGTAGTCCCGTTGTACGTTGCGGCATGTGGGTCCGCTTCCTCAGATCGGCCAAGCCACGGAGCAGGTCGTACGGTCGCCGGGGCGCTGTCCGTTCATGCAAGCGGCATGCCGGGGACGTTGACAGGGGCGTAACGTCCCACTTACACCACGCTATTCGCTGACACCCAAGAACTCTGCCAACGGCCGGAGTGCCGACGGGTGGTTGGGAAGCGTCCAGAGATCGCGCACGATGGCCACCGCCAACGTGTGGTGCTGCATCCACGTCGGCGCCACACGGCGCAGCGACTCCAGAGTCTTCACCGCTCCGGCTGCGTCTCCGATATCCGTGTGGGCTCGTGCTACGTCCAGCAGGAGCCACGTCCGCCAGGACGGTGGCGTGTCCTTGCTCAGCCGCATGCCCTTGGCCAGCGCAAGGGCATCTTGCGGGTGCCCGTACTGGACTGCGAGCCGGACACGTTCGATGCGTACCGAGGACGGGCTGAAGACGCTCACCATGCGGTTGTCGCCACCGTCAGGCAGTTTCGCCACGCGGGCGGCTTCCTTCTCCGCCGTCTGCATCATCGCCGCTGCGCGCTCGTAGTGGCCGCTGCGCGCGGCCGAAGTCGCGGTACTCATGGTCAGCGCGCCCCACACCTTCAGCCCGTCAGCGGTGTCGGTACGGCTGGCGTTCACCAGGTCGTCGGCGGCGCGGAGCGCGATACTCAGGGCGTCTTCGAGGCGCCCCTGCCGCTGGTAGGTCCACGCTGCGGAGTTGACGATCATCGACACGAGCAGCGGATCCGAGGATTGATCCGCTGCATCTATCGCACGCTCCAGACTGATGAGAGCGAGGTCGGTCTTCCCCATTCGTACGGCGACGTGTCCGGCGAGCTGAAGTACTTTGCCCAGCGCGGCGAATGCGTCCCTGCGGTCGTCTTCGTCCCCCGACGCCGTGGCACTGCGTGCATCCGAGATCAAGTCCGGCAGCGCCTTCATCACCGTGTCGAACTCGGCGGAGTGGTAATGCGTCCAGCCCTCCGCGATCCGATCGCGCAGCCCGTCCAGGGAGAAGCCGGCTGCCTTCGGCTCCGGCTCCTGCTTCCAGAGCGCCGGCATGACGGCGCGGCGTACGGCTACGAACCGCGGGCCGTCACTCTCGCCGGTGGTCGCAACCGCAGGTGGGTCGCCGAGGAGGGCCGTCAGCTCCACCCCGAGACCGTTCGCCAGGGCGTGGAGTGTGGGGAGGCGTGCTGAGTGCTTCCGGCCCTGCTCAAGATGGCGGATCACATCGATGGACACACCGGAGCGCTCGGCCAGAGCTTCTTGCGTCAGAGACGCCAGACGGCGGAGACGACGGAGGGTCCGTCCCAGGTCTTCGTTCGCCACGCTGTCACGGTACGCCCGGTCGGGGCCGCGGTGAGCGCTGCTGTACGGGCATGAGAAAAGCCCCGCAGATGTCGTCTGCGGGGCTTCTACCTGTGCGCGCTCGGCAGGATTCGAACCTGCAACCTTCTGATCCGTAGCTCAAGCCAGACCGGCCACCGGTGGTTGAGCAGGTCACTATCGGTGGGTCGATTGGCGCTAAGGGATGGTGCTGGCCGCTGTGGTTGCGGTACTCCACTGCTGTACAGCAATCTTGCTACGGGCTGGCGTGGCTTGGTTTTCAGTGGGCCCAACCGCTCGGCCATGCGATGGCCGTTAGATCTTTACTCATTGCCGTTGCGTACGTGCGTGACGGTGTAAGGAAGGTGTCGCCTTCCTTGTGCCGCGACTGCGCGGCAGAACCTTGGGCAGCGTGTCGAGTGGATCTAGAAAGTTGCCTCGTCGGCGCTTCACACATCGTTCGTGTGTTTCGCGTGCGTCGGCTTCGAGTTCTTCGTCATCGTGGACTCCGTGTTCAGCGGAGTGGAGGTAGTCCTTGAGCCGCTGATACTGATCTTCGATGCGCGTGATGCGATCACTGCTAGGTGATCTTCCAAACCTCTTCTGAGCCGCAGTGCGGCCGACCGAGAAGGCTTCACCGATACGTCCCCATGAGTACCGGCGGGTCCGAGCCTCTGCGACCACGTCCGCTGTGATGCGCCCGATTGCCTGCTCTACAAGGGCTGTAGCTCTCAGAGCCGTCATGCCTTCCACCGACCAGCGGAGGTTGGCGATTGCCAGGCGGACGGCTGCGTCTCCCAAGTCTGCGTCGTCCATCACGTCCCAGGGGTCGAAGGGCCAGGCTGGGTCGTCGTAGGAGACCCAAGGCCAAGGCCGGTTCGGTGAGTACGAAGGTGCATTGCACTTCTTGCTGATCAACGAATCTTCGCCAGGTAAGTCGCTCATGCGTCCACTGTACGTGGACGGATAGTGCCGTTGTAGCGGCAAAACTGTCGAAGGTGCATGCCAACATGTCACCAACTACAGAAGCTGAGGCCGTGGAGGGGCAGTCCACCTGGCCGGCGAGGGCGTAAGGGAGGGGACCGTCCGTGGCTGAAATCTATATGTACGCCGACGAGACGGGCGACTTGGACATGACCGGGTCGAAAGGCGCGAGTGCATACTTCGGCTTCGGCACGGCTGTCTTCGAGGGTGATCATGGACATGCACTGTGGGAGGGGCTCCAGCTGCGCTGCCAACTGGAGCGGCGTGGCGTGTCGCTACCTCAAGGGTTGCACGCAAAGAACGATTCACACACAACGCGAAATGAGGTCTTCACGCTGATCCAGGCGCAGGCCCCGCGATTCGACACCACCTTCCTGCTCAAGGAGAACGCGTACGAGCGGGTGCGGGCTGCTGGCCCGATGCGTCTGTACAAGCTCGCCTGGTATCTCCACTTCAAGGAGATCGTGCGGCGCGTCAGTGCACCCGGAGACACGGTGTACGTGATCGCTGCGTCGCTGACCACGAACAGGAAGGAAGGAAGTGCTCGACACGCGCTGACTGACGTCTGTCAGCAGCTTTCGATTGACAGGGAGATAGTCCTCTGCGTCTGGAACGCGCCGACTTCGTGGGGCGTGCAGGTCGCTGACTACGCGTTGTGGGCTGTACAGCGCGTCCTTGAGGGGCGTAAGTGCTCTTGGTATGAACCCTGCGTAGAGCCGACAATGGCGACGATCTTCGCGCCCTGGGGCAAAAAATGAGGGGGCCAGCTATCCCGAGATCGGGAAGAGGTCCCCTGGACCCCTTATCACTGGCCAACTCAATGCAACCTGATAGCCGTCCGTGGCGTCAAGCAGGCTACCCAACCAGCTTAGCTCGAACGTAAGATCGATTCACCTATGTTTGCGCAGGTCAAGGACCTTTTTTTGGGTGGCTGCCTGAGGCGCACGCTGGCATACAAGCTGGAGGTCGGTGGAGCGGCTTTGGGCGGGAGCTGCCATGGGGTGGGAGATCATGGGGCCTTAAGCTGACCGGCGATCGGGCTGGTTGTGGACCTGCCCGTAATGGGCCGATGTGGCCCCATGATCTTAGGGCCCCGCCCCATGGTGGCTGCCTAAAGCCGTGGAGCCGACCGGACCCGGCCATGAGTCTTTTCTGCTGAGTGGGCTCGCCTTCCGTAGCGCGGGCCGGCGGACCGGGCCGGAGCGGGGCGGAGACAGGAGCGGCGGCCCGGGGAGCCGGGCCGCGCGGCGAGCGGAGCGAGCCGCCTTGAAATCGTAGAGAAAGTTGTTACGCATGCGGCTCACATGCTGGTGTCTGCCTGCTTCGGAGGTGGGAGGTAGGGCACTGGTGTGATCGTCCAAGTCGCGTCCGTGGTGTGCTGCTTCAGCGTGAGCGTGTGGGCTTGGCCCTCCGACAGGTCGCGGGTCGCCTCGGCTTGGCCGTGGTCGATCCAGTCGCGGGCCTGGCGGTAGGGCTCCTCGTCCATGTTGATCGCGACCATCATCAGCGCGGCCTTGAACCATCGCAGTGCCTCGCCTGTGCTGTAGGCGTCGAAGGTGCCTAACCGGCGCTCGTCCACGTGGCACTCGCAGTGAAACCACTGCGGTTCCGGGGGAGTTCGCGGGCTCATCGGTGGCGCTCCCGCGTGGTCGGTCGCAAGCTGTCCGCCGGCTCCGGCTCTGTCGTGCCGGGGTCCAGTTCGACCATGACCGTGTAGCCCTCGTCGTCTCCGCTTACTTCCATGCGTCGGCCGAGCGCCGAGACAAGAGTGAGTCCCCGGCCGTGGGCGTCCCCCTCTGCCGCAGCTACTTCGTGGGGCTTCGTCCGGCCGCCGCCGACGTCGGTGACTGCCAGCACGACCGATCCCGATGTGCGGAAGAGCGAGACGCGCATGCTTCCGCTGGCCGCTCCGCTGGCGGAGTGCAGGAGGGCGTTCGTGCTCAGCTCGCTCACGATCAGTGCGGCTTCTTCCGCGCATGTGCTGTCGCCGAGTACGTCTCTCGTCCAGCGGCGGACACGGCCGACCTCTTCGGGAAGACCTGGGCAGGTGAGTTCCCAGATCCGACGTCTACTCGTATACTCGTCCATACAAGTTCCTTTATGCTGGTGGCCGCCATGAGTAGTGGGTTCGAGCTAGACGAGTCTCACGCCGTCATGCGCGCGCACGGCCGGCGGCGATGCGGCGTCGAGCGCGTCCAGGACGCGGATCGCGTAAGCCTCGTCGGCGAGTTCGGTGACCTCGGCGCGGGTGGCCCAGCGGAGGGCGTAGGTCTCGTCACCGGTGGTCGGTGTGCCGTCTGTGGCGTTGCAGCGGAAGACGAGCGAGACGATCAGGCCCGTCATGTTCTTGTACACGCCGGTGAGGGTGGCGGGGAGGGCGATCTTGATGCCCGTCTCTTCCAGGACCTCGCGCTGAAGCGCTTCGGGGATCGTCTCCCCGGGCTCAAGGACTCCGCCGGGCGGCTCCCACTGGCCGTTGTCGCGGCGCTGGATGAGCAGGGCGCGGCCCTCGTCGTTGACGATGACTCCGGCGACGCTCACGGAGTGGGGGCGCTCTGCGGTACTCACGGTCCTCGGTCCCCTCGGCTGGCTAGGCTCTCCACCGTAGCAACAGCACTCAGCCTCTCGTCTAGATATCCAGAGGAGTACGCACATGGCGCCCGTTCCGTCCGGTGTTCTCGGGGCTGTCGACCCCACCAGCGACCGTGCCGTCTTCCGGCAGATTGCCGACCAGCTCCGGGAGGCCATCGACAGGGGCCGCTTCAAGGAGGGTTCGAAGCTCCCGTCTGAGGCGGAGCTTGTCGAGCACTTCGGCGTCTCGCGGATGACCGTTCGTAACTCGATCGGGGTCCTTCAGAGTGAGGGGCTGATCTCCGCCGAGCACGGGAAAGGCGTCTTCGTCCGGCCGCGGCCCCCGGTGCGGCGGCTTGCTTCCGATCGCTTCGCGCGTCGGCATCGCGATCAGGGTAAGTCGGCGTTCATCGTGGAGGCGGACGCCGCGGGCTCCCGGCCTGAGGTGGACAGCCTGGAGGTGAAGGAGGAGAAGCCCAGCCGCGACATCTCCGCCCGCCTGGGCTCGCCCCGCAAGGTTCTCGCCCGGCGCCGGCGTTACCTGCTCGACGGCCGCCCCGTCGAGTTCGCCGTGTCGTACCTGCCTCTCGACCTGGCGCGCGGTACGCGCATCGCCGAGCCGAACCCCGGCCCCGGCGGCATCTACGCCCGGCTGGAGGAAGCGGGACACCGGCTCGACCACTTCGACGAGGAGGTACGGGCCCGGATGCCCTCCCCGGGGGAGGCGAAGATGCTGCGGCTGGCGTCGGGTGTGCCGGTGATCCACCTGGTTCGGACCGCGTACGACACCGAAGGGCGGGCCGTCGAAGTGTGCGACACCGTGATGGCCGCCGACGCCTACGTGCTCGCGTACCAACTGCCGGCGACCTGAGCCGGGTTCGGGAGGTCTCGATGCCGACAGGTGCATCTTCGCGGACTCGTACGCACCGAGAGGCATACTCGTATAGACGAGTGGGCAAGCTGTGTGTCACAGTGGTTCGCATCCCCGACGTCGAGCCTCGGTTCGGCTGGGGTAACTTGTATAGACGACTAGGTGTCATGTCATCGAAGGAGAAGCATCTTGCGCACCATCCGAGTTGAGACCTCCGCCGCCACCATCCTCCTGACCGAAGCTCCCGAACCGAAGATCCGCGACCGCCAGACCGGCGAGATCGCCAAGGACGCCACCAGCGGCGAGACGCTGATGAAGGTCGGCGTCGTCTACATCGACGAGGGCGAGTCCTCGCTGATCCACGTGACCGTCCCCGAGAGCGGCGTGAGCGAGGGACTCGCCCTCGGTGCTCCCGTCGCGCTTCCCGGCCTCGTCGCCCGCCCGTGGGAATCGGTGTTCAACGGGCAGCAGCGCCACGGGATCGCCTACCGCGCCGCCGCCGTCACCTTGGGCGTCGTACCGGCCGGAGCGGCGGCCTGATGTCCGACCTGTCGACGCTGATGGAGGTGGGCGGCCCGATAGCCGGGCTCGGTGGCGGGGTCGCCTACCTCCGGGCACGGCACCCGGCGGCCTACTGGTCCACGGTCGGGATGCCGCTGTCCTCGGTGCGGCTGCTGGGCTCGTACGGCTCGGTCATGGAGTCGTGCGGCCTGACCGTCGAGCCGTCCCGCCTCCGGGTTCTGGCCGTACGGGCGACCACGCGGCGCGAAGTGCGGCCCGTACCGCCGCGCCGCGGGCTGCTCCGGCCCACCTCGACCGGACTGCGTGTGCCGCTCCGGCTCGCTCCGGGGCAGGAGCCCGCCGACCTGGCCGCGTCCGCCGAACGGCTCCGGCACGCCTGGGGCGTCCACTCCGTCTACGTGCGGGAGATCAAACCCGGCGTCGTCGAACTGCGGCTCGTCGGCTTCGACGTGCTCCGCCGCGTGCGGATGCCGCGCAAGGCGGGTGGTGGCTTCCTGCGGGTGCCCGTCGCGCTGCGGGAGGACGCGACCGCGTTCTTACGGGACTTCCGCGCAATCCCGCACGAACTCGTGCTCGGTGCGACGCTCTCCGGCAAGTCCATGTACCTGCGCCATCTGCTCACGGGCCTCGCCGGACAGCGGGTCGCGCTCGCCGGAATCGACTGCAAACGCGGCGTCGAGCTGGCGCCCTTCGCGCCCCGGCTCTCCGCGCTCGCCACCGACCCGGACCAGGCGGCCGAGCTGCTGCCCGCGCTCGTACGCGAGATGGAAGACCGCTACGACCTGATCAGGGCCCGGCAGGGCATCGCGCCGTCGACCCCGGACGAGGACATCACCTCGGACGTGTGGGGCCTGCCGGAGAGCGAACGGCCGGTGCCGATCGTCCTGTTCGTCGACGAGATCGCCGAACTCTTCCTCGTCGCGACGAGGAAGGACGAGGAACGGCGCGACGAGATGGTCACCCACCTCATCCGCCTCGCCCAGCTCGGCCGCGCCGCCGGCATCTACCTGGAGGTCTGCGGCCAGCGCTTCGGCGCCGAACTGGGCAAGGGCGCCACCATGCTCCGTGCCCAGCTCACCGGCCGCGTCTGCCACCGCGTGAACGACGAGCCGTCCGCCAAGATGGCCCTCGGCGACATCGCCCCCGAAGCGGTCGGCGCCGCCTGCGCCATCGCGCCTGAACGGCCCGGCCTGGCCGTCGCCGGTGACACCTCGGGTGGCTGGTCTCGCATCCGTACGCCGTACCTCTCGCTGGCCGACGCTGCCGCGCGCTGCCGGGAAACCGCTGATCTGGTGCCCGAGCTGCCCGCGCTGAAGCCATTCCTTCCCGACGTTCCCGTGAGCGACTGACCTCCACTCCCCACACGGCTGGTGCGACCGCTTCGTGCCGTGTCCCTACCCCTCCCATGCCTGAATCCGGAAGGAGACGACCCGTGCGTGACCGACTCGCCCGCGTCGACCCGGTGCTCGTACAGGCGGTCATCGCCGCCGCGTTGTCCTTCGCGCACCTGCACGACGTGGCGTCGGCCGCGGGACAGGACGGCTGGAAGGCGTGGGCCTATCCGGTCTCCGTCGACCTGCTGCTCGTCGCCGCCTGGCGGCGTCTGCGCTCCGGGCGGGACAAGGCGGCGGCCTGGTGCTGGTTCCTGATCGCCGTGGCTGCCTCCCTCGGCGCCAACATCGCCACGGCCGGAGTCCTCGACCTGAACGACGTGCCCAACTGGCTCCGCATCCTCGTCGCCGGATGGCCGGCGCTCGCCTTCCTCGGCGGAACGCTCCTCGCACACAGCCCCACCCCGAAGCCCGAGCCGGAACCGGCGCCCGTCGCCGAAGTACCAGCGACACCGGAACTGCCCGCCGCGCCCGTACCGGCCGCCCTCGTCGAGCACGCCCGCAAGGTCGCCGCCGCCCACGAATCCCGCACCGGTACGCCTATCGACCCCGACACCCTCCGCGCCCGCCTCGGTGTCCCCGCACCGCTCGCCGACCGCATCGCCGCACAACTCACCTGACCCGAAAGGAGAACCGCCATGCCGCTCAACCGCCGCTTCCGCCGCGTGATCCGTATCGGCCCGGTCCAGGTCGGCACCGCCCCCGACGACCGGGGCCGCGACAAGCACACCGCCGCCTGCACCGCCCCGCGCTGCGGATTCTCCGCCGACTACGACTCACGCGCCGCCGCCGAACTCGCCGCCCGTACGCACCGCTGCCCGGTGCGCTGAAGGGAGCACGTACGCCATGAACCTCGACCTGCCGCTCGTCGTCGTCCTCGGCCTCATCGCCTGGGGAGCCGTGAAGTTCCTCGGCGTCCGCCTCTGGATCGTCGTCGTGATCACCCTCTTTGGCTTCTACCTCGCCGACACCTTCATGGCCCCCGCCATCGACCACGGCACCCGCAACGGCGTCGAGGTCGTCAACGGCACCGACGACTGAGAGGAGCACCAACCATGCTGTTCAAGCCCGAGCTGCCCCCGCACCCGCACACCCCGGTCGCCGCACCTCGTACGCACGAACCGGCGGCCTGCTCCTGCCACCACACGCGGCCCCGCGCCCTGCCCACGGTGAGCACCGGCGCCGTCGTCGCCCTCCTCGTCGGCGGTGTCCTCCTGACCGCGCTCCTGGCCGCCGTCGCGGTCTCGGCCGTGGCCGTCGCCGTGGCCGCCGTGGTCCTGCGCTCGCTCTTCAAGGACCGGAGTCACCAGCGCTGAACGGCCGCCGGGGCGGCCCGATACCGCCAAGCATCCGCCGCCCCGGCCGCCTGCCCCTCCTCGACGAAGCCGAAAAGGAGACAGCCATCATCACCCGCCACAACCCCGCCCCGCTCGCCGAACTCGCCACCCTCGCACAAGGCGGCTCCCTGCCCTCCCTCGCGCGACAGCTCTCCGGCCTGGGCGGCTGCACCAACCCCGTACGCCTTGCCGGTCACCGCACCGAACACCGCGTCGACACAACAACCGGCCAGATCGGCCCCGCACTCCGCCGCCTCGACTCCGCCGAACTGCCCGCCGGTGACCTCCTGATCCGCTGCGGCAACCGCCGCACCACCCGATGCCCCGCCTGCGCCGAGACCTACCGCCGCGACACCTTCCACCTGATCACCGCCGGACTCCGCGGCGGCAAAGGCACCCCCGAAGAAGTCACCTCACACCCGCGCGTCTTCGCCACCGTCACCGCCCCGAGCTTCGGCCCGGTCCACAACCGCCCCGGCACCCGGCCCTGCCGCTGCGGACGCCACCACACACCCGACGACCCCACCCTCGGCACCCCACTGAACCCCGACCGCTACGACTACGAAACCGCCGTCCTCTGGAACGCCCACGCGGGCGCACTCTGGCGCCGATTCACCATCCACCTCCGCCGCGAGATCGCCCACCGCGCCGGACTCACCCAACGCGCCTTCCCGCACCACGCCCGGGTCTCCTTCGCGAAAGTCGCCGAGTACCAGAAGCGCGGCGCCGTCCACTTCCACGCCGTCGTACGCCTCGACGGCCCGGCCGGCGGCAACACCCCACCCCCGCGCTGGGCAAGCGCCGACCTGCTGACCGACGCCATCCAGGCAGCGGCCTCCCGGACCGTCGCACCGGGCCCGGTTCTCGACGGCCGCGCCCACACCTTCGCGTTCGGCCCCCAGCTCGACATCCGCACCATCCACGGCCAAGACCTCGACGGCGGCCAGGCCCTCACGGACCGCGCGGTCGCCGCGTACATCGCCAAGTACGCCACCAAAGGCGCCGAGACAGCGACCGGAACGTTAGATCGCCGCCTGCGCTTCATCGCCGAGCTGGGTCACCTCGACCTGCCTCCGCACGCCGAACGCCTCATCCGTACCGCCTGGGCCCTCGGCGCCCGCAGAGACCTCGCCCATCTCCGCCTCCGCGCCTGGGCGCACATGCTCGGCTTCCGCGGCCACTTCTCCACCAAGACCCGCCGCTACTCCACCACCCTCGGCGCCCTTCGCACGGCTCGCGCCGAATGGCGCCGCCTGCAAGCCGCCATCGCCCGCGGCGACAACCCACAGCCTGTGGACGGCCCCGACGGCGAAACCACCCTCGTCCTCGCCTACTGGACCTACACCGGCACCGGCCTCACCCCCGCCGAAGCCTGGCTATCCGCCTCCCTCGCCCTGGAAGGAGACAACTCCCGATGAGAACCGCGACGATCAAACCCAAGTGGCACACCACCGCCGAAGTCGCCGCCATGCTCGGCTTCGGCCTGTCCAAGACGAAGATGCTCGTTCTCACGGGCGAGATCCGCTCCGTCAAGGTGGGCCGCAACCGCCGCATCCTTCCCGCCTGGGTCGACGAGTACGTGAACCGCTGTGCCGAGGAAGCCGAGAGGTGGACGGCATGAGCGGCAAGCGTGCCAACGGCGAGGGCTCCATCTACCCGTACAAGAACGGCTACGCGGCCTACGTCTGGGTCACCAAGCCGGACGGCAAGCGGGCCCGGAAGTACGTGTACGGCAAGACGCGCGCCCTGGTCCACGAGAAGTGGCTCAAGGCTCACGCCGACGCCAAGAAGGGCCCGGTCGCCACCCGGCACCGTACCGTCGCGGCCTTCCTCGACTACTGGCTTGAGTCGATCGTGAAACCCAACCTTGCTCCTCTGTCCTACGTCTCGTACGAGGGCTACGTGCGGCTTTACATCACCCCGCACCTGGGCGGGAAACGGTCGACAAGCTGACCGTCCGCGACGTACGCGAGTGGCTGACCAAGCTGGCGACGATCTGCCAGTGCTGCGCGCAGGAGAAGGACGCAAGGCGTAAGCCCTCGCGTCGGCGCTGCTGCGCGATCGGGGAGTGCTGTGAGTCGTACCCGTCCCGCCGCGTGATCCAGGCGTCACGGGACGCCCTGCGGGCTGCGCTGACGCACGCCGTCGCCGAGGAGGAGATCGGCAAGAACGTCGCGTCGCTCGTGAAGGTGCCCAAGCCGCGCCGCCGCCGGATCAAGCCGTGGTCCGTCGCCGAAGCCGGCCGCTTCCTCACCGATGTCGCCGCCCGCGATGACCACCTTTTTGCTGCCTGGGTCCTCGTCCTGTGCCTCGGTCTGCGCCGCGGTGAGGTTCTGGGCCTGACGTGGAAGTCCGTGGACCTCGGCACCGGGGAGCTGTACGTGGATCACCAGATCCAGCGGGCCGGGCGCCGGATCCTTCACCGCGAGACCAAGACGGAGGACTCGGACGACTTCCTGCCTCTGCCCGCGCTGTGCGTCAAGGCCCTGCGCATGCGTCACGCGCAGCAGACCGGCGACCGGAAGGCGACCGGAGAGCTGTGGCAGGACGGCCATGGGCTCATCTTCACGACCAAGTACGGCACCCCGATCGAGCCGGGGAACCTTACCCGCATGTTCGCCCTCCGTGCCCGCCGTGCCGGCCTTCGCGTCATCCCGCTGCGGAACACCAGGCACACGTGCAGCTCGCTCCTGGTCGCTCTCAAGGTCCACCCGAAGGTGGCGCAGCGGATCCTCCGGCACTCACAGATCGCGATGACGATGGAGGTCTACGCCGAGGCGAGTGACGAAGCGGTACGGGCTGCCATCGGGCAACTGTCGGACGCCATGGGCGGTACCGGCTGACGCCGTTGCTGTACTTCGCTGCTGTACAGGCATGAGAAAAGCCCCGCAGATGTTGTCTGCGGGGCTTCTGCCTGTGCGCGCTCGGCAGGATTCGAACCTGCAACCTTCTGATCCGTAGTCAGATGCTCTATCCGTTAAGCTACGAGCGCCCGCTTTCGGGCATTGGCGGCCCGGCTGCGTTGCGGGGACAACTTTACATGACCCTCCGCGCCAGGTGAAATCCGATTCCCGCACCCCCGCCGACCTGCGCAAACCTCTCGTCCCCCCGGGCATGCAGAGAGCCCGCGCCGTACGGCACGGGCTCGCTGGTCGGGTGGCGGAGGCGGAGGGATTTGAACCCTCGATGGGGGGTAAACCCCAAACCGCATTAGCAGTGCGGCGCCATAGACCAGACTAGGCGACGCCTCCCGCACATCTGCCGGTCAAGCAGGTGTGTGCAGATGATGGCACAGGCGGCGGGGCCGCTGCCAATCGCACCCACCGTACCGGTCATCGGGCCGCGGGGGCAAAGGGCTTGTCGGGGTGCGGGGTCGGGGCGAAGGGGAGGAGGCGGGGCGGAGCGGGCATAGCATCGGTGTACGGGCCGTTTCGGTTCGTAGACCTGTGGTCACGATGCGACAGCACCGCTGGGAGGCGCACGATGGCGTCCGTCCGCCGGAAGGTCCGCGGCGCGCGCGTGAGCATCTGGCTCACCGGGCGGGCGAAGGGGCGGCGCAGGGGGTACGCGCCGGCCGTGGGGGAGGCCGGCGGGCTGGATCTGGGGAAGATCGTCGCGGCCACGGTGCGGTTGCTCGACGCCGAGGGGCTGGGGCGGCTGTCGATGCGCCGGCTCGCCGCCGAGCTGGGCGTCACGGCCATGTCCGTCTACTGGTACGTCGACACCAAGGACGAGCTCCTGGAGCTGGCCCTCGACCACGCCTACGCCGAGCTCGACCTCCCCGCCGAGGACGGCGCCGACTGGGCCGCCCAGCTACGGCAGCTCGCGCACGAGCACCGGCGCATCCTCGTCGCCCACCCCTGGGTCTCCCGCCTCGCCGGCGAGTATCTCCACGTCGGGCCGCACGCCATGGCCTGCGTCGCCGCCGCGCAGCGCGCGATGCGGCGGGCCGGGTTGCCGGAGGAGTGCCTGACGGGCGGGCTGTCGCTGCTGTTCCCGTTCTCGTACGGGTTCGGGGGCGCCGGCGGGCGCATGGCAGAGCTGGGCGAGGACTACGGCGCGTTCGTACGGGGCCTTCGGGAGCATCCCGAGCACGTCCGGCCGCCCGCCGCCGGGGGCTGCGCAACGGTTTCCTCCGCGCCCGGCCCCGCCGAACCCGTTCCCGTTCTCTCCGGCCACGAGCTGCGCGATCGCGACTTCGCCTTCGCCCTCGAATGCGTCCTCGCCGGCATGGCCGCCATGCGCGACCGGGTCGCGGAGCAGGTGCGGCCGACCATCACCCCCGCGTGAGTTCCCCGACCCGCCGCTCCGGCGTCCCCGTCTGCTGCAGGCCGCTGCGCGTCCGCAGCGCCACCTCCTTGATGCACGCGACCATCACGAACGCCAGCAGGGCCGCCGGCGCCGCGTACAGGAAGATGTCCGCCAGCCCGTGTCCGTACGAGCTCTCCACCACCGTCCGCACCGGCACCGGCAGCTCCGCGAGGTTCGGGATCGCCGTGCCGTCGCCGCCCGCCTCGCTCGCGGCGCGGGCCGGGGGGATGCCGAGGTCGTGGAGGCCGTCGCGCATGTAGCCGGAGATGCGCCCGCCGAGGACCGCGCCGAGGGCCGAGACGCCGACCGCGCCGCCGAGGGAGCGGAAGAACGCGACCGCCGAGCTGGCGGCGCCGAGGTCGGCGGGGTCGACCTGGTTCTGGGTGCAGAGCACCAGGTTCTGCATCATCATGCCGATGCCCGTGCCGAGCGCGGCCATGTAGATCGCGATGTGCCAGTACGGGGTGTCGTAGCGCATGGTGCCCAGCAGGCTGAGCCCCGAGGTGAGCAGCAGCGCGCCGGTGACGAGCCAGACCTTCCAGCGGCCGGTACGGGTGATGACCCACCCCGAGATCGTCGACGACAGGAAGATCCCCATGATCATGGGGATGGTCAGCAGCCCCGACTTCGTCGGGCTCTCGCCGCGGGCGAGCTGGAAGTACTGGCTGAGGAAGACCGTCGCGCCGAACATCGCGATGCCGACGAAGAGGGAGGCGAGCGAGGCGAGGGTGAGGGTGCGATTGCGGAAGAGGCGTAGCGGAAGGACCGGCTCCGGCACCCAGGTCTCGACCCAGAGGAACGCCAGCCCCAGCGCGACCGCGCCGCCGGTCATCGCGAACGTCTGCCAGGACAGCCACGCGTACGACTCGCCCGCCAGCGTGACCCAGATCAGCAGCAGCGAGACGGAGGCGCTCATCAGCATCGCGCCGCGCCAGTCGATCGACACCTTCCGGCGCACCACGGGCAGCCGCAGCGTCTTCTGGAGTACGACCAGCGCGAGGATCGCGAACGGGATGCCGATGTAGAAGCACCAGCGCCAGCCCAGCCAACTGGTGTCGGTGATCACACCGCCGAGAATGGGGCCGCCGACGGTGGCGACGGCGAAGGTGGCGCCGAGGTAGCCGCTGTAACGGCCGCGCTCGCGCGGGGAGATCATCGCGGCGAGGATGATCTGCGCGAGCGCGCTGAGGCCGCCGACGCCGATGCCCTGGACGACGCGGCAGGCGATGAGCATGCCCGTGCTCTGGCTGAGGCCGGCGACGATCGAGCCGGCGACGTAGATCACGAGGGCCGACTGGACCAGGAGCTTCTTGCTCGCGAGGTCGGCGAGCTTGCCCCAGAGGGGCGTGGAGGCGGTCATCGCGAGCAGGGCGGCGGTGACGACCCAGCTATACGCGCTCTGCGTACCGTCGAGGTCCGCGATGATCCGGGGCAGGGCGTTGCTGACGATGGTCGAGGAGAGGATGGCCACGAACATGCCGAGCAGCAGGCCGGACAGGGCCTCCAGTATCTGCCGGTGAGTCATGCCGGGAGATTCGACTTTAGTTTGTTGCACTAAGCAACAGTATGACGAATGGTTGCCGAAGGCAATCGAAGTCGGGACGGTGCCGGTGCGGGCGAGCGGAAGGGGGGCTTCCCCCCGCTGACAGGCGTCCGGGGCGTTCGCTAGTGTCCTGCCCCATGGCTCACAATCCGCAAGGTCAACAGTCCGATCCGAACTACGACCCGGCCGGGAGCACGCAGATGTTCCGCGCCTTCGTGGACGAGGGCGGCGGCCCGCAGGCGCGGGGGCCGCAGCAGCCGGCGGCAGCGGCGGCGCGTTCCGGGCCGCGGGTGGGGATGATCGTCGGAATCGTCGTCGCGGTGGCGGTGCTCGCGGGAGTGGTGTGGCTCGCGGTGGGGTGAGTGAGCCGGGGGACACGGGCCTGAATCCGTAGGCCGGGGGGTCTGAATCCGGCGTCCCTGGCGCCGAGTTCGCGTTCCGGCGTGGGGGTCCGTGTTCCGGCGTGGGGGTCCGTGTTCCTGCGTAGGGGGTCCGCTTTCCCGGGTACGGAGTCCGCTTTCCCGCGTACGGAGTCCGCGTCTCGCGCTTCCGTAGTTCCTGCTTGCGTCAAGCGTCGCCTGTGCGCCCGCCTCGCCTTCCCGCGCTTCCGCGGACGCGGCGCTACGTCGCCGTCCACGGGATCCGGGCGTAAGGCGTACGAGCTGGGGCCGGCCCCGCGCCGGCCCCGTCGTCAGTCCGCGATCAGCCCTGCCCGAAGCTGCGCCAGCGTCCGCGTCAGCAGCCGCGACACGTGCATCTGCGAGATGCCCACCTCGTCGCCGATCTGGGACTGCGTCATGTTCCCGAAGAACCGCAGCATGATGATCCGCCGCTCCCGCGCCGGGAGTTGAGCCAGCAGCGGCTTCAGCGACTCGCGGTACTCCACGCCCTCCAGCGCCGTGTCCTCGTACCCGAGGCGGTCCGCGAGCGAGCCCTCGCCGCCGTCCTCCTCCGGGGCCGGGGAGTCGAGGGAACTGGCCGTGTACGCATTGCCCACGGCCAGGCCGTCGACCACGTCCTCGTCGGACACCCCGAGGTACTGGGCGAGTTCCGGCACGGTCGGGGAGCGGTCCAACTGCTGTGCGAGGTCGTCGCTCGCCTTGGTGAGCGCCAGGCGCAGCTCCTGGAGCCGGCGCGGGACGCGCACGGACCAGCTCGTGTCCCGGAAGTAGCGCTTGATCTCGCCGATGACCGTGGGCATGGCGAAGGTCGGGAACTCGGTGCCGCGCCGGCAGTCGAACCTGTCGATCGCCTTGATCAGGCCGATCGTGCCGACCTGGACGATGTCCTCCATGGGCTCGTTACGGCTGCGGAAGCGGGCCGCGGCGTAGCGCACGAGGGGCAGGTTCAGCTCGATCAGGGTGTCGCGCACGTACGACCGCTCGGGACTGTCCCCGGGAGGCAGCTCGGCGAGGCGGAGGAAGAGGGCGCGGGAGAGCGTACGGGTGTCGATGCTGCCGGAGGGGGCGGCCACCGGCTCCGGGGCGGCATCGTCCGCCGGGGCGGCGGGGGCCGGGATGGCCGGGGCGGCGGCGTCCGGCGGGTTCTGGGGTGCCGCGGCTCCGAGGGGTGGTGGGGGTGCCGGTGGCGCCGGGGCGTGGCCGGCGGCTGCCGGGTCGGGGGACGGGGCCAGGGTGCGGTCCGGGCCCTGGGCCGTGGCGGCCGGGGCGTCGGGGAAAGCCGCTTGTGCGCCGAGAGGCGCGACTTCGGTGAGCATCTGCGAGCTGCCCAGTTCTGCGGACATGCCACCCCCTTGAGGTCGCGGACGGTTCCAGGCCGCCCCTCCCCTTGAACCGGCGGAAACCTGGACTCCCGCCGGACCGCCGAGAGAAGCAGCCTCCGACTGACTTACCGGGTGCCGGGGCATGCCAAACACCGTTCCAGCAGAATGTCACAAGTCGGCAACGCGCTGTAGCGCCAAGTCGACATATACGCGCAGATACGGAGCCTGCGCGTCAGGGATGACCTCGAAGAGTCCTACCCGATCCGGTTAGGAATCGATCCGGTTTGCGGATCGCAGCCGTGCGAAGCTGCGCGACAGCAGCCGGGACACGTGCATCTGGGAGAGCCCGAGCTCGGCGCTGATCTGCGACTGGGTCATGTTGCGGTAGTAGCGCAGCATGAGGATGCGCTGTTCGCGCTCCGGCAGTTGGACGAGGAGGTGGCGTACGAGGTCGCGGTGCTCGACGCCGGCCAGCGCCGGGTCCTCGTACCCGAGCCGGTCCAGCAGGCCCGGCATGCCGTCGCCCTCCTGGGCGGCTTCGAGGGAGGTGGCGTAGTACGAGCGGCCCGCCTCGCGGCAGGCCCGCACCTCCTCCTCGCCGATCTTCAGATGCGCGGCGATCTCGGCGGTGGTGGGCGCGCGGCCGTGCCGTACGGTCAGGTCCTCGGTGGCGCCGCTGACCTGGGCCCACAGCTCGTGCAGCCGGCGGGGGACGTGGACGGTGCGCACGTTGTCCCTGAAGTAACGTTTGATCTCGCCGACCACGGTGGGCATGGCGAAGGTCGGGAACTGCACGCCGCGGGCCGGATCGAAGCGGTCGATGGCGTGGATGAGGCCGATGGTGCCGACCTGGAGGACGTCCTCCATGGGCTCGTTGCGGCTGCGGAAGCGGGCGGCGGCGTAGCGCACGAGGGGGAGGTTGGCCTCGATGAGCGCGGTACGGACGCGGGTGTGCTCGGGGGTGCCGGGTTCGAGCGCGGTGAGCTCGGCGAAGAGCGCGCGGGTGAGGGCGCGGGAGTCGGGTTTACGGGGGGCGTCGGGGTCGCCGGGATCGGCGGAGTCGTCAGGGGCGGGACCGGGGCCGGACGCCGCTGCGGGCCCGGGGGCCGGTGCCGGCGGGCCGGGGGCGGGCGGCGCGGGTGCCGGGGCTGCCGGGGCTGCCGGGGCTGCCGTGGCCTTCGTAGCCGCCGGGGTGGGAGCCGGGGCCGGGGCCGGGGGCGAGACCGGGCTGGAGGCGGGTGGACCGGGGGCGGGCGGGGCCGTACGAGCGGACAACGGCTGCACCACACCACCACCCCTTCGCGACCACGTGACGTACGACCGGCGCCACGGCGCGTAGCGCAGGCGGGACCGGGAAATCCGGAAAAGCGGTCATAGCATCACAAGAGATGCGCACTCTGTGCAAGCACCGTAATTTGCCGTGTTGGCGGCCAGTTGGCGGCCGCCGCGTGCGCGGGACGGGCGCCGTTCCGCCAGGCAGGAGGGCTGATCGCGTACGGGCGTACGGGGCCGATCGCGTGGTCGGCGATCACCCGCGTGGACAGCCGCCCCGGGGGCGGCGGCACCGGGGCGGGCAAAGCCCCCGCGTCACTCCGAGGAGGAGGCGTCGTCGAGCAGGTCGGACATCACGTCGCCGATGGCCCTGGCGAGCTCCGATATCCACTCGAAGACGACCTGCACGAGGTCGGCCGCCTGCGAGGGGGAGCTGATGATCGAGTAGATGGCGAAGAGCCCGAGGAGCCCCAGCGCTATCTTCTTGTAGTCCACGAGCGTCGATGCCTCCCCTGTGCGGCACACGCCCGTTTGCTGCTCTCTCCCCAGGCGCAGTCGCATGATTCTATCCGCGGTTGGAACCGTACCCATGTTTTATGGACTAAAGGCCCGGTCACAGGGGGCTTTTGCGTCTCCCGCCCCCGGCCGCGGGCGGCGCACCATGGACGGTGAGTCCCGCCGGGTCTGGCAGGACCCCGGCGGGCTCGGGGCGGGCCCACTGCGCGTCCGCCGCGGCTACTCCCCCCTCGCTGCGGCGGGTCGTAGGGCCCACCCTCCGCGGGGGGAGGCGGCCGGTTCCCCCCGGGGCCGCCTCCCTCTCCGCAGTCTGCCCCGGGGACCTTCGGCCGCCCGAACTCGCTGCTGTAGGTTGGCCGTCGGCCTGCAACCCGACGATGCCGACAGGGATGACCCGCCTTGGCAGACGACGCCGCTCCGCAGCCCTTATCGCCCCTCGACGCCGTCGACTCGACGGTGTCGCACTCGGCTCGGATCTGGAACTACTGGCTCGGCGGCAAGGACAACTACGACGTCGACCGGCGCGTCGGCGACGAGATCCTGACCTACGTACCGGAGTTGGTCCGCTCCGCCCGCGCCGACCGTCACTTCCTCGCGCGCGCGGTCCGCTATCTGGCCGCCGAGGCCGGCGTGCGGCAGTTCCTCGACATCGGCACCGGGCTGCCGACCGTGGACAACACCCACGAGGTCGCCCAGCGCGTCGCCCCGGAGTCCCGCATCGTCTACGTGGACAACGACCCGCTCGTCCTCACCCACGCCCACGCCCTGCTGACGAGCACCCCCGAGGGGGCGACCGCGTACATCGACGCGGACGTCCGCGACCCGGCGGCCATCGTGCGCGAGGCCGCCGCCACCCTCGACTTCGACCGCCCCGTGGCGATCACCATGCTGGGGATCCTGAACTTCGTCCTCGACGACGACCAGGCGCAGGACATCGTCCACCGCCTCCTCGACAGCGTGCCCCCGGGCAGCCACCTGGTCATCTCCCACCCCACCACCGAGGTCGACGGCGAGGCCATGACGGGCGCCGTGGGCTACTGGAACTCCCAGGGCACCGCACCCATGCGCCTGCGCACCCGCGACGAGCTGGCGCGCCTCCTCGACCGCGTCACGCTGGCGGAGCCGGGCGTGGTGTCCTGCTCGCGCTGGCGCCCTCAGGACGACGCCGGCCTGGGCCGGATCGCGGACGTCACCCACTTCTGCGGCGTCGGCGCGAAGCCCTGACCGGCGTCCGCCGCGAGGGCGGCGGAAATCCTGGCCTACGCCCCGCCGCACCGTCCTCCGCCGGACTGCCCCGGCCGGGACCCTTGACCGGGGGCCCGGCCCGCTCTGGGGCCCCGGCCCGCTATGCGCCGGGTTCCGGGTCCCACCGTCCACCTGAGTGCCGGGCGAGCGCGGTCACCAAGGCGTGGTGCTGTGACTCGGACAGCGGACCGAGGACGCACAGCGGCCGGAGCTCGTTCCGGAGCCGGGGCGGCCGGTGGTGGCCCGGCCCGGCGGGGGGCGAGAATCCGGCCGGTCGGCTGCCGGCCCGGTACTCGATCTGGAGCGCGCTGTAGCGGGGCCCTCCGGGAAACTCCGTCACGTATCCGAGCCTGCAGGTGCCCACCCGGCTCCAGGCGTACGTCCGGCGACCCGCCGGCCCGCCGGAGGGCGTGGCACGGCGCGGGTCCGTGGTGGTGATGCCGTCCGCGTCGATCCGGAGTGACCAGGGGCCGGTGTGCGGAACGGACCGGCGGTGCCGCAGCCAGGCGCGGGTGCGCCTGATGAGCCAATGGCCGTACAGGGCGGTCAGCGGAAGGGTCGGGACGGCGAGCCACGCCAGCACTTCCCCGTCCGAGTTGAGTCGCCCCTGATCGAGCCACATGAACGTCATCGGGATCAGCAGACCGAGCGCCGCCACGGTGAGGGCGGAAAAGGCCAACCAGTGCCACGTCCGCGGCGGTGGGCGACGGTAGGTCACGTAGCTGGAAAGGGGCTCCCGACCGGTCCACGTGGCCTCGAAGGCGTCGTCCCCACCCGCGCCGGCACCGGCCGCTGCCGTCCCGTACGGCTCCGGGAGCCGGGCGGTGACGACCCGGTGCACCGTGGGCGGGACCAGGCGCTCGACAGCCGCTTCCCCCCGGGTGGTATCGGTGGCGGCAGCGGAACGGAGGCGTTCCACGCGTTCGTAGACCGCCGAGGCCGACACGGGCCGCCGCTCGGGATCGCGTTGCAGCAGGTGGGCGACGAGCGCGGCGACCGGTTCCGGGATGTCCGGGCGCAGATCGCGCAACCGGCGGGGTTCCTCGTTGAGTTTGCGGTGGACGACGGAGAGCGCGCCGCCCTCCCCGAACGGGGTCTCGCCGGTGAGCAGGGCGAAGAGGACGCCCCCGAGCGCGTAGAGGTCGGAGCGGTGGTCACCGCGCTCCTCCAGGAACTGCTCGGGCGCTCCGTACAGTGCGGTGCCGACCGGGGGGAGAGCCGAGGTGGGGACGACGGTGAAGGTGTGGCTGTGGGTGAACCCGGCGATGCCGAAGTCCACGACCTTCACCCGGCCGTCGCGGGTCAGCATGATGTTGGACGGTTTGATGTCGTAGTGGACGACCTCGGCGAGGTGGGCGGCGACCAGGGCGGCGCAGATCTCCTGGGCGATCTCCAGAGCCTGTGCCGGCGGGAGCGGGGCGTGCTCGCGGATGTGCCGGGTGAGCGTGGTGCCGTCCACGTGCTCCATCACCAGGAACTGGAGACCGTCGTGGACGCCCCGGTCGTAGAGAGAGACCACGTTGGGGTGGTTGATCTGAGCGGCGGCGATGGCCTCGCGCTCGAATCGGTGCAGCAGGTCGGGTGCGGCGTCGTCGCGGACGAGGAGCTTGACGGCCACGTTGCGGTGGAGGTCGCGGTCGCGCGCGGACCACACCTCGCCCATACCGCCCCGGCCCAGCCGCTCCTGCATGTCGTACTTGCCGGCGATGCGCGTGCCGCGCTCCATCCTTGCCTCCGGTGAAGGGCCGTCGAAAACACCCTAGACGGCCGCCGGTCTCCCCAACCGCGCCTGGGGAAAGCGGGGTTCCCGGATCGACGGGCCGGGTGGGACCGAAGGCCCCGCCGTCTGCCGCGGGCGGTGGGCGAGGGGCGGAACTCCGCAGGCGCGGGCCCGAACCGACCCCCGGCAGCACGAAGGGCGGACCCGTCGGGTCCGCCCTTTCGTCTACCTGCGGTAGCGGTGGGATTTGAACCCACGGTGGAGTTGCCCCCACACTCGCTTTCGAGGCGAGCTCCTTCGGCCGCTCGGACACGCTACCGCCACGCAGCTTAGCCCACCTGCCGCCGTGAGCAGAAATCGTTACGGGTGCCCGCCGTCCGGCGGCGGGGCGGTGCGGAAGAAGGTGGTGAGCAGGGCGGTGGCGGGTGGGGCCAGGACGTGGGGGATGACCTCCGGGCGGTGGTTCAGGCGGCGGTCGCGGAGTACGTCCCAGAGGGAGCCCGCGGCGCCCGTCTTGGGGTCGCGGGCCGCGTAGACGACGCGGTCGACGCGGGCGAGGACCGCGGCGCCCGCGCACATCGTGCACGGCTCCAGCGTGACGACCAGCGTGCAGCCCGTCAGCCGCCAGCCGCCCAGCTCCGCCGCCGCGGCCCGCAGCGCGAGGATCTCCGCGTGCGCCGTGGGGTCGCCCGTCGCCTCCCTCTCGTTGCGGGCGCGGGCCAGGATCCTGCCCGTGGGCGGTGCCTCGATCAGGGAGGCGTACGAGTCCCCGGAGGCGTCCACCGGTCCCACGACCACCGCGCCCACCGGCACGTCGCCCGTAGCCAGGGCGCGCTCCGCCTCCGCCAGGGCCGCGCGCATCGGCGGTGCCCACAGCTCCTCGTACGGGCCGCTCTCCCCTTCTCCGCCGGGCTCGGTCAGCGGACCGCCTCCAGGACGTCCGCCGCGCCGAGCATCTCGGCGATCTCGTTGACCGCGTCGCCGTGCAGCGCCAGCAACTGCTTCTCCGAGACCCCGAGGTCCTCCAGCAGCTCCGTGTCGCCCACCGGGCCCGCCGGCGTGCCGGGCGGGGCGTCCGGGTCGGCGTCGGTGTCCGCGCCGGAGGCGGCGGCGGGGTCCGGCTCGCCGTCCTCGGTGCCGTCCAGGTCCGTCAGGCTGTCCAGGGCGCTGTCGTCCTCGGGCTCCCGGCCGAGCAGCTCGGGGGTGAGCAGGATCTCCCCGTACGCGCTGCGTGCGGCCCCCGCGGCGTTCGAGACGAAGACGCGCGGGTCGTCCTCGCCGTCTATGCGGATGACGCCGTACCAGATGCCCTCCTGCTCGAGCAGCACCAGCACGGTCTCGTCGTCGTCGGCCGTCGCCTCGCGGGCGAGGTCGGCCAGGTCGTCCAGCGTCTCCACGTCGTCGAGCTCTGTATCGCTCGCTTCCCACCCGTCTTCGGTGCGCGCGAGCAGTGCGGCGAAGTACACCGTGACTCTCCCACTGGTCCTAGGTGTGCCGGGCCGGGTGGTCGAGCTTGCCTGCTCTCTCCCCCCGACCAGGGGCGGGGGACCCGCCCTCACCGGAATCGTGACAGAAACCTGCGCTGTCTGCGGGGTCTTCCGCTGTGCGTCGTGAATTGTGCCGCCGCGCGGCCCCCGTTCCGCCGCTCATCGGCCGTCTACCAGCGAAAGGTCCGCATGCGGTGGACATGCCGACGCCGCGCCGCCCGGGCGCGCCGCGGCTGGACGCGCGCCCGCAGCGCCTCGGCTTCGTGCAGGTCGCGCAGGAAGGCGGCGCGGCGGCGGCCGCGGTCGTCGGTGGTCTCGGCCAGGGGATCACCGCTGCGCAGATCACGATCCGGCATCACACACCTCCAGCATCCGAGCGGGCCGGCCGGACATATCCGCCTTGCACCCGGTTGGCGGTTGTGTACGAACCACGGCCCGTTTCTCCACGCGTACCCCCTGACCCCCACGGGTATCCGTGCCCGGCCGGGACTCGGATAGATTCGGGAGCATGCGGATTCACGTGGTCGACCACCCCCTGGTGGCGCACAAGCTCACCACGCTGCGCGACGAGCGCACGGACTCTCCCACCTTCCGGCGGCTGGCCGACGAGCTCGTCACGCTCCTCGCGTACGAGGCGACGCGCGACGTCCGCACCGAACAGGTCGACGTGCGCACCCCCGTCGCGCAGACCACCGGTGTGCGGCTGGCCCGTCCCAAGCCGCTGATCGTGCCGATCCTGCGCGCCGGGCTCGGCATGCTCGACGGCATGATGCGGGTGCTGCCGACGGCGGAGGCGGGTTTCCTCGGGCTGATACGCGACGAGGAGACCCTGCAGCCCAGCACGTACGCGAACCGGCTGCCGGAGGATCTGTCCGGCCGGCAGGTCTACGTCCTGGACCCGATGCTGGCCACCGGCGGCACCCTGGTCGCGTCGATCCGCGAGCTGATCCGGCGGGGCGCGGACGACGTCACGGCGATCTGCCTGCTGGCGGCGCCGGAGGGGACGGACGCGGTGGAGCACGAGCTGGCGGGTGCGCCGGTGACGGTCGTCACGGCGGCGATGGACGAGCGGCTGAACGAGGCGGGGTACATCGTGCCGGGCCTCGGCGACGCCGGGGACCGGATGTACGGGACCGCCTAGCGGCGAGCCGCAGGGCCGCAGGGCCGGCGGATGCCGGTTCCGCCGGCGCCGAGCGCGGTTGCACAGCGCCGGGTCGCCGGGCGCCGGGTCAGTGACCGCCGGTCGGCGAGCGCCCGTACGCGGGTGTCCCGTCGTGCCCGTGCCGCCGGCGGCTACCGGCGTCTCAGTCGCACGCCCCCGGCATCGCCTTCGCCGGGGTCGCCAGCGCCTTCAGCGCCGCCTTCGCCTCCGCCGGCTTCGTCAGCCCGCTGAAGTCGTCGCCGATGATCAGGTCGACCACCGCGCCGTCCCGCTCCACCGTCTTCGGCTCCGCCTGCGCCAGTTGCGTGCCCAGCACCTTCAGCTCGCCGTCCACGGTTCCCGGGGCGCCGAGCAGCATGCCCTCGCCGCGCACCTTCTTGTCGTACGCCGCGGGCGCGTTGGCCACCTTGCCGATCTTGAAGCCGCGCTTCTTCAGCTCGTCGGCGGTCTTCTGCGCGAGACCGGTCCTGGCGGTGGCGTTCAGCACGTTGACCTTGACCCGGCCGGGGGCGGGCAGCTCGGCCGGCTTCGCGCCGGGACGGCTCTCGGGTCTCTTGCCCTCGCCGGACTTCGCGCCCGTCTCCCGCGCGCCGCAGTCCCCGGGCGTACGGGCCTGCACCGCCTTCTCCTCCTCACCGCCGCCCGTGAAGGTGTCCACGAGTTGCAGCGTGCCCCAGCCGACGAGCGCGACCGCGACCACGGCACCGAGCAGAGCCAGCACTTTCCGGCGCCGGTGGCTTCGCCGCATACGCGGATACTTGGTGCCCTTGATGCGGTACTGCCCGCCCATCTCGGGGGGCGTCAGCATGCTCATGGCGGCAGCGTAGTAGCCGGAAGGGGCCGTGCCTACTAAATGATCTACGGGGTGGACGCGGGTCCCCCCGAAAGGGTCAACGGACTGGTCAGTCCAGCTCAAGCACGCGCGCGTGCAGCACCTGGCGCTGCTGCAGCGCCGCCCGCACCGCGCGGTGCAGTCCGTCCTCCAGGTACAGGTCGCCGCGCCACTTCACGACGTGGGCGAAGAGGTCGCCGTAGAAGGTCGAGTCCTCGGCGAGCAGGGTCTCCAGGTCCAGTTGCTGCTTCGTCGTCACCAACTGGTCGAGGCGTACCGGGCGTGGCGCGACATCAGCCCACTGGCGGGTGGACTCCCGGCCGTGGTGGGGGTACGGCCTCCCGTTTCCGATGCGCTTGAAGATCACACGGAAAGCCTACCGGGGATGCGCCTCCGGGCGCAGCAGTGATGCACAGGAGCGACAAGTCAGCGGCAAGTGCGAAGCAAGGCGGAGGCAAGCGGGGACCGGCAGAAGCAAGGCGGAGCACGGCGGAAGCGGGCGGCGGCCAAGCGGAGACGAGGGCGGCGAGGCGAGGCGGGGCGGGGAACGGCGAGGGCGACGAGGCGAGGCGGGGCGGCGGCGAGGCGAGGGCAGCGGAGGGGCTGCGGGGCGAGGCGGGGGCGGGGCGGGGGGACGGCAGGAGCCCGGGCCGTTCGCGGCCCGGGCTCCCCTCGCGTCTGTGCTACGCCGTCACACGCTCACCGCTCCGCGTGGTCGTCGTGCGCACCCCCGCCGCTGCCCGCGTCGCCCTCGGTGGGCACGAACGACACCGGCTCGCGCAGCGAGCTGACGTCGTGCGCGTACGTCCCGACCGCGTTGGCGATGACGTCGATGTTCGCGTCGAACGCCGGCATGCTGATGTTGTCCAGGTCGTCGCACGCCGTGTGGTAGCACGGGTCGTACGCCTTGCCCGCCGTGCCGCCGAACTTCACCGCCTGCGCCTCGGTCTTCGTCCCCTCCGCGCCCGTGAACGTGCCGCCGGACGGGATGCCCACCTCGATGAAGGGGCCGTAGTCGGAGCGCCCGGTGAAGTCGGTGCCCTCGTGCGGCATCCCCTTCCGGTCCATGAAGTCGGTGATCTGCCGCTCCAACTGCGCCGAGCCCTCCGGGCCCGCGCCCTCGCCGACGCCGTCGGAGTCGTCGCCGTCGTAGACGAAGAGGCCGTAGTTCGGCGAGGCGACCATGTCGAAGTTCAGGTACAGCTCGATGTCCCGCAACTGGCGCGGGGTCAGCCGGCTCACGTAGTCCGTGGAGCCGACGAGGCTCAGCTCCTCCGCCGACCAGAACGCGAAGCGCACCTGGTTGCGCGGCTTCTTCTCCGCCTTCGCCAGCTCCTTCGCGACCTCCAGCAGCGCCGCGGAGCCCGAGGCGTTGTCGTTGATGCCGGCGCCCTCGGAGACGGAGTCGAGGTGCGCGCCGAGCATGACGGTACGGTCCTCGGCGCCGCGCTTGGTCTCGGCGATGACGTTCCGCGTCGTCCGCGGCTCGACGATCATCTGGATGTCGACGTGGACGGTGACCTCGCCCTGCGCCAGCAGCGTGGTCAGCGCCTCGCCCTCGGCCTTGGTGATGCCGCCGGTGGGCACCTTGACCGAGTCGGCGTCGCCGAGGGTGCCGTTGAGGGCGCCCTCGGTGTTGTTGTAGATGACGGTGGCGACGGCGCCCGCGTCCGCGGCGTTGGCCTGCTTGACGGCGAAGTTGCAGCCGCCGCGCTGGACGAGCGCGACCTTGCCCGTGTAGTCGCCACCCTCGAAGTCGCCCGGCTCGCAGCCCGAGGTGCCGTCGGCGTCGACGGGCGCGGCGGCCAGCGGCGCGTCGAGGCCGCCCTCGGGGGTCGCCTTCGAGAAGGTCATCGCGTATATCTCGATGTCCCGCGCCTCGGGCGAGACGACGGCGAACTCGTCCTTGAGCGTCTCGGAGTAGGTGAAGTCGAAGGTGTCGTACTTGACGTCGTAACCGGCCTGCTCGAGCTGGTCGTAGACGTACGCGGCGGACGCCTCGTACCCCGGCGAACCGGCCGCGCGGTGGCCGCCGTTGCGGTCCGCGATCCGCTGGAACGCCTTGAGGTGCTTGTACGCGTCGGAAGCGCTGGACGCGCGCACCAGGTCACGGGCCAGCTTCGCGCCGTCCTTCGCCGGTTGTGCCGCGCCGGCGGGCGCCGAGCTGGCCAGGAGCAGGGGGACGGCGAGGGCGGCCGCGCCCAGCGCAGCCGTGAATCTTCGAGGGAACACAGGAGTCCTTCCGACGTCAAAGGTGGGCGAACCTGTCCGGCGTGTGGGGTCTCCTGTCCGCAAGGCGGACGGGGTGCGAGCAACCTAGCGACTCGAACGGCGTTGCGGAATGGGCCGGTGGCCAACCCGTCCCGGTTCAGGTGGTCTTCTTCGCCTTCTGCCCCGACTTCGTGCCGGTCTTCCCCTGCGGGCCGGCCGCCTTGGCCGCCGCCTTCGCCTCCTGCTTGAACGCCCGTACCTCCGCCAGCGTCTCCGGCCCGGTGATGTCCGCGACCGACCGGCGGCTGCCGTCGTCGCCGTACGCGCCCGCCGCCTCGCGCCAGCCGTCGGGCGTGACGCCGTACTGCTTGCCCAGCAGCGCGGTGAGGATCTGCGCCTTCTGCTTCCCGTACCCGGGCAGCGCCTGGAGCCGCCGCAGCAGCTCCTTGCCGCTGCCGGCGTCGCGCCAGAGGGCTTCGGCGTCGCCGTCGTACTCGTGCACGAGGTACGCGCAGAGCTGCTGGATCCGCTTGGCCATCGAGCCGGGGTAGCGGTGCACGGCCGGCTTCCCGGAGAGCAGCGCCGCGAACGCCTCGGGGTCCTGCGCGGCGATGGCGTGGGCGTCGAGGTCGTCGCCGCCCATGCGGTGGGCGATCGTGTACGGGCCGGAGAACGCCCACTCCATGGGCACCTGCTGGTCGAGGAGCATGCCGACCAGGACGGCCAGCGGGCTGCGGCCGAGCAGCGCGTCGGCCTCCGGCTGCTGCGCGAGACGGACGGTGACGTTCATCCGGGCATCATGGCAGCAGCCGGTCGCGGCCCCGCCGGGCAACACGCGGGCCCCCGGTGCGCGCCTTGCGCACCGGGGGCCGCGGACCGGCCGGGCGTCCCGCTCAGGCGTCGGCCGGGAGCTGCTTCGCGCGGTGGCGGACGCGGATCGCGGTGGCGATCTCGATGACGCCGACGGCCAGCAGCCAGGCGCCGGCGAGATAGGTGAGGATGGCGATCGACGTCAGCGGCGACACGATCAGCACGATGCCGGCCAGCGCCGAGATCACGCCGAGACCGATCTGCCAGCCGCGTGCCGGCATCGCCTCGTCGGAACCGGCCGCCACGGCCTGGGTGATGCCGCGGAAGAGCCAGCCGATGCCGATCCACAGGGCGAGCAGCAGGATCGACTGCAGCGCGCTGCGGAAGCACAGCAGGCCCAGCAGGATGCACAGGGCGCCGCTGATGAACGCCATCACGCGCAGCGCGGTGGAGGCGTGCGTACCGAACGCGGCGACGAGCTGCATCACGCCGATGACCAGCAGGTACAGGCCGAAGAGGATGCCGACGACGCGGAGCGTCTCGCCGGGCCAGGCGAGAGTGAGGGCGCCGAGGACGAGGGCGGCGACGCCCGCGAGCAGCACCGCCTGCCAGGCGCCTCTGGCGAGGAGGCCGAGGGGCCCTTCGGGGACGGCGCCGCCTTCGCGGTGGGCGGTACGTGCCGCGCCGCCGCCGGGCGGCGGTCCCGCGTGCTCGTCGTCTTCGACGACGCTGAGCCGGCGCTCCCGGGGCGCGTGCTCGCCGGGGGCGGCGGTGGACGCGGCGCGGGGTTCCTCCGCGCGGCGGGTGCGGTCGCCGACGGGGCGTATGCCCTCGCCGGCGGCATCGGTGCCGGCGCGCGCGTCGGAGGCGTCGGCGTCGGAGGGGGCGGGCTTGTCGGGGCGGCCGCGGTGCGGCGCCGGGTCGGTGCTCATGCTCCAGGCTGCGAGCGGCTCCGGCGGGGCTGCCACCGGCGCTGGGCCGTACGGGTGACCCGTACGGCCGCGGGGTCAGCCCCGCTCCAGCTCCTCCGCGAGCACCGTCAGGTGGCTGCGGTCCACTTCCTTGGTGCTGGTCACCAGCGTCAGCGGCCCCTGCTCGTACAGCGCGCGCAGATGCGCCAGCGCCGTGGCGCGCTCGTGGTCGGCCAGCTCCGCGCGGTAGCGCTTCACGAAGTCCGGGTAGCGCTCGAAGTCCGCGTGCAGCCAGTGGCGCAGCTCGTCGGAGGGCGCGATGGCCTTCAGCCACTCGTCGACGTGCGCCTTCTCCTTGGTCATGCCGCGGGGCCAGATCCGGTCGACGAGGACGCGCGTGCCGTCGTCGCCTTCGGGGGCGTCGTAGACACGTCGTATCCGAGGGGGTGCGTGTTTTGTCGCCATACGTCCACGGTAGCCGTGCGGCGAGCCCCCCGCGCCCGCCGCACGGCCCCGCTCACTCCTCGCCGGCGCCGTGTCCGTCAGCCGCCACCGCCCGGAGCAGGCCGCCCGCCGGCGGCACGGAACCGCCCGCCGGAGAGCCGGCCGTCAGCCGGGGGAGCAACTGCGCCGTGAGGAGGGTCGTGAGCGCGGATCCATCGGCGCCGCCGCCCCCGCCGCCGTCCGTGCGGATGACCGTCGGCTGCGGCGCGCTGCCCGCGAGCACCGCGCCCACCTCCAGCCGCCGCCTGGCCAGTTCGTACTGCAGCACCGCGCGGTTGTCGCGGTACGCCTGCGCGAGCCGGCGCTGCGCCTTCGCCTCGTTCTCCGCGGCGATGAGGCCGCTGCGCCCGCGGGTCTCGATCTCGAAGCGGACCTTCTGCGCCTCGGTCTCCTGCTGCTCCAGCAGCCGGGCGACCTCCTCGCGGGCCCGGTTGAGCGCGGCCTTGACCTCGACGAACCGCGCGTCGCGCGCCTTCTTCGCCCGCTCGATGTCCATCTGGAGGTTGTCGATGCGGCGCTTGCGGGTCAGGCCCCACTCCTGCTCGTACGCGGTCCGCTCCTTCGCCACCCGCTCGCGGGTGGCGAGGTGCTGCTGGTACTGCGCGGGCAACTGGACGTCGGGGATGTTGGCGCCGGTGATGCGCACGCCGTAGCGGGCCAACTGGCGGTTGAGCAGGTCCTGCATGTCCGCGACGTCCGAGCCGCGCAGGTCGTACGCCCGCTCCGTGCGCACCCGGCGGGCCCGCTGGCGGATCGCGTCCTGCACGGCGCTGGAGAGCACCAGGTCGAAGTTGCCCGCGCCGATGGTGCGGACGAAGAGCACGGCGTCGTTGATGCGGAACTTCAGGAAGAACTCGATCGAGCGCAGCGGCACGTTCTCCTGCGTCGGGCAGGCCATGACCGGCGCCGAGTACGGGATCTCCGTGGCCGTGTCGACGACGAAGTCCACCCGCGACCAGGGGTGCCAGACGAAGTGCCGGCCCGGGCCCAGCGTGCGGGAGATGGCGCCGTAGCGGGTGAGGACGCCGTTCGTGCCCTGCTCGATCTTCACGATCGAGGAGCGCCACCACCACAGCACGCCGACGACCAGCAGGAAGGCGCCGGTGCCGTACGCGGCCGCCGCCAGCGCGTCGTACGCGCTCGCGCTCCAGCCGTCCTCGCTGCCGCTCTGCAGCCCGGCCATCACGCCGGTCGCGAGCGCCAGCAGCGACAGCCACAGCGGCACCATCCACCACAGCCGGCGGCGGTGGCGGGGGATGATGACGGGGATCAGGGTGCCGGCCTCGCCGCCGCGCAGCAGTTGGGGGATGTCGCCCCAGGCCGCGACGAGTTCGGAGATGACCGACCTGCGCTTCATGGCCGTCGTGCTCATGCTCCCGCCTCCTCGTGCCCGTGATGCGCGGGCCCGAAGCCCGTGCTCTCGTGTCCGTAGCCCTCGTTGGCGGCTCCGGCACCGAATCCGCCGCCGAATCCGGCCCCTTCGCCGACCGCTTCGCCGGCCCCATCACCGGCGCCGGGGGCCGCCTCCTGCGGCGCGTGCTGCTGCTCCGCCTCGGCGCTGCCCGCCGGGGCCGGCACCGGGGCCGGCCGCTCGGCCTCGCGCAGCGCCCGGATCTCCGGCTCCCGCTCGGCGATCCGCGCCGCGACCTCGGTCAGCCGCTCCCGTACGGCCGCCATCTCGGCCTCCGAGAACAGGTCCGCGCCGTGCTCGCCGATCAGCTCCCGGGCGAGCGCCAGGAAGTCGACGCCCGCGCCGCCGCCGTCCGCGCCGCCGGCGGGGCCGCCGATGCGCAGCAACTGCGGCAGGTGGTCGGCGACCTGCTCCAGGGTGTCGAGGACCTGCTGCTGGTAGCGGTACTCCAGGATCTCCGGCGCCTCGGCCGTCGTCACCGCGCGGATGTCGAGCGCCTGCGCCTCCAGCAGCGCGGCGTTGGCCCGCGCCTCCGACTCGGCCTGGACGTACCGCTGCCGGGCCAGCGCCTCGGCGCGGTTGGTCTCGCGCTCGACGGCGGTGTCCATCTGCGCCTGGTACTGGGCGATGTCCGCCTGGATCGCGGACAGTTCCTCCTCGCGGGTCGCCAGCTCCTTGCTCAGGTCGCCCTCGTCCTGCTCCTTGCGGAGCTGGAGCGAGTACTCGTGGGTGTACGCCTCCTTGGCCATCCGCACCATCTCCGGCGCCGCGAGGTCCATGCGGTACGGCTGGTCGGAGGGCTCGGCGTGGGTGATGTTGGCGTTGGTCAGCTCGACCGCGGGCCGGAACTGGTGGTTCAGCGAGTCGAGCAGCCGGGTGGTGTCCTCGCCGACCATGTCGTAGATGCCGGCGGCCTCCTGCTCGTAGATGAGGCTGCGGATCGTCTCGCTGACGGCGTTGTTCAGCTTCTCCTCGAAGCCGCGCACGGCGCCGAGGGTGTAGACGAACTCGACCGGGTCGCTGATCCGGAACTGGATGAACAGGTCGATGGACGCCTTCACCCCGCCCTTCGTCGGGGCCTCGCGCACGGGCGCGTTGAAGGGGTACTCGCGGGTGGTGTTGAGGATGTACGAGACCCGCTTCCAGGGGTTCAGCAGGATGACCCGGCCGGGGCCGACGACCTGCTCCAGCTTGCCGAACTTGGTGATCAGGGCATGACACCCGTCGGGCACCATCACCATGCCCTGCCGCCACCACACGAACCCCACGGCGAAGATCGCCAGCACCCAGTAGTGGGCGCCGAACACCGGGTTCGTCACCACGTCGTCGCCGGTGGCGGCCACCGCGATGGTGCCGACGAGGCCGATGACGAGCAGCAGCGACACCGGCAGCATGCTGAGGAACGAGCGCCCGCGCGGCAGCACCATCGGGCAGATGGCGTGCACCTGCTCCAGGCCCTCGCGCTTCAGCTCGCTGCGGTTCAGCACCTCCCCGGCCTCGTCCAGCGGTACGGACTGCTGCGTCATGACGGTGTCGAGGCTGCCGCCCTGGTCGCGGGCGGCGGGGAAGTCGGCCGGGTCCATCCCGTCCTCCCGGGACGCGTCACCACGCCGGCCCCGGCCGCCTTCCCTGCCCTCGCGGCCCTGTTCCCCGTCGGGCAGTACGCCCCGGCGGCGCAGCTCGTCCTGGGCGAGCCGCCTCGGGCTGTCCCCCTCCATCACGGCCTGCGCCGCGCTTCTCACGGTCTGCGCGCGCGAACGTGCCATGTCGTCCCCCTCCTCTGGTCGCGTGATCACTCTCCGCAATCCCAACCGTTTCGCACAGTCGTACGCAAGCACAGGCGCGGATCGTGACAACACGGGTACGTGGTCATTGCACGATTCCGGCAGTAAACGGGTTTAGCGGAGCACCTGCTCTATTATTTCGGCATGGACACCCCGACCCTCCAGGCGCAGCCGAAGCTGCTCATGCGGCAGCGCGCGCGCCTCATGGTGAACCAGTACGAGGTCTTCGCCGCCGCCCCCGACGGCACGGAGGGCGAGCTGCTGGCGTTCGCGCAGCAGAAGCGGATGGCGTTCAAGGAGCAGGTCACGCTCTACGCCGACACGGAGAAGCAGCACGTCTTCGCCGGCTTCAGGGCCCGCAAGGCGCTGGACGTCGGCACGACGTACGACGTCACGGACCCTGCCGGCATCCCGCTCGGTACGTTCCGCAAGGACTTCAAGCGCTCGCTGACCCGCTCCACCTGGCACCTCGACCAGCCGGGCGCCCCGCCGGCAACCGGCACGGAGCGCAACAGGGCGGTGGCGCTGGTCCGCCGCGGCTGGAGCCTGCTCCCGGTCGTCGGCGAGTTCCCCTTCCCGGTTCCGTACCACTTCGACTTCACCTCGGACGGCAAGCGGGCCTTCTCGGTGACGAAGAAGCTCTCCCTCTACGACCGCTACGAGATCGACATCGCGGACCCCGCCCTGGACCGCCGCCTGATCATCGCCCAGGCGGTGGCCCTGGACGCCCTGCAGTCCCGCTGAGGGGTCCCGGCATCGGGCACTCGGGTGCTCGTCGGCCGGACGATCAGTCGAGGCCGGGCCCCTCCTACCGCCACCCGTCAGCGGTGACCGCCGCCCCGGGAGGGCGGCGGCAGGGGGGTGGCGGTGAGCCAGGCGGCGACGTGGCGGAGTTCGGCGGCGTGGGCCGCCGGGTCGTAGCCGTCGTCCGTCGCCGCCAGGTAGGCCGCGTCGATCACCGTGACCAGCCAGCGCGCCGCCCGTGGCGGGGGGAAGGGCGGCGTGCGGCCCTTCGTCGCCAGGCGCTCCAGGAGCGTCGTCAGGGCCGCCAGGGTGCGGGCCTCGTCGTCTCCCAGCAGCCCGGCGAACTTCACGTCCCGGCTCGCCTGGATCAGCGCCGCGGCGATCAGGCCCGGCGCCTGCGGGTCGTCGAGGTCCGCGGTGAGGCGGTCGAAGAGGAGGGCGAAGCCCTCCTCGGGGTCGGGCATCGCCAGCGCGCGGTCGCGGATCTCCGCGGTACGTGCCAGGTCGTCGGCGAAGAGGGCGTGGAAGATCGCCTTCTTGGTGGGGAAGTAGTGGAAGAGCGTCCCCGAGCCGATGCCCGCCCGGCGGCAGATGCGCGCCGTCGACGTCCCGTCCACCCCGTTCGCCGCGAACTCCTCCGCCGCCGCGGCCAGGATGCGGGCCCGCTTGCGCGCGTGCTGCTCGGGGTTCACGGTACGCATCACCGCCGAATATATCGGTGGGGGACCGGGGGCGACCGGCGTAGGGTCGCGCCCATGTCTGCTGTCCGTATGCACGCCGACGAGGCGGAGATAGACGCCGCGCTCGTACGGAGCCTGATCGCCGCCCAGTTCCCGCGGTGGGCCGGGCTGCCCGTCGAGCGGGTCGCCTCCGGCGGCACCGTCAACGCCGTCTTCCGGCTCGGCGACGAGCTGAGCGTGCGGATGCCCCTGACCGCCGCCGGCGCCAAGGACGTGGATCTGGAGTTCTCCCACCTGCCCCGGCTCGCCGCCGGCCTGCCCGTGCCCGTACCCGAGCCGGTCGCCGTGGGCGAGCCCGGGGCGGGCTACCCCTGGCAGTGGAGCGTCTGCCGCTGGCTGCCCGGGACGATCCTGCCGCCCGACGCCGGCGTCGCCGCCCCGGGTCCGCTCGCCGGCCAGCTCGCCGGCTTCGTCAACGCCATGCGCGCCGCGGACCCGGCCGGCGGCCCGCCCTCGTACCGCAGTGAGACCCTGGCCGACCGGGACGCGGAGACCCGCGCCTGCCTCGCGCAACTCCGGCCCGGGGACGGCGTGGACGTGCCCGCCGTGACCGCCGCCTGGGAGAACGCCCTGCGCGCGCCTGCGCACGCCGGGCCGCCGGTGTGGCTGCATGCCGACCTGTCCCCCGGGAACATCCTGCTCGCCGGCGACGGAAGCCTCGGCGGCGTCATCGACTTCGGCTGCATGGGCCTCGGCGAACCGGCCGTCGACCTGATCGCCGCCTGGAACCTCTTCACCGGCCCCGCGCGCGAGGCGTTCCGCGCCGCGGTGGCGGGCGGGGACGACGACGCGGCGTGGGCGCGCGGCCGCGGGTGGGCGCTGTCGATCTCGCTGATCCAGTTGCCGTACTACCGGCACACCAACCCGGTCATGGTCGCCAGCTCGAAGTTCGTCATCGACGAGGTGCTGGCCGAAGGGTAGGGTTGCGGGCATGAACTGGCGACATTGATTCGTATCTTCCGCCCGTCCCGAACGGCGGCTGGCGGCCTGCTTCTACGCGTACTCGTTCCTGGACGACTTCGTCCTGCTCTACCCCGTGTACGCGCTGCTCTTCGCCGACCACGGGCTGTCGCTGTGGCAGGTCTCCTCCCTCTTCGTCATCTGGTCGCTGACGTCCCTCCTGCTCGAAGTCCCCTCCGGGGCCTGGGCCGACGCGTTCTCCCGCCGCCTGCTGCTGTGCGCGGGGCCGCTGCTGACGGGCGCGGGGTTCACGCTGTGGATACTGGCGCCGTCGTACTGGGCGTTCGCCGCGGGGTTCGTGCTGTGGGGAGCCAAGGGCGCGTTCGCGTCGGGGGCGCTGGAGGCGCTGCTCTACGAGGAGTTGGGCCGGGCGGGCGCGGCCGGCCGGTACGCGCGCACGCTGGGGCGCGGGCGCGCGGCGGGCACGGTGGGCGTGATGGCCTCGATGGCGGCGGCGGCCCCGGTGTTCGCGGCCGGCGGGTACGCGGCGGTGGGGGCGGCGAGTGTGGCGTCGTGCCTGCTGGGCGCGGCGGTGGCGACGCGGTTTCCGGAGCACCGGGTGGCTGCCGCCGGCGCCGAGACGGTACGGGCGCGGGGGCCGGGTCCGGCGGGTGGTGAGGCGGGACCGGAAGGGGAGGCAGCGTCGGACGGGGGCGCCCCGGGGAGCGCGGGCGGCTCCGCCGGTGCGCGCCGGGGCGAGCACGGCGCGCCCCCGGGCGTGGACGCCGGTCCCCCCGCCGACGGCGACGCCGACGCCGACTCCGATCCCGGTGCCGACGATCCCGATGCCGACGATCCCGGTCTCGGCTGGGTCGGCACCCTCCGCGCCGGGTTCGCCGAACTGCGCGCCGAGCCCTCCGTCCGCGGCGCCGTCCTCCTCGTCCCCGCCGTCGTCGCCGTCTGGGGCTCCCTCGACGAGTACACGCCCTACCTCGTCCGCGAGGCCGGCGTCGCCGACCCCGCCGTGCCGCTGTACCTGCTGCTGATCTGGGCCGGTGCCGCCGCCGGCGGGCTGCTGGCCGGGCGGGTCGAGGAGCGGGGCCGGGCCGCGCGGACGCCGGCGGGGTTGCTGGCCGCGCTGCTCGCCGGGTCCGCCGTGGCGCTCGCCGGGGGCGGGCTGCTGGGGACGGCGGGGCCGGGGGTGGGGATCGCGCTGGTGGGGGTCGCGTTCGGCGGGTTCCAGGTGGCGACCGTGCTCGCGGAGGCACGGTTGCAGGAGCGGATCACCGGGCCGGCACGGGCGACCCTGACCTCGCTGGCCGGCGTCGGTACGGACCTGGGGACGATCGCCGTCTACGGCGCGTACGGTCTGCTCGGCTCGGCCGCCGGGCTCGGCCACGGGGCCGCGTTCGCGGTGTGCGCGCTGCCGTATCTCGTCGTCGCGCCGCTGCTGCTGCGCGGCCGGGGGCGTAGACGGGCGTAGGACGCGGGAACCGGGGGCGGTGGGTCAGGGCACCGCCCCCGGTCCGCGGCGCCGCTACGCGCCGTCCCCCGTCACCGGTGCGCCGCTGGGCACCGAGGTCAGGCCGGCGTACAGCACGTCCGGGTCGGCCGGGCTGACGGCGAGGGCGCCGATGCCGTGGTGGCCGGAGTGCCGGATCGTCAGCTCGCCGTCGTCCGCGTCGTGGCGGTAGAGGTTGGTGCCGCTCCACGGGTCGCCGTACTCGAAGTAGACGACGTCGGCGTCGGTCGGATCGGGGCGCATCCAGCCGCCGTTGTAGATCACCACGTCCTCGCCGTCCTGGAACTGGTCGACGACGGGCCGGAAGGTGCGGCCGCCGTCGGTCGAGCGGTAGAGGTGCCGGCCGCTCTCGCCGGCCTCCAGCTCGGTGACGTTCAGCGCCTTCGCGTAGACCACCCGCGGGTCGACGGGCGAGATGGCCAGGGAGAAGCCGTTGACCTCGTCGCCCGCGGCGCCGAGCTTGACGCGGCGCCAGGTGCGGCCGGCGTCGTCGCTGGTGAAGCCGCCGGCGTCGCTCACGCCGACGACGATGCGGTCGAAGTCGGCGCTGGAGACCTTCGCGTCGTAGAACATGGTGTGCGGGCCGACCCCGGCCAGCGGGACGGGCGTGCCGATGGGGCGGAAGCTGCGCCCGTGGTCGGTGGACTCCAGCACGCGGCCGCCGTCGGTGACGGCCCGCAGGTGGCCGGCGCGGCGCGGGTTGGCGGTGAGCCCGTAGAGCCCGCCGAGCTTCTCGCCGTCGAAGGCCGGCATCCTGACGACCTCGTTGCCGTCGACCCGGTAGACGCGGTCGCCGCGCAACTCCCACACGTAGGCGCTGCCGTTGCGCCCCGGGGCGACGAACCAGTGCCCCGCCCCGAGCTTGGCGATGGTGGTCCAGCGGCAGCCGGCGTCGGCCGACCGGGTCACCCGGCCGTTGATGTCGGTGGCCAGCAGCCGGTTCGGGGTGGCGAGGGTCTCCAGGCCGGTGACCAACTGGTAGTACGGCGGCCGCTCGGCGGTGGTGGTCGGGGCGAAGGTGGCGCCGCCGTCCCGGGTGTGGGAGAGCGAGCCGTCGCTGACGACCTGGTCGCACTCGGGTGCGTCCCAGTGCTTCGGGTGCGCGGCGGCGTTGGCGGGAGCGGCGGCCGTGAACAGGCTCGCGACGAGCGCTGCGCCGACCGTCACGGTGGTAATCGCGCGGTGAAGGGGTCTCACCCGGATCTCCTCCTCGATGACGTTGTCCTCACCAGGAAGTACCGTGATCGTCTGGATGTCCACGTCGATCGGCTGGCGAACGGACGCCATGGCGCCCATGCGCCGCTCGCGCTGCCCCCATCAGGCGGGACATATCCGATACGCGCCCCGGGGGTCCACGTCATGTTCGAGCCGTTCGGCGTCCTCGCGTCCGACGAGGCCCTGTACCGCCTGCTGCTCCGCCATCCGCCGCTCGACACCTCGCGGCTGGCGGCGGCGGCCGGGCGTACGGAGGCCGAGACCGCCCCGGCGGTCGAGCGGCTCGCGGAGCTGGGCCTGGTCACGCTGCTGCCCGGGGCCCCGGTCCGGCTGGTCGCCACCCGTCCCGACGCGGCCGTCGACCAGCTCACGGTCCGCTGGCAGGACCAGGTCGCCGTGGCCAGGACCGCGGCCACCGCGCTCCTCGCCGATCTGCCGGTCGACCGCAGGCACCGGCCCGAGGACCAGGTGGAGATCCTCTTCGGCCGCGGCTCGGTCGCGGCGGCCTTCGACCGGCTGCAGCGGTCGGTGCGGCGCGAGTTGCTGGTCCTGGACCGGCCGCCGTACGCGCAGGAGCCGGCCGAGCCGAACCGGGCGGAGCTGGAGATCCTGGCGCGCGGCGCGCGGGTGCGCGGGCTGTACGCGCCGGAGGCGCTGGAGGTGCCGGGCGCGTTCGACGTCTTCGAGGCGGTCGTCGCGGCCGGGGAACAGGCCCGGGTGCATACGGACGTGCCGCTGAAGCTCGCCGTCGCCGACGCCTCGACGGCCATCCTGCCGTTCAGCCGCGAGGCGCACGAGATGGTCGACAGCGCGTTCGTGATCCACGAAGGGGCGCTGCTGGACGCGCTGGTGCAGCTCTTCGAGCTGCTGTGGGCGGCGGCGGTGCCGGTGCCGGGGCCGCTCGCCGCGGCGGGTGGCGCCGGGGGCGAGCGGGGCGGCGACGCCGAGTCCGACCGGCAACTGCTGACGCTGCTCGCGGCCGGGCTGAAAGACGAGGCGGTGGCGCGGCGGCTGGGGGTGAGCGCCCGTACCCTCAACCGCCGGGTCAGCGCGCTGATGCTGCGGCTCGGGGCCCGTACCCGCTTCCAGGCGGGGCTCCAGGCGGCCCGCAACGGAGCTGTCGACCTCTGACGCCGGGGCGGACACGAGGCAAGCGGCTGACGCGGCGTCAACCGACCCCAAGAAGACGAGCCGTTACCGGTCGGCGGGCTGCTCCGCCCCGGGCAGGGCCTGGGCCAGCACCTCGCGGTGCGTCGGCCTGGCGTCCTCGTACAGCCGCCGGCCCTCCTCCGTGAGCAGGACGAAGATGCCGCGCCTGTCGACGTCGCACATCGCCCGCGTCACCAGCCCCGCGCGCTCCAGCCGGGCCGTCAGCCGCGACGTCGCGCTCTGGCTCAGGTGCACCGCGCCGGCCAGCTCGGCCGCGCGGCACTTGTCGTGGCCGCTCGTCGCCAGGCCCTCCAGGGCCTCGAACTCGCTGACGCCGATGCCGTGCCTGCTCTGCAGCTCGCGCTCCAGCGCACCCCAGACCGCCGCGTGACAGGCCAGGAGGCCGTGCCAGCGGTCCACCAGGGCGCGTTCGGCGCCGACGTCGCTCACGCTCACGCAGCAAAGGTAACATGCGCGTGAACCTAATGCGACTTCATTAAATGCGTTGGCATTAGATGTCTCTGCATGTACTGTGATCCGTCATGAGCTCTTCCGCACATCTGTCCACGACCTCGACGAAGTGGGACGCCCGCCTGTGGGGCATCCTGCTGACCGTCTCCCTCGTGGTCGGCCTCGACGCTCTCGACGTGTCGATGGTGGGGGTCGCCCTCCCCTCCATCCAGGCCGACCTCGGGCTGTCCACGAGCACCCTTCAATGGGTCGTCAGCGGGTACGTCCTCACCTACGGCGGACTGCTCCTCCTCGGCGGCCGCACCGCCGACCTCCTCGGCCGGCGGCGGGTGTTCCTCGTCGCCGTCGCGGTGTTCGCCGTCACCTCGCTGCTCGGCGGGCTGGTCGACGACGGCGGGCTGCTGATCGCGACCCGGTTGCTGAAGGGCGTCTCCGCGGCGTTCACCGCGCCCGCCGCGCTCTCGATCATCACCACGACCTTCGCCGAGGGCCCGGCGCGCAACAAGGCGCTCGGGATCTTCGCCGTCTTCGGCGCCAGCGGCTACAGCGCGGGGCTCGTCTTCTCCGGCCTGCTGACCGAGGTCGGCTGGCGCTGGACCTTCTTCCTGCCCTTCCCCATCGCCCTGATCGCGCTCGTCGCCGCCTTCCGCGTGCTGCCGAAGGAGGGGCGTCCCGAGCGCACCGGCGGCTACGACATCCCCGGCGCGGTGACCGGCGTCGGGGCGATGCTGCTGCTCGTCTACACCGTCGTCGAGGCGCCCGAGGTGGGCTGGGGCGCGGCCCGTACGCTGCTGCAGTTCGCCGCGGCCGCGGTGCTGCTGGCCGCGTTCCTCGCCATCGAGCGGCGCAGCAGCCACCCGCTGATCCGGCTCGGCATCCTGCGCTCCGGCCCGCTGGCCCGCGCGAACCTCGGCGCCGCCGTGTTCTTCGGCGGGTACCTGGGCTTCCAGTTCCTGGTCATGCAGTACCTGCAGTCCGTGCTGGGCTGGTCGGCGATGGAGACGGCGCTCGGCTTCCTGCCGGCCGCGCTGATCGTCGCGTTCGGCTCGCCGCGGATGGACTCGCTGATCGACCGGGTCGGCACCACGCGCACCATCGCGGGCGGCGTCGTGGCGCACCTGCTGGCGTACGTGCTCTTCCTCGCCATCGACCGGGACGCGCCGTACCTCGTCGGCACCCTGCCGAGCATGGTGCTGCTGGGCCTCGGCTTCATGCTGGCGTTCGCCTCGTTCAACATCCAGGCCACCGCGGGTATCCAGGACGACGAGCAGGGTCTCGCCGGCGGGCTGCTGAACACCTCGCTCCAGGTGGGCGGGGCGATCGGGCTGGCGGTCGTGACCGCCGTGCTCACCGCCAACGCGGAGGGCGCCACCGGCTCGCGGGCGCTGCTGAACGGCTTCGACCCGGCGCTGTACGTGGTCGCGGCCATGGCGCTGCTGGGCCTCGTCATCGCGCTCACCGGGCTGCGCGGGCCGCGCCGCCCGGAGCGCGAGCAGAAGCCGGTGGAGGACCGCGAGTACGTCTACGCGGCCGACTGACCGGCACCGCCACGACCACGGGGAATCGGGGGTACACGGACCCGGGCCGGCCAGGCCCGGGTCCGTTTCCGTGCCCGCTCACCCCGCCGGGGCGGCCCCGTCCTCCTCCCCCTCCCCTTCCTCCTCGTCCGGCGTTACCCCCAGGCTGTGGAGGAACGCCGCCGCGGCCGGGGATGGCCGGGTACGGGGCCAGACGAGGCGCTCCTCCCGGGACGGGCCGTCGGCGATCCGGACGGTGGCCAGGCCCGGGAGGCGGGGCGCGAAGGTGCTGGGGAGGAGGGCGACCCCCAGCCCGGCCCGTACGAGATCGGCCATGAAGTCCATCGACGACACCTCGAAGCCCACCGTCCGCCGCAGCCCCGCCGCCGCGAACGCCTCCTCCGACTGCGCCCGTGCCGCCGTGCCCGCCGCGAAGTCGACGAAGGTCTCCTCCGCCAGCCGCGCCAGATCCGTCTCGCCCGTACCCACCAGCGGGTGGTCCGGCGGCAGGACGGCCAGGTGCCGGTCCCGTACGAGGACCCGCTCGCGGACCTTCTCCGCCCGGAAGCCCGCGGGGACGCCGAGCAGCGCCAGGTCGTACGTGCCCTCCGCGACCGCCCGCACCAGGTTCTCGCTCGCGCCCACCGCCAGGCTGATCCGCACCTGCGGATACGTGTCGTGGAACTCCTTCAGCGCCGCCGGCAGGTTCACCGCCGCCACCGTCGGGATCGACCCGATCGCCAGCCGCCCGCGCACCTCCCCCGTCGCCGCCGCTACCTCCGCGCGGGCCCGCTCCGCCGCGGCGAGGGTGGCGCGGGCGGCGGGCAGGAACGCCTCGCCGGCGCGGGTGGGGCGCACCCGCCGGCTCGTACGGTCGAACAGCCGGGCGCCCAGCTCCCGTTCGAGCTTGCCGATCTGATGGCTCAGCGCCGACTGGACGACATGGCAGCGCTCGGCGGCGCGGGTGAATCCGCCGGTGTCCGCGACGGCGACGACGTAGCGCAGTTGCTGCAGCTCCATGCGATCCATCGTGATACGAGATGGATCAGATGACAACTATGTGTTGGACTCATCCATGGGGGCGGGCGGAGTCTGGGGTCATGACAACGGACTCGGTATCACCGCGCGAGGAGCCCGCCACTCTCGGCCGCGGCCTGCTGCTGCTCATGGCGACCGCCACCGGCCTGTCCGTGGCGGGCAACTACTTCGCCCAGCCCCTCCTCGACCTCATCGGCCGCGACCTGCACGTCGGCAGCACGCTGGCCGCGCTCGTCGTCACCGCCGCGCAGACCGGGTACGCGCTGGGCCTCATCCTCCTCGTCCCCCTCGGCGACGTGACCGACCGGCGGCGGCTGTCCGTCGGGCTCTTCGTCGCCACCGCCGCGTTCCTCGCGCTCACCGCCGCCGCGCCCAACGGGCCGGTGCTGCTCGCCGGTACGGTCCTCACCGCGCTGGCGTCCGTCGGCGCACAGGTCGTCGTCCCGTACGCGGCCGGGCTCGCGGCGCCGGAGGAGCGGGGGCGGGTGGTGGGCGTCGTGATGTCCGGCATCCTGCTCGGCGGGCTGCTGGCCCGTACCGCCTCGGGGGTGCTGTCGGAACTCGGCGGCTGGCGCACGATCTACTGGGTCAACGCCCTGCTCATGGCCGGCATGGCCGTCCTCCTCCACCGCCACCTGCCGCGGCTGCCGGCGGCGGGCGCGGGGATGGCGCGCATGTCGTATCCCGCGCTGCTGCGCTCCACGGTCGCGCTGCTGCGCGAGGAGCCGGTGCTGCGGCGGCGGTCGGCGCTGGGGGCGCTGTCGCTGGCCTCGTACAGCGTGCAGTTGACGGCGCTGACGTTCCTGCTGGCGCGGCCGCCGTACGGCTGGTCGGAGTCGGCGATCGGGCTCTTCGGCCTGGTCGGGGCGCTGGGCGTGGTGACGATGACGTTCGCGGGGCGGCTCAACGACCGTGGCCACGTGCAGGCGGTGACGGGCGCGGGAGTGCTGCTGCTGACCGGCTCGTGGGTGCTGCTGGGGGTGGCCGGGTCTTCGCTGCTGTGGCTGGTCGTCGGGATCGTCGGCCTCAACGTCGCGCAGCAGGCGGTGCTCAACAGCAACCAGGCGGTCGTGTACGCGATACGCCCGGACGCCCGCAACCGCATCAACTCGGCGTTCATGACCAGCTTCTTCGCGGGCGGGGCGGTGGGCTCCGCGCTGACGTCGGTGGTCTGGTCGCGGGGCGGCTGGCCGGCGGTGTCGGCGCTGGGCGCGGTACTGGCGGCGGGAACGGTGGTGCTCTGGGTGGCGGAGCGGGTGGGGGAGGCGCGGGGTGCGCGGGGTGCGGTACGCACCTCCGGGGAGGACGGGCCGCGGACCACCGGCAAGGACCCTGCGCCGCGGACCGGCCCGGACTCCGTGGCGAACTCCGCTACGCCCCCTGCCCCTGCCCCCGCCGCAGACTCCGCCACGACCCCCGCCACCCGCCCCGCACGTCAGAGGAGCGCCGCCTGATGCGTATCACCGTCTTCGGAGCCACCGGCCAGATCGGCAGCCGTATCGTCGCCGAGGCCCAGGCCCGCGGCCACGACGTCACCGCCGTCGTCCGCACCCCGCGCCGGCCCTCCGACCTGCCCGCCGGTGCCGAGATCCGCATCGGCGACGCGACCAGCGCCGCGGACGTCGCGGCCCTCGGCGCGGGACAGGACCTGATCGTCGGCGCCACCCGGCCGGCACCCGGCGCGGAGGAGCAACTGCCCGCGATGGCACGGGCGCTGCTCGCGGGCGCGGCGGCGTCGGAGGTGCGGCTGCTGCTGGTCGGCGGCTCCGCCACGCTGACCCTGCCGGGCAGCGGCGGGGTGCAGGTGATGGACGGCCCCGGCTTCCCGGCGCCGTGGCTGCCCATCGCCCGTGCCTGCGCGGTGCAGTTGGAGACCTGCCGGGCGGCGGAGCCGGCGGTGGACTGGGCGTACGCGAGCCCGCCGCACCTGATCCTGCCGGGTGCGCGCACGGGCGCGTACCGGCTGGGCGGGGACGAACTCGTCGTCGACGAGGCGGGCGAGTCGGCCATCTCGATGGAGGACTTCGCGGTGGCGCTCCTGGACGAGGCCGAGCATCCGAAGCACCACCGCACGCGCTTCACGGTGGGGTACTGAGGGCTACGCCCCGCCCCCGCCCTGCTGGAGCGGGGCGAGCGCCGCGGCGATGTGGGCCTCCGCCGCCGCGCGGTCGACGCCGAGCCGGGAGAGGACGCCCGCGCCGTTCTCCTGCTCCAGCAGCGCCAGCAGGATGTGCTCCGTACCGATGTAGTTGTGGCCGAGCCGCAGCGCCTCGCGGAAGGTCAGCTCCAGGGCCTTCTTCCCCTCGGCGTTGTACGGGATCAGCTCCGGCACCGTGCCCTCCGCGGCCGGCGGCAGCGCGGCGGCGGCCTCCTGGCGCACGGTGTCGAGGAGGATGTCCTGCGCGACGATCGACGCGGCGCCGATGCCGGCGGGGTCGGCGATGAGCCCGAGGACGAGGTGGGCGGGCCCGATCTCGGTGTTGCCCGCGGCGCGCGCCTCGTTCTGGGACGCCATCACGACGTTCTTGGCGCGGCCGGTGAACCGGGCGAAGCCCTCGCTCGGGTCGAGCGTGAGGCCCTCGTCCGAGCCCTTGGTCACGAACCGCTTCTGGGCGGCCTGCCGGGTGACGCCCATGCTCTTGCCGATGTCGGTCCAGGAGGCGCCGGAGCGCCGCGCCTGGTCGACGAAGTGGCCGATGAGGTGGTCCGCGACGTCGCCGAGGTGGTCGGCGGCGACGACGGCGCCGGTGAGCTGGTCGAGGACGTCGGGGTGGACCTTCTTGATGGCCTCGATGAGGTCGTCGAGGCGTACGGGATGCGTAGAGCGTTCGGGTTCGGTCATGCTGGCAACCGTAGGTTGACACTTGAGCTTGCGTCAACCCTGGGTTGACACCGTGCGGAAGTGGGTGGTCAGCCGGCCGTCCGGGTCCAGGACGTGGAACGCCACGGCGGGCGGCTGGTCGAGGTGGACGTGCTGACCGGCGTGCGCGCGCCGCTCCCAGGGCAGCCGGACGGTGTTGACGACCCCGCCGGCGACGAGCAGCGGGCGGCCGGCGAAGGTGGTGGCGGCGGAGGTGTGGGCGTGTCCGGCGAGGAAGGCGGCCACCTGGGGGTGCCGCCCGGTCAGCTCGGCTAGCCGTGCTTCGTCGAACTGCCGGATCTCGTCCACGTACGGCACATGCAACTCGACGGGCGGATGGTGGAACGCGACCAGCACCGGCTCCCCTGCCTGCACCCGCCCCAACTCCCCCTCCAGCCACGCCAGCGTCCCGTCCCCGAGCCACCCCTCGGGCTTCCCCGGCACCGACGAGTCACACGCGAGCACCGTGAACCCGGCCCCGCGGTACACCTGATCGACGGGCGCCGTCGACTCCGCCTCCCCGAGCAGCCCGCCGCGGAAGGCGGCGCGGTCGTCGTGGTTCCCGGGGCAGACCAGCACGGGATGCCGCGAGGCGAGCAGTTCGCGGGCGGTCGCGTACTCGGCGGGGGTGCCGTGGTCGGCGATGTCCCCGGTGACGAGGACGAGATCCAGGTCGTACGGCAGTTCCTCCAGGTACTCGACGACGGCACGGGTCCGCCGGACACTGCGCTCGTCGTCGATGTGAACGTCACTGAAATGCGCAATCACGGCCACGGGTGCACCCCTCCCCGGCACGCCCCACCGGCGCCCCACCGCACGCTACGACCGCCCGGGAGGCCGGGTGAACAGCCAGTCCAGGATCGGTGGCCCTGAACACCGCCCAGACGACTTTGCCGATGCCGATGCCGGTGCCGGTGCCGGTGCGGTCGGCGGGCCTGGCGTGTGCGTGGGGTGGGCCCCGCGGATCTGGGCTCGGTCCGGTTGCCGATGTCCGCGGTGGGTGGGGGGCGAGGGCTGGTGCGGGGTGGGAGCGGTTGCGGGAGTTCGCGGCGCCGGGGTGGGGGCCGGGTGCGTGGCGGGGCGGGCGCGGGATGGACCGGTGTCGGGGGCGGCGGCGCGGTGGGCCCTTGGTGTCGGGCTGGCCGGCGTCGGGGGAAGGGCGGGCGCCGGGGTGGGCGGTCTCGTAGGCGAAAGGGCCGACGTGGGTTTTGGAGCATTGGCCCCCCAGGCCGGAGCCCAGCCACGTCCCCGTAGGAACCCGCTCCGGCCGCAGCGGCGATCACACGTAGCAGCCCGCGCCCGCCAGCACCCGGAGCCCGCCCACCCGGGGAAGCGACCGGCGACGAGGCCGCCCCCGCCGCATGCAGCACCGGAACACCGCACCCGGGGAAGCCGCGCCCAACTCCCGGCCGCGTGAGGTGCGTCCGCGCGGCGACGGCGCGCCGGGGTTCTGCCCGGCGTCGAGTGGGCAGGGCGTGCGTGCCGCGGGGCAAAACTCGGGCCCTGGGGCCCGATCCGGCCCGGATCCGGGGGTGTTACCACGAGTTACGACCCAATCCCCTCCCCTCGGGCGCCCCGGACGGCGGTTGCCCGGCCTGGGAGCGACTGCGTGCGCGCCGGTGGGCGAATGTCGGCCCGCGGGGGCGGTTTGCCCCAGCTTGCTGGGAGGGTTGCAGCGAGTTTCGCTACATCCCTCTCGCGCGTGGCGAAAGTCAGGCTGAGGGGCGATTTGGACGGGGTTCGCCCGCCGGATGTCGCGAGTTTGGTGCGCTGGCGTTCAATCGGGGTGGCCAGGCGGGGACTGGCGCGCCTCGGTGGGCGAGAGCCGGGGCCGCTGGGGCGGCTCCCGCGAGCTACCCGGTCGCGTATGTTCCGGGCGCCGGCGGGTGGGCCGTGGCCTCGCGAGTGCGGCTGGGTGGGCGAAAGTCGGTGCCTGGGGGCTGATTCGGCCCGGATCCGGGGGAGTTACCGCGAGTTACGGCCCAGTTTCTCCCCTCCGGCGGTACGGGCACCCCCCCCGGCGGGTGATCGCGGGCGGAGGCACGTCGGGCGGCAGGCGTTGGGCGTTGCTTCCCCGGGTGCGCGATTTCCGGGCACTGGCGGGCGCGGGTTCTTGCGTGTGATCGCCGCTGCGGCCGGAGCGGGTTCCTTCGGGGACGTGGCTGGGCTCCGGCGTGGGGGCCCAATGCTCCAAAACCCCCGCACGGACCGCTCCCGCGCGACACCGTCCACCCCAACTCGGACCCCCCGACCCCGACAAGCCCTCACGTCCGCCACAACTTGACCCCGGCTTCCCCGGCTCACCCCGGCCCCGGCTCCTCCGGCCCGGCCCCCGTACCCGGTCCCACCCCCACGACGCACCCGGCCGGTGTCGCGCCGATCCCGGCCTCCTCCGGCCACACCCACCGCCACCGCCTCAATCCCGGCGGCGACCGTCTGTGCCGGCCGAAGAGGGCGTCCCGCAGGGGATCTTGAACACTGCCCAGACGACTTTGCCGATGCCGGTGCGGTCGGAGGTGCCCCAGTCGTCGGCGAGCGCGTCGACCAATTGCAGCCCGCGCCCGTGGTCGTCCGTTTCCGCGGGCGTAAGGAGACGCGGCAGCGCGTCACTCGCGTCGTGCACCTCGATACGTACGACGCCATCCCCGACGGCAACGTGCACGCGAAACTGGCGTCCCCGCGGGGTGCCGTGGAGCAGGGCGTTGGTGGCCAGCTCGGAAACGCACAGGCGAATGTCGTCGGCGCGGTCGGCCGTGCCGACGATGCCCGCAACAAAGTCGCGCGCTCTACCGACGGAGCCGGCACTTCTGATGAACCCGCGCGCGTAGGCCGTCATGGTGCATACCTCGTTCCGGGGCGCGTGCGCCCGTACGCCCCTTGTGTGAGCCCCTTGCGGGGCGATTGGTTGCCAGCGGTGTTCCTACCTTCACCGACTTTGCCGACGGTGGTCCGCCGGGAACATGCACGAGGTGTCACCGATTGGCCAGGGTGGACAGCGAGTTGCAACGCAGAGGAGTTCGAAGAGATGGAGTTGAACAGAGAAGACGGCAAGCTCACGCCGCGAGTCAGGCTCGGCAGGCGGCTTCGCCGCCTCCGGGAGCGCAGGGGGCTGTCCCTCCGTCAGCTCTCCGAACGCGTGGGCGGCTACTCGCACAGTTATTTAGGCCGGGTGGAACTGGGGGAGCAGTTGCCCTCGGAAGCGCTGGTCAACGCGCTGGACGAGTTCTTCGATACCGACGGGGTGCTGGCGGAGCTGCTGGAGCTGGCACACGACACGATGATTCCGGACTACAGCCGGAAGGCGTTCAGCAAGGAGCCGCAGGCCGAGCGGATCCAAGTCTTCAACAGCAGTGTCGTTCCGAGCCTTCTGCAGACCCCGGAATACATGCGGGCGGCTTTTCAGGGAGTCCTGTTGGGCGAGTCCGAGGAGCAGATCGGTGAGCGCGTCGCTTTCCGCGTGAAGCGGCAGCGCATCCTGGATCGGCAGGAACCGCCGTACTACTGGGGAATCATGGACGAGTCAGCACTTAAGCGCCAAATTGGTGGTACACAGTGCATGGCTGCGCAAATAAAGCATCTGGTGCAGATCGCGGTCCGTCCGTACGCAACGGTGCAGATCCTCCCCTTCGCCAGAGGTGCACACCCCATAATGGGGGGCAGCCTCACCTTGCACACGCTGCCTGATGGCGCGACGATCGCCGTGGTCGAGAGCTTCGACTCCGGTGAACCCGTGGAGTCTCCGCGAAGGGTGCTTGAGCTGACGCAGAAGTTCGACACGGCCCGCTCGCTTGCTCTCACGAAAGGCGAGTCGCTGGATCTGATCCACGCATACGCGAAGGAGTACGCAGGTGAAGATGGTTCCTGACGCATCGGCTCTCCCCAACTGGCGAAAGTCCAGCCACAGCGAGAACTCGGCCGGCGGATGCGTAGAGGTGTCGGACGGATACCCCGACGGCGTTCCCGTCCGTGATTCCAAAGATCCGCACGGCCCCGCACTCATCTTCGGGACCGCCGCCTGGTCGTCGTTCGTCGCTGCCGTCAAGGGCGGGGAATTCCCCGTCACTTGAGCCCCGCCGGGGAGCCTCACCCCCCGTGGCGCCTCCAGACCAACCCCCACCCCGAGAGCGCGTGCTACCTGGACATCCACCGGGCCCCCTTCGGCGAGGAAGCGGCTCTCGCCGACCCGGTGGGCGTCACACTCGACACGGAGATCCTGGAGGACTACATCGGCTGACCCGCGGGGTCAGTTGTCCGCCAGGCGGGACAGGGCCAGGTTCAGTTCCAGGACGTTGACCTTTTCGTTGCCCAGGAAGCCCAGGTCCCGGCCCTCCTTGTGGGTGTTCACCAGGTTCTCCACCTGGGCCGTCCCCAGGCCGTTCTCCTTTGCGACCCGGTCCACCTGGATCTCCGCGTACGCCGGGGAGATGTGCGGGTCGATCGCCGAGCCCGAGCCCGTCACCGCGTCCTTCGGGACCTCCGACACCGGGACGTCGTTGAACGACGCCACCTGCTGCCGTGCCTCCTTCACCGTCTTCACCAGCGTCGCGTCCGACGCGCCCAGGTTCGACGGGCCCGTGGCCAGGGGGTCGTAGGCGCTGTTGGAGGGGCGGGGCTGGAACCAGCGGGGGTCGGGTTCGTCCGTGCCCTTGAGGTTCCAGCTCTGGCCTATCAGTTTCGAGCCCGCCTCCCGGCCCTCGTAGGCGACTTTCGAGCCGTTCGCCTTGCCGGCGAACGCGCCCTGCGCGATCCCCGTGATCACCAAGGGGTAGATCACGCCGGTGACCACGGTCAGGACAAGCAGCGCGCGCAGCGCGCTGAAGAGCAGGCGGGCGGTGGAGCGTGCGGAAGTGTTCATGTGGTCGGCCTCCGTCAGCCGATGCCGGGAATGAGCGAGACGACGAGGTCGATGAGCTTGATGCCGAGGAACGGGGCCACCAGGCCGCCGAATCCGTAGACACCGATGTTGCGCCGGAGCATGCGGTCCGCGCTCATCGGGCGGTAGCGCACGCCGCGCAGGGCCAGCGGGACCAGCGCGACGATGATCAGCGCGTTGAAGACGACCGCGGAGAGGATCGCCGACTCCGGCGAGGACAACTGCATGATGTTGAGCTTGTCCAGGCTCGGATAGGCGGCCGCGAACATCGCGGGGATGATCGCGAAGTACTTCGCGACGTCGTTGGCGATCGAGAAGGTCGTGAGCGCGCCCCGGGTGATGAGGAGCTGCTTTCCGATCTCCACGATCTCGATGAGCTTCGTCGGGTTGGAGTCCAGGTCGACCATGTTCCCGGCCTCCTTGGCGGCGGAGGTGCCGGTGTTCATGGCGACGCCGACGTCCGCCTGGGCCAGCGCGGGGGCGTCGTTCGTGCCGTCGCCGGTCATGGCGACGAGCTTGCCGCCCGCCTGCTCGCGCTTGATGAGGGCCATCTTGTCCTCGGGCGTGGCCTCGGCGAGGAAGTCGTCGACGCCGGCCTCCGCGGCGATGGCCTTCGCCGTCTTGGCGTTGTCGCCGGTGATCATGACGGTCCTGATGCCCATGCGGCGCAGTTCTGCGAAGCGTTCGCGCATGCCCTCCTTGACGACGTCCTTGAGGTGGACGACGCCGAGGACCCGCGCGCCGCGGTCGTCGGCGTCGGCGACGGCGACGAGCAGCGGGGTGCCGCCGGACTCGGCGACGGTGTCGGTCATGTCCCGTACGGTGTCGGGGACGTCGCCGCCCCGTTCCCGTACCCACGCCGCGACCGCGCCCGCCGCGCCCTTGCGGATCCGGCGGCCGTCGACGTCGACGCCCGACATCCGGGTCTGCGCGGTGAACGGCACCCATTCGGCGTGCGCCAGCGCGCCGGGTTCACGCTCGCGCAGCCCGTAGCGGGACTTGGCGAGCACGACGATGGAGCGGCCCTCCGGCGTCTCGTCGGCGAGCGACGACAACTGCGCGGCGTCGGCGAGTTCCGCCTCCTCCGCGCCGGGCACGGGCAGGAACTCGTGCGCCTGCCGGTTGCCGAGCGTGATGGTGCCGGTCTTGTCCAGCAGCAGCGTGGAGACGTCGCCGGCCGCCTCGACGGCCCGGCCGGACATCGCCAGCACGTTGCGCTGGACGAGCCGGTCCATGCCGGCGATGCCGATGGCGGACAGCAGCGCGCCGATGGTGGTGGGGATGAGGCAGACGAGCAGCGCGGCGAGCACGACGAGGGACTGCTCGGCGCCCGCGTAGACCGCGAAGGGCTGGAGCGTGACGACGGCCAGCAGGAAGACGATCGTGAGCGACGAGAGCAGGATGTTCAGCGCGATCTCGTTCGGCGTCTTCTGCCGGGCCGCGCCCTCGACCAGCGCGATCATGCGGTCGATGAACGTCTCGCCGGGCTTGGCGGTGATCCGTACGACTATGCGGTCCGAGAGCACCTTCGTGCCGCCGGTGACCGCCGAGCGGTCGCCGCCCGACTCCCGGATCACCGGCGCCGATTCGCCGGTGATCGCGGACTCGTCTACGGAGGCGACGCCTTCGACCACGTCGCCGTCGCCGGGTATGACGTCGCCGGCCTCGCACACGACGAGGTCGCCGACGCGCAGGTCGGTGCCCGGCACCCGCTCCTCGCCCGCGGCGGTACGGCGGCGGGCGACCGTGTCCGTCTTGGCCCGGCGCAGCGTGTCGGCCTGCGCCTTGCCGCGGCCCTCGGCGACGGCCTCCGCCAGGTTGGCGAAGATCACGGTGAGCCAGAGCCAGCCGGCGATGACCCAGCCGAACCAGTCGCCAGGGTCGGTGACCGCGAGGACCGTGGTCAGCACGGAGCCGACCTCGACCACGAACATCACCGGCGACTTCACCAGCGCCCGCGGGTCGAGCTTGCGCAGCGCGTCGGGTACGGACCGGAGCAACTGCCGGGGGTCGAACAGCCCGCCGCCGACCCGGGGTCCGGATTCGTGCCGTACGGGTTCCGCGTCGGTGTGCGGCGCGGGGGCGGGTGTCTGGGTCTGAATGGTCATGCGGCCAGTCCTTCGGCGAGCGGCCCGAGCGCGAGCGACGGGAAGAAGGTGAGGCCGGCGACGATGGCGATGCAGGCCACCAGCACGCCGGTGAACAGCGGTTTGTCGGTGCGCAGCGTCCCGGCGGTGGCCGGCACGGGCCGTTGCCCGGCGAGCGAGCCGGCCAGCGCCAGCACGAACACCATCGGCAGGAACCGGCCGAGCAGCATGCACAGGCCCAGCGCGGTGTTGTGGAACTCGGTGTTCGCCGAGAAGCCCGCGAAGGCGCTGCCGTTGTTGTTGGACGCGGAGGTGTAGGCGTAGAGGACCTCGGAGAAGCCGTGCGGCCCGGTGTTCGTCATCGACGACTCGCCGTTGCCTGTGCCCATCGCCAGCGCCGTGCCGGTCAGCACCAGGGCGGGGGTGACGAGGATGTAGCAGGCGGCGAGCTTCATCTCGCGGGGCCCGATCTTCTTGCCCAGGTACTCGGGCGTACGGCCCACCATGAGCCCGGCGATGAAGACCGCGACGATCGCCATCACCAGCATTCCGTACAGTCCGGAGCCGACCCCGCCGGGCGCGATCTCGCCGATCATCATGCCGAACAGCAGCACGCCGCCGGAGAGTCCGCCGAAGGAGTCGTGGAAGGCGTTGACCGCGCCCGTCGACGTCATCGTCGTGGAGACCGCGAAGAGCGACGACGCGCCCTCGCCGAGCCGCTGCTCCTTGCCCTCCATCGCGCCGCCCGCCAACTGCGCGGCGGTGCCCGGGTGGGCGGCCTCCAGCACGGTCACGGCGACCACGCCGGCCAGCCAGATGCCGGCCATCGCGGCCACGACGGCGTAGCCCTGCCGGACGCTGCCGACCATCCTGCCGAAGGTGCGCGGCATGGCGAACGGGATGACGAGCAGGAGGAAGATCTCCAGGAGGTTGGAGATGCCGTTGGGGTTCTCGAAGGGGTGGGCGGAGTTCGCGTTGTAGAAGCCGCCGCCGTTGGTGCCCAGCTCCTTGATGGCCTCCTGGGAGGCGACGGCGCCGCCGGTGAGGTGCTGGGTCTGCCCGGTCACGGTGGTCACGGACTCGGTGCCGGAGAAGTTCTGGATCGCGCCGCAGGCGACGAGCAGTACGGCCGCCACGGCGGCCATCGGCAGCAGGATCCGTAGCGTGCCGCGCACCAGGTCCGCCCAGAAATTGCCCAGCTCGCCGGTGCGGGAGCGGGCGAAGCCGCGGATGAGCGCCACCGCGACGGCCATGCCGACGGCGGCCGAGACGAAGTTCTGCACGGCCAGGCCGCCGGTCTGGGTGAGGTGGCCCATCGCGGACTCGCCCGAATACGACTGCCAGTTGGTGTTCGCGACGAACGACGCGGCGGTGTTGAACGCCTGGTCGGGGCTGATCGCGGCGAAGCCGAGGGAGAGCGGCAGCTTGTCCTGGACCCGCTGGAGCAGGTAGAGGAAGAGCACGCCGGCCAGGGAGAAGGCGAGCACGGCGCGCAGGTACGCGGGCCAGCGCATCTCGGCGTCGGGGTCGGCGCCGATGACGCGGTAGATCCAGCGCTCCACGCGGCTGTGCTTCTTGCCGCCGTAGACCCCGGCCATGTAGTCGCCGAGGGGGCGGTGGACGAGCGCGAGGGCGACGACCAGCGCCGACACCTGGAGCACGTCAGCGAGTATCGGGCTCATGCCGGGACCTCAGAACTTCTCGGGGAAGACGAGGGCGAGGACCAGGTAGCCCAGCAGGGCGACGGCCACGATGAGGCCCACCACGTTGTCGGCGGTCACAGCTTGGCCACCCCTCGGGCGATGAGCGCCACCAGCGCGAAGACCGCGAGTGTGGTGACGACGAAGGCCACGTCGGCCATCGGTGCTCCTAGACGGAATCGAATCGAACGGACATGTCCAGAGAAACCCCGCCGCGGGACGGATGTGACAGGCGTTGACGGTCTCCTGACGAGGCGGGGCACGGCGTTGACGGGATTCATACGCAGGTGGGGGCGGTGCGGGCGCCGCGTGCCGGCACCGCCTGCCGGGCGGGGGCGCGGGCGGCCCCGCGGGGGGTGCGGGAGCGTAGCCTGGGGTACGGAGACGGCCGCCGGTACGCCGGTCCGGCCGTCCCGCGGCGGTGGGGCCCGCCGTACCCGAACCGCGGCACCCGATGCCGCCAACGGTCCCTGCTTGCGACGGAAGGCGCGCGTTGCCGCGCGCGCCGCGGCGAGTGGGTGAGGTGCGCACATGACGGAGGCCCCGCGGCCCGGCGAGGACGCCCGCCGGAGGCACCGGGCCGAGCCGGTCGACCCCGATGTCGAGGTGGCGCTGCCCGCGCCCGCCGAGCACCGCTGGCGCGGCCAGGGCGCGCCGGTGGCGATGGTGGCGCTGGGCGGCGGCCTGGGGTCCGCGGCGCGGTACGGGGCCGGGCTGCTGTGGCCCACGGACCCGGCGGCCTTCCCGTGGACGACGCTGCTGGTGAACGTCGTCGGGTGCGCGGCGATCGGCGTGCTGATGGTGCTGATCACGGAGGCGCGGACGGCGCACCGGCTGGTGCGGCCGTTCCTGGGCGCGGGGGTGCTCGGCGGGTTCACGACGTTCTCGACGTACGCGGTGGACGTGCAGCGGCTGGTGGCGGAGGCGGACCGGGCGGCGGCGGGGGTGGCGTACCTGGTGCTGACGCCGGTCACGGCGCTGGCGGCGGTGTGGGCGGCGCAGGCCGCGACGCGGCGGGCGGTGGGGCGTCCCGCGTCCGGCGCGGGCGGTTCGCGGGCGTCCGCGGGGGAGGGGGACGCGTGAACTGGCTGCTCGTGGTCGCCGGGGGGATCGCCGGGGCGCCGCTGCGGTACGTCGCGGACCGGGCGGTGCAGTTGCGGCACGGCTCGGCCTTCCCCTGGGGCACGCTGGCCGTCAACGTCACCGGCTGCCTGATCCTCGGCACGCTGGCGGGCGCGACGCTGGCGGGCGCCGCCTCCGAGTCGGTGCGGCTGCTGCTGGGCACGGGGCTGTGCGGGGCGCTGACGACGTACTCGACGTTCTCGTACGAGGTGCTGCGGCTGGCGGAGAAGGGCAGGGGGCGGTACGCGGCGGCGTACGTGGGCGCGAGCCTGGCGGTGGGGCTCGGCGCGGCGTTCCTGGGTGCGGCGGCGGGGGAGGCGGTGTGGGGGTGAGGGCCGGCCTCTCGCGGCCGTACGGACCGTACGGACAGCGTGGGGGCGCGGACGGCGCGGGCGGTGCGGGCCGTACGGATCCTGCGTACCGGAAAACCGGCGTGCCTACCCGGCCGCCGCTCGGGTAGCGTGCGCGTCATGTCGAGTCCCGAGTCGGACAGGGCGGGGGCTTTCGGTCACGCCGTCAGCCCCCTGAACCACTGAGTCCGCAGCCCCGCCGCCGCGCCGCCCGGCGCGGCCGTACGGGTGCGCCCTCCGGGCGCTGACACCGCGGTGACCGAGACGTCTTCCCGCTCTTCCTCTCCTCGTCTCGGAGCCCCTCGATGCCCTTCCCGCTCTATCTGCTCGCCCTGGTCGTCTTCGCCATGGGCACGTCCGAGTTCATGCTCGCAGGACTGCTGCCGGACATCGCCGCCGACGCCGGCGTCTCCGTCGGCACGGCGGGCACCCTCACCTCCGCGTTCGCGATCGGCATGGTCGTCGGCGCCCCGCTCGTGGCCGCGCTCGCCCGCAACTGGCCGGCCCGGAGCACGCTTCTCGCCTTCGTCGTCGTGTTCGCGGCGGCACACGTCGTGGGCGCCGTCACCGGCAGCTTCGCGGTGTTGTTCGCCACCCGCGTCGTCGCCGCGCTGGCGAACGCGGGCTTCCTCGCCGTCGCGCTGACCACCGCCGCCGGGCTCGTACCGCCGGACCGGAAGGGGCGGGCGCTTGCCGTCCTGCTGTCCGGTACGACGGTGGCGACGATCGCCGGGGTGCCGGGCGGCTCGCTGCTGGGCACGGCGTTCGGCTGGCGGGCCACGTTCTGGGCGGTCGCCGCCCTCTGCCTGCCCGCGGCCCTCGGCATCCTCGCGGGGATCCCCGGGGGCCGGGCGCGGCCGGGCGCGGCGGGCGAGCCCGCGCTGCGCTCGGAGATCGCGCGGCTCAGGAGCCCGCGGCTGATCCTCGTCATGCTGCTCGGCGCGCTGGTGAACGCGGCCACGTTCGGCAGCTTCACCTTCCTGGCGCCGCTGGTGACCGATACCGCCGGGCTGGCCAAGCCGTGGATCTCGGTGGCGCTGGTGCTCTTCGGGGCGGGGTCGTTCGCCGGCGTCACCCTCGCGGGGCGGCTCGCGGACGTGCGGCCCGGTGCGGTCGTCGCGGCCGGCGGGCCGCTGCTGCTCGCCGGCTGGCCGGTGCTGGGGCTGCTGGCCGGGTATCCGGTCGCCCTGCTGGGGCTCGTGTGCGTGCTGGGGGCGCTGTCGTTCGCGGTGGGCAGCACGCTGATCACGCGGGTGCTGTACGAGGCCGCCGGCGCACCCACGATGGCCGGGGCGTACGCGACGGCGGCGCTCAACGTCGGCGCCGTGGCGGGGCCGCTCGTCGCCGCGGGGGCGATCGGCGCCGCGGGGACCCGCGGGCCGCTGTGGGCGAGCGGGGTGCTGGTGCTGGCGGCGCTGCTCGTGGCGGTGCCGTTCCGCGGGGTGGTCGCGGGGGTGCGGAACGGCGGGTGAGCGCCGTCGGGGTCGCCGGGTGAACGGCGGTCGCCGGGTGAACGGCGCCGGGGACGGCGGTGTGGGCGCGGTGGCCGCCGTCAGAGGAGGCCGGGGAGGAGGGGGAGGTCGAGTTCGAGGCCGCCGCGGTCGGGGTCCTCGGTCGAGCCGCCACCGGAGCCGGAGCCGCCGGACCCGGTCGAGCCGCCGTCGTCCCCGCCGTCGTTGTCGCCCTCGTTGCTCGGCGTGGGCGTCGGGGTGCTCGTGGACGGCGACGACTCGGGTTCCGCGGTGTCCGGCGCCGTGACGCGGCCCTCCGCCGGGGTGGTGGCCGTCGGCTCCGGGCTGTCGTTCGTCGGTGCCGGGCTCTTCGTGGGCCGGTCGGCGTCGCGGGCGGCCTTCGTCGGCCCGGTGCGCGGTTCGGCGGGCTCCGCGCCGTCCGGCTTCGCCGCGCCCGAGGGGCGGTCGCCGTCCGGGGTGGTGCCGTCGTCGTTGCCGGGCTCCTCGGACGGGAGCGGCTGCACGGGGGTGTCGGCGCGCGCCACGGCCCCGTCCGTACGGGCCCCTCCGCCGCCGCCCATCGCGTTCGCGGCGAGCAGCCCGCCGGAGAGCACGGTCATCCCGGCGGCCGCGAGACCGGCCAGCCGCCGGCTGCGCCGCTTGTAGCGCCGGTGCCGCGACCGGGGCCGTACGGGCACGAGTTCCGCGCCCACGGCCCCGCCGTCGTCCGCGGCTTCCGTCACCGCGGGCAGGGGCGCCGTCCCGTCGTAGGCGTCGAACAGCTCCAGGTCCCCGGGCGCGGGCCCGCTCGGCGGGGCGGCGGGAAGCTGCAGCGCCGGGGTGCCGAGGGTCCCGTAGATCTCGGGGACCGCGGGCACGTGGCGCGGCTGCGCGCACCACGGCGCGCCGGCCGGGTCGTGCCGGCTGTCGCACCGCGGGCAGTAGATCGTCGTCACTGTCCTGGCGTCCCTTCCGTCGCGTGGGGGCGAGGGGTCCTCCGACGCCGGAACAATGTGCCAGCGCCGGAATCCCTCGGAGCACGAAGAATCCCCATAAGGAGTGCGGCGGTGAGACCTATCTCACACTGCAGGAGTCGGTGCAGACCGCCGCGCCTCCGGACATCGCACCCACCTCCCCCGGGCCCGGCGGCGGCTGCGAGACTGCCGCGATGACAGTTCGGCTCGTGTCCGTGATCGGGAACAGCCCCGGGGTCGGCAAGTCCACCCTCTGCCGCGCCCTCGCCGCCGCGCTGCGCGCGGACGGGGCGGTGGTCGACCACTTCGAGGAGGCCGACATCCTCGCGCGGGAGGCGTTCCGCCCGGTGGCCGAGGAGTTCGCGGACGGCACCGGGGCGGTGCGCCCGGAGACGCTGGTCGCGTGCGTCCGCGCGTACGTCGCGGAGGCGGCCGCCGCCGGCACGGGCGTCCTGGTGACGGACGCGCTGCTGCCGTTCGTGCCGTCCCTCGTGGCCTGGGGCCACGACGAGGACACGATCGCGGGCGTGGCCGAGGACCTGGTCCGGGCGGTGGCCCCCGCGGAGGTCACGGTCGTCTACGTGCACGACGACCCCGGGGCGGCCCTGCGCCGGGCGGTCGCCCGCGAGGGCGCCGGGTGGGCGGAGTGGTACGTCGCGAAGCTGGGCTCCTCGCCGGGCACGCGGCACGTACGGGACCTGGAGTCGGCGGCGGCCCACCTGCGGGCGGAGACGGAGCTGACCCTGCGGGTGCTGGCCCGTACGCCGTGGCCGACGGTGCCGGTGGACGCGGGCGAACTGGACGCCGAGGCGGCGTTCGCGCACGCCCGCGCGCAACTGGCCCGGCGGCCGGGGCACGCCTAGCCGCGGGCAGGCGGGGGCGGTTCGCGCTGTCTCGTTCGTCCCGGAAGGTCCCGGTCGTACGGGCGCCCCGCGCGCCCCGATGTCAGACCCGCGCGAGATGCTCGGATCCGAACCGTTTGTTGCTGACTTCCGTAAGGATCCGAGATGAGCAGCTTCGCCGAACTCCGTTCCGCCGTCCGCGGCCGGGTGCTCCTGCCCGGCGACGACGGCTTCGAGGCGGCCGCCAAGCCGTGGAACCTGGCCGTGCCGCAGCCCGCCGCGGCCGGCGTCGTGGAGGCGGCCGACGCCGACGACGTCGCCGCGCTGGTGCGCTACGCCCGGCGGGCCGGGGTCGCCGTCGCCGCGCAGCCCGCGGGGCACGGCGCCTCGGGGTCCGCGGAGGGCGCCGTTCTGCTGCGCACGGGGCTGCTCGACGAGGTGCGGGTCGACCCCGGGGCGCGGATCGCGCGGGTCGGCGCCGGGGTGAAGTGGGGGCGCGTACAGGAAGAGGCGTCGCGGCACGGGCTGACCGGCCTGCCCGGCAGCTCCCCCGTCGTCTCCGTGACGGGCTACACGCTGGGCGGCGGCGTCGGCTGGTTCAGCCGCGCGCACGGATGGGCGGCCGACTCGGTCACCGCCTTCGAGGTCGTCGACGCCGAGGGCGTGCCCGCCCGGGTGACCGCCGAGAGCGACCCCGAGCTGTTCTGGGCGCTGCGGGGCGGCGGGGGCGACTACGTGCTCGTCACCGCGACGGAGTTCCGCCTGTACCCCGCGCCCGCCCTCTACGGCGGCCAGATGCTGTGGCCCGGCGCGCAGGCCCGGGAGGTGCTCGACGTCTTCCGCTCGGTGACCGCCGCGGCGCCCGGCGAACTGACCGTCTGGGCCGGGCTGCTCAACGTCCCCGGGGCCGACCCGATGATCGCCGTCCACAGCACGTACCTCGGCGAGGGCGCCGGGGACGCCGGGCCCGAGCTGCTGCGCCCGTTCGACGCGATCGCGGGCCGGATCGACGACAACCGGGCCGTGCTGCCCGTCCACGAGCTGGGCACCATCACCGGCGAGCCAGAAGACCCCAGCCCGGGCCTCGGCCGCGCCGAGATGCTCACGGCCGTCGACGACACCGTGATCGGCACGCTCCTCGCGGAGCCGATCGCGCCGCTGCTCGGCGTCCAGCTCCGCCACGTCGGCGGCGCGCTGGCCCGCCCCTCGGACTCCCCGCACGGCGCGCTGCCGGAGCCGTACCTGCTGTACCTCTTCGGTGTCCCGTTCTCGCCCGAGGTGGCCGCCGGCATCCCCGCCCGCCGGGACGCGCTGGTGAAGGCCCTCGGCCCGTACGTCGCGGGCCGCAAGCCGTACACGTTCCTGGGCCCCGACGAGGGCGCGGCGGACGTCTTCGGCCCGGAGAGCCTGGCCCGCCTGCGGGCCGTCAAGCGCGCCCGCGACCCGCAGGGGGTGTTCCGCAGCAACTTCCCGGTCGGCAGGGACTGACCTCCGCGCCGGCCGCCTCCGCGGCCTGGGCGGCTGCCGTCACCGCACGACCGCGGTGAACTCCGCGGTGCGCACCACGTCCTCGTGCTTGAAGTCGAGGAACAGCCGGTACGTCCCCGGGCCCGGCACCTGCGCGTGGAACGCCACGACGGGGCCGGGTTCGGTCGTGCCGTCGCCGGGGGAGCCGTCCGGGTGGACGTGGACGTACGCGAGGTCCTCGCGGCGCAGCGCCACGAGGTGGCCGTACGCGGCGAGATAGGGCTGCAGGTCGGTGACCGGCCCGCCGTCGCGGGCGACGGCGAACTCCAGCCGCCGCCCCTCACCGGCCGCGAGCTCGCCGGTGAGCGTCACCTCGCGGCCGTCGACGGCGAAGGCCGGGGCGGGCGCGGGGAGTTCGCGCGCGGGCCCGGCGCCGTCGCCCACCGCGAGGTCCGCGCCGAGGGTGAGGGTGCGGCCGAGCGCGGCGGGGGCGAGGTCGGCGAAGACGCGGTAGGCCCCGGCCTCGGGGAGGAGGACGCGGACGGACCAGGTGCCGTCGGCCGCCTCCGCGGGGTGGACGTGGACGTAACGGGTGAGGTCGCGGCGTACGACGATCAGGTGGACGAGCTTGTCGTGGATCGGCGTGAGGCCGGCGACCGGGCGGCCGTCGGTGCCGAGGAGGCGGAAGCGCAGCTCGGTCTCGGCGCCCGCGGGGACCGCGGTGGTCTCCAGCGCGAGGGTGTAGCCGTCCTCGGAGCTCTCCAGCCCGGCGGGTCCCGCCGGGGCGCCGTGGCCGTGGTGGGCGTGGGCGTCGTGGTGACCGTGGCCGGCGTCGTGGTGCTGGGTGGCGTTCATGGTGGGTGTCCTTGCCCTTCGTATCCGGTGCGGTCCGTCTGCCGAGCAGCGTAGCAGATATACCCCCTGGGGGTATAGCGACGTGCGGTGACGGGTGTCACGCGGTGTCCTGCGCGGGCGCTACGCGGCGGTGGTCGTACGGTCCCGGGTGAGCCGCGCGCCGCCGGCCGGCAGATGCGGCCCGGCCGTGCGCGCCGCGCCCGCGGGCCGCCACAGCAGCACCGCCGCCACCGCCGCCGCGAGCCCGACGGCCGCCAGCACGCCCGCCGCCACGCCCGTCCCCGCCTCAGCCGCGAGATAGCCGGCCAGCGGGTACGTGACCAGCCACGCGACGTGCGACAGCGAGAACTGCGCCGCGAACGCCGCCGGCAGATCCGCCTTCGCCGGCACCGCGCCGCGGATCAGCCGCCCCGCCGGCGTCACCATCGCCGAGGTCGCCGCGCCGAGCACGGCCCACGCGGCGAGCAGCGCCGGCCAGGTCCGCATCCCCGCGGCGAGGCCCGCCCCGACGACCGCCAGCACCGGCGCCGGCACGAACGCCGCCGGCAGCATCACCGCGCGGTCGCCGGCCCGTTCCAGCACCCGGGGGAGCGCCAGCGCGACGGCCATCGACCCGGCGCCGTAGGCGCCCAGCGCGAGCGAGACGTCGCCGACCGGGCGGGCGAAGTGGTCGCGGACCAGGACGACGGTGTTGACGATGACCATCGAACTGGCCGCCGCGACGGCGAAGTTGATCGCGAGGAGCGCGCGGAGCCGGGGCGCGGAGCCGAAGAGCCTGATCCCGTACGCGGCCCTGGCGAACAATCCGCCGTTCTCCGTGCCGCCCTGCCCGCCGGTCTCGCGCGGGGCCGGCTTCGGCAGCGCCACGGAGACGACCAGCGCGGCGGAGGCGGCGAAGCCGGCGGCGGTGCCGAGGAAGAGCCGGTCGTACGTGAGGAGCGTCAGCAGCCCGGCCGCGAGCACGGGGCTGAACAGGCTCTCCATGTCGTACGCGAGCCGCGACAGCGACAGCGCGCGGGTGTAGTCCCGCTCGGCGGGGAGCACCTCGGGGATGGTGGCCTGGAAGGTCGGGGTGAACGCGGCGGAGGCGGACTGGAGCAGGAAGATCAGCACGTAGATCTGCCAGACCTCGGTCACGAACGGCAGCGCGAGCGCGACGACGCCGCGCACGAGGTCGGCGGCGACCAGCAGGGCGCGCCGCGGGATGCGGTCGCCGAGGGCGCCGATGACGGGGGCGATGCCGACGTAGGCGACCATCTTGACGGCCAGCGCGGTGCCGAGGACGGCGGAGGCGTTGCCGCCGGCGAGGTCGTAGGCGAGGAGGCTGAGCGCGACGGTGGCGAGGCCGGTGCCGACGAGGGCGACGACCTGGGCGGCGAAGAGGTGCCGGTAGGTGCGGTTGCGGAGTACGGAGAACATGGCCCTGGCCTCTTCCTGTGCTCGTGTGCGCATATACGCACATGATAAGCAGAGGAGGGCCCCGGCGTTATTCCCGCGGGCCGTTACCGGTTCAGGAGTGCCAGGGCTCGCCGGTCATGAGGTGGTCGGCGTGGTTGAGGGCCTCGACGACGAGGCCGCGCAGATGCCCGTCGCGCAGCGAGTAGACGACGCGCCTGCCTTCCTTCCTGGAGTGCACCAGGTGGGCGAGGCGCAGCTTGGCCAGATGCTGGCTGACGGCCGGCCGGGCGGCGCCGCTGGCGGTGGCCAGCTCGGTGACGTCGGCCTCGCCCTCGGCGAGCAGCCACAGCAGGTGCAGCCGCGTCGCGTCGGCGAGCAGCGAGAACACCGTGCTCGCGGCTTCGAGCTGCTCCCGGTCGGGGGTCCACTCGTGACGGTGGACGGCGGGGGTGGGCGAGGGGGCGGTGTCGCGCTCCGGCATGCGCCTATCGTATGGCCGTACGAGGCGCGGGGCGGGCGTCGCGGCTGCTCAGCCCGCGCGGTACATGCCGACGGAGCCGTGCCCGGCGACGTCGGCGAAGCCGAACTTCTCGTACAGGAACCGCGCGGGCCCGTCGGCGACGAGCGACACGTACGCGGTGGCGGGCGCCCGCCGGTCCAGCTCGGCGACGAGCGCCGCCATGATCTGCTTCCCGAGCCCCTGCCCCTGGTGGTCGGGCAGCACGCACATGTCCACCACCTGGAACACGGTCCCCCCGTCCCCCACGACCCGCCCCATCCCCACGGGCACCCCGCGGTGGTACACGACGACCCCGTACCAGGTGTGCGGCAACCCGGCGGCAGCCGCCTCGGCCGCCTTGTCCGACAGCCCGGCCCCGGTCCGCAACCGCCGGAAGTCCGCGACGGAGGGCACCCCGGCCCGTATCTCGTAAGGGCCGCTCATCGATTCCATGCGTTACACCTTAACGGGCCGCCGCCCGCCGGTCAGGTGGCGGCGGGTGGCTCCGGGGTGCCTGTCGTGCACGTCACGCGCCCTCCCCCGGAGGGGGGTTCGTCTGCGATGATGGCGCCTCCAAAGGCGACGGCGGAACGAGGAAGCCGGTGTGAATCCGGTGCGGTCCCGCCACTGTGATCGGTGAGCCGGCTCCGAACAGGCCACTGCCCCCGCGGGGGTGGGAAGGCCAGGGGCCGGCGGCGAACCGAGAGCCAGGAGACTCACGTCGTCGCCTCCTCGGCGGATCTGGGGCGGATTTCCCCGGAGAGGAGCGTGCGCCGTCGTGCGTGCCCTGCTGCGCGGCCCGGTGCGGTCGCTGCGTGTGGTCGTTCCCCTTTCCCTGTTGCTCCTCGCCGCCTGCGGGGGGCCCGCGCGGGACGACGGGCGGGCGGAGGGGGAGTCGCCGCCCGGGTTTCCCGTGACCGTCGGCAACTGCGGGGTCGAGACCGTCTACGAGCGGCCCCCCGAGCGGGCCGTGACCCTCAACCAGCACGTCACCGAGATCATGCTCGCCCTCGGGCTGGAGAAGTCCATGGTCGGCACCGGCTATCTCGACGACGAGATCCTGCCCGCCTACCGCGAGGCGTACGACGGCATCGAGGTGATCGCCGGCGAGTACCCCTCGTACGAGACGCTCCTCGCCGCGGAACCCGACTTCGTCTACGGCGGGTTCGCCAGCACCTTCGAGGAGGGCCGCGGCCGCGACGCGCTCGCCGGGGCCGGCATCGACTCCTACCTCAGCCTGGAGGAGTGTGCGGACCCGCCGGTGACGGTGGACCTCATGGACCGCGAGATACGCACCGTCGCCGAGGTGTTCGGCGTCCCGCGGCGGGCGGAGAAGCTGCTCGCCGGGCTGCACGGGACGCTCGACGGCGTGCGGGAGGCGGTCGCCGGGGCACAGGCGGCGGAGGTCTTCGTCTACGACAGCGGGGACAAGACCGCGTTCACCGCGGGCGGCGGCGGGATCGGCAACGAGATCATCGAACTGGCCGGCGGCGCCAACGTCTTCGCCGACGTCGGCAAGACCTTCGGCGACGTGTCGTTCGAGCAGGTCGCCGCCCGGGCACCGGACGTGGTCGTCATCTACGACTACGGCGACCAGTCCGTCGCCGACAAGAAGCGGTTCCTGCTCTCCCATCCGGCGCTCAAGGACGTCCCGGCGATACGGAACGAGCGCTTCGCGGTGCTCCCGCTGTCCTCGACCGTCCTCGGCGTCCGGGTCCCGGAGGCCGTCGACTCGCTGGCCCGCCAGCTCCATCCGGACCGCTTCCGGTGACGAGGGCCCGGGCGCTGCCCTTTCCCGCCCTGCTCGTCCTCCTCCTCGGCCTGCTGCTGGTCTCCGCCACCGCCGCCGTCGCCCTCGGCTCCGTGCGCGTCCCCGCCGGCCAGGTCTGGGGCATCCTCCTGCACCGCCTCCACCCCGCCCTCGCGGACCCCGGCTGGACGCCCGTGCGCGAGACCATCGTGTGGGACGTGCGCCTCCCGCGCGTGCTGCTCGCCGGGGCGGTCGGGGCGGGGCTCGCGGTGTGCGGGATGGCGCTCCAGGCGCTCGTACGGAATCCGCTCGCCGACCCCATGCTGCTCGGCATCTCCTCGGGCGCCACGGTCGGCGCCGTGCTCGTCGTCGTCTTCAACGTCACCGTCCTCGGCCTCTTCACGCTGCCGCTCGCGGCCTTCGCCGGCGCCCTTGCCGCGCTCGTCGCCGTCTACGTCCTCGCCCTCGGCACCGACGGCCGCATGACGTCGCTGCGCCTGGTGCTCGCGGGCGTCGCCATGGCCGAAGTCCTCTCCGCCGTCGTCGGGTTCCTCATCGTCACCTCAGGCGACCCGCACAAGACGCAGGCCGCGCTGCGCTGGATGCTCGGCGGCCTCGCCGGCAGCACGTGGCGGCTCATCTGGATCCCGCTGGCCGTCGTCGTCCTCGGCACGGCCGCGCTGCTGGCCGTCGCCCGGCCGCTCAACCTGCTCCTCGCCGGCGAGGAGGCCGCCGCCGCCCTCGGCCTTGACGTGCACCGCTTCCGCTCCGCGACGTTCGCGCTGGTCGCCGTGATGGTCGGCGCGGCGGTCGCGGTCAGCGGGGCGATCGGGTTCGTCGGGCTGATCCTGCCGCACGTGGTGCGCCTGCTCACCGGCGCCGACCACCGCCGGGCGCTGCCCGCGGCGGCGCTGCTCGGCGCCGCGTTCCTGATCGCCGCCGACCTGGCGGCGCGCACGCTGATCAGCCCCGAGGAGGTCCCGGTGGGAGTGCTGACGGCACTCGCGGGCGGGCCGTTCTTCCTGTGGCTGATGCGCCGCGGGGCCGCCCGGTGACCGCCGCCGCGCCCGCCGCGCCCGGCGCCCTGCGGCTGGAGTCCGTCACCGTGACCGCGGGCGGGCGCACGCTCGTCGACGCGGTGTCCCTCGACGTCGCGCCGGGCGAGGTGGTCGGCCTCGTCGGTCCCAACGGCGCGGGCAAGACGACGCTGCTACGCACCGTCTACCGCGCGCTGCGGCCCACCTCCGGGCGCGTACTCCTCGACGGCGACGACGTGCGCGCCCTGCCCGCCAAGCGGCTGGCGCGGCGGCTCGCCGCGGTGCTCCAGGAGATCCCTGGCGCCTTCGAGCTGACGGTGTACGACGTGGTGGCCATGGGCCGGACACCGCACAAGCGGGCCTTCGCCGGGGACGACGACGCCGACCGCGCCGTCATCGCCGGCAGCCTCGCGGCGGTCGGGGCGGCCGAGCTGGCCGGGGCGCCGTTCGACCGGCTGTCGGGGGGCGAGAAGCAGCGGGTGCTGATCGCGCGGGCGCTGGCGCAGCGCGCCGGCACGATGGTGCTCGACGAGCCGACCAACCACCTCGACCTGCGCCACCAGCTCGACGCGCTCCGCCTCGTCCGCGGCCTCGGCGCCACCGCGCTGGTCGCCCTGCACGACCTCAACCTGGCCGCCGCGTTCTGCGACCGCATCTGCGTGCTGCGGGCCGGCCGCGCGGTCGTCACCGGCCCGCCGGCGGACGTGCTGACGTCCGCGCTGCTCGCGGAGGTGTACGGGGTGGCGGCGGAGGTCGGCATCCACCCGGCCACGTCCCGCCCCCACATCACCCTGCTCCCCGACGCGCCCCCGCCGGGGGCGGCCACGGCGGGGGGCCAGGGTTGGCCGGGTGGGGCGGCGGTGCCTGAGGGGGCCGGCTCGCGCGGGGGTGCGGGTTCGTGCGCGGGTGCGGGCTGGCCCGGCCCGCCCACGGCGCCGGACGCTGCCCCGCCCCCGGGCGTGGAGCCGCCGGGCCCGCCGGGTCCCCGCTTCCCGCACCCGGCCGCCGGTCTTCCCGGCCCGGCCCCGGCCGCCGATCCACCCGGGCCGTCCGAACCGCCCACCGTCACCGGCCGGTTCCGCCCCGGCCAGAAGGGAGCACCGTGACCTCCGCCGCCGACCAGCCCCTGCCCCCGGCCGTCGTCGCCGCCGCGCTCGGCGACGTCGCCGCGCTCGGGCCGTTCTTCGCCCTCGCCGTCGCCGGGCCCGGCGACGGCTGGCACCCCGTCGCCGACACCTACGCCCGCGGCGCCGCCGACCTCGTCGCCGCCACCGCCGGCCGCTACGGCACCGCCGAACTCCGCATCGGCGCCTCCCTCGTCCAGTTCGGCCACGCCTCCCGGCTCTGGTCCCCGGTGCTCGCCTGCGCCCTCCTCCACGGCGTCGTACCGGACCTGACCGGGCTCCAGCGCGCCGACGAAGGCCCCACGCTGCGGCTGCCCGTGCCCGCCGGGCGGCCGGCGCCCGCGACGGACCGGCTGCCGGAGGTGCTGTACGAGGAGGTGGTGACCCGGCACCTGGAGCCGCTCGCCGCGGGGCTGCGCGTCAAGGTCGCCGCCGGGCTGCTCTACGGCAACGCCGCCTCCGCGCTCGTCGGCGCCGCCGCCGCGCTCCGCGCCGCCCGCCCGGCGCTGGGCGACCCGCTGACCCGGCTCACGGACGCCCTGCTGTGCACCGGCCGGCTGGCCGGCACGGGGCTGCTCACCGGGCCCGGGCTGGTCTTCCGGCGCCGTAGCTGCTGCCTGTACTACCGGGTCCCCGGCGGCGGCACGTGCGGCGACTGCTCGCTGCGTACGTGACCGACACCCGCCCCGGACCCGGGCCGGCCCGGCCCCGTACACGCGCCGGAACCCGCCTCACCGCTTGCCCCGCCCCCGCAGGAACCGGTCCGCCCCCTCCGCCAGCTCCACCACCCGCTCCGGATACCCCAACCCCGCCCGCTCCCCCGCCGGGAGCGTCCACGGCCGGTGCACCGCCGCTCCCGCGACCCCCGCCAGCTCCGGCACCCAGCGCCGCACGTACGTCCCCTCTGGGTCGTAGCGCCGCGCCTGCGCCAGCGGGTTGAGTACCCGGTTCGGCCGCGTGTCGGTGCCCGTCCCGGCCACCCACTGCCAGTTGAGCTGGTTGTTCGCGATGTCCCCGTCGACCAGCAGGTCCAGGAAGTGCGCGGCGCCGACCCGCCAGTCCACGTACAGCGTCTTCGTCAGGAAGCTCGCGGTCAGCAGCCGGCCGCGGTTGTGCATCCAGCCCTCGTGCGCGAGCTGCCGCATCGCCGCGTCGACGATCGGGTAGCCGGTCCGCCCCGTACGCCACGCCCCGATCTCGGCGGCGTCGGTGCGCCACCGGTCGCCGCGCGGGCGGTAGTCGGCGTGGGACGCGTCGGGGCGCGCGGCGAGGACCTGGTGGTGGAAGTCCCGCCAGGCGAGCTGCCGGACGAAGGCGTCGGCGCCGGGACCGCCCGCCGCGCGGGCGCGGTGGACGAGTTCGGTCGCGGAGAGCGTGCCGAAGTGCAGGTGCGGGGAGAGCCGGGAGGTGGCGTCGCCGGGGAGGTCGTCGTGGCGGTCCTCGTACGCGGACAACCCGGCGCGCAGCCAGGCCGCGAAGCGCCGCCGGCCCTCCTTCTCGCCGCCGCGGGCGAGCCCCGGTGAGGTGCCGGAGACCTCCGCGCGCGCCGGGAGCGCGAGCGAACGGACGCCCGCGGGGACCGGGACGCGGCGCGGTGCGGGCAGCGGCGTGCGCAGGTCGGCGGCGGCCCAGCGGCGGAAGTACGGGGTGAACACCGCGAAGTGGTCCCGCGCCTGCGGCGTCACCGCGCCCGGCGGCAGCACGGTGACCGCCGCGTCGTGCACGACGAGCCGCCGCCCGTCCGCCGCCAGCGCCTCGCGCAGCCGGGTCTCGCGGCGCTGCGCGTACGCGCTGACGCCCGCGGCGACGTGCACCTCGGCCGCGGCCGCGGCCGCCGCGACCCCGACCGCCTCGCGGACCGGGTCCCCGGTGCGGACGACGAGACGGCCGCCGCGCGCCCGCAGCGCCTTGTCGAGGCCGGCGAGGCAGTCCGCGAGGAACGCCCGCCTGTTGGGCCGCACGAAGCCGGTCCGGGCGAGGGCGTCGTCCGAGACGAACAGCGGCACGACTTCGTCCGCGGCGCGCACGGCGGCGTGCAGCGCGGGGTTGTCGTGCAGCCGGAGGTCGGACGTGAAGAGGCAGACGGCGACGCTCATCCCGGCATTCTCACGGCGAGGCCGCCCCAGCGCCGGGCCGCCATGCCGGTGGCGTACGCCCGGCCCGTACCGTGACGCAGGCCACCGAAGGCCCGACCCCGGGCGGCGTTTACCGATTCGTTACTCGGCAAGACGCCGTGAATGCCGAACAGAAGCAGACCTAGTGCGGCGGCAGTGATCGCCGGGATCGCGGATCTGGCCGCGATCGTGATCGGACTGTGGATATTCCTGTATGTCCTCGACGCGAACCGCTCGAACGACTTCGTCGCCTTCGTGCACGACATCGCGAGCTGGCTCGCGGGCTGGTCCCGCGACATGTTCACCGTGGACCCCGACTGGTGGCAGGTCCTGCTCAACTACGGGATCGCCGCCCTCGTCTACCTCGCGGTCGGGCACACGGTGTCCAGGACCGTCAAACGGTGGTGATCTGACGCCGGCGCGGCAGCCGCGGCACCGGCAGCCCAGGGAGCAAGGGAGGGAGGGACGATGAGGGGACAGCGACTGACGCTGCACGTGCTCAGCTCCAGTGCGCAGTGCGCGGTGATCCGCGTCGGCGGCGAACTGGACCACGGAGGCGAGCGGCTGTTCCTCGACACCGTGGGGTCCTGCGTGGACTCCGGGCACCGCTACGTCGTCCTCGACCTCACCACGCTCGGCTTCTGCGACTCCCGCGGCCTCAACTGCCTCTTCGCGGTGCGCTGGCTGCTGCGCCGGCAGGGCGGCGAGCTGCTGCTCGCCGCCGTGGGCCGGCGGGTGACGTACCTGCTGGAGCAGACGGGCAGCACCGACATGCTCGCCGCGTACCGCAGCGTGCGGGAGGCGCTGGAGCACGTGCCGGAGCCGCTGCGGGCGAGGTGGCCCCCCGGCGCGGTCCCGGGCGACGCGCGCCCCCTGCGCCCTGATCGTTGACGCGTGCTGCAAATGGCCTACGGACGAGCGGAAATGCGAGCTGAAGGGGGTGTCGCCGGACCACGTTGATTACGGATGCAAAGTAACGGTCAGGTATAGCCGCCGTGATGACGGGTAGCTGCACACAACGCCTGTCGAGCAGAAGTCCACATCAGGGGGACACCATGACGACATTCGTGACCGGCACCGACCCGGCCATCGGCACCACCGGCACCGACCCGCTCGCCGGCCTCGACCTGCCGCCGCTGCCGGAGCTGCGCGAGGTGAGTACCGCCGACGCGCGCACTCTGTCCCGGGTCCTCTTCGGCCGGCTGGCGGAGCTGGAGGAGGGCACGTACGCGTACTCCTACGTCCGCAACACCCTCGTCGAGCTGAACCTCGCGCTCGTCCGCTACGCCGTCAGCCGCTTCCGGCTGCGCAGCGAGTCCCGCGAGGACGTCGTGCAGGTCGGCACCGTCGGCCTGATCAAGGCGATCAACCGCTACGACCTCGGTGAGGGCACCGAGTTCCCCACCTTCGCGCTGCCCACGATCATGGGCGAGATCAAGCGCCACTTCCGCGACACCTCCTGGGCGGTGCGGGTGCCGCGGCGGATGCAGGAGCGGCGGCTGACGCTGGCGAAGGCGAGCGCGAAGCTGGAGCAGACGCTGGGCCGCGGCCCGAGCGTCGCGGAGCTCGCGGAGCAGACGGGCCTCGACCCGGACGAGGTCGTCGAGGGGCTGGTCGCCGCCAATGCGTACAAGACCTCCTCGCTCGACTACCACGCCGCCGACGAGGAGGGCGAGTCCTTCCTCGCGCGGCGCACCGGGGTGACGGACCCCGACCTGGAGAAGGTCGAGAACCTGGTGTCGCTCAAACCGCTGGTCGAGGCGCTGCCGGAGCGCGACCGCAAGGTGCTCGACCTGCGGTTCGGCGCCGAGATGACGCAGAGCGAGATCGGCGCGGAGCTGGGCATCTCGCAGATGCACGTGTCCCGGCTGCTGACCTCGATCCTCAGACGCCTGCGCGAGGGACTGACCGAGCCGGCGTGAGCGTGCGAGCGCCACTGCGGCGGGGCGGGCGTTCCGGGCGTCCCGGCCGCGTACGGCGCCGGGAGGCGACCGGGACCGCCCGGGCCGAACGCTCGGTGCGGGCCGCCGCCCGCGCCGCGGCCGGGGGCCTCGCCGCCGCGCGGCGGCCGGGCGGGCCCGGTGCGCGGCGGGCGGCGCGGGTGCTGCGGGACGCCGGGCGCGGCCTGTACGAGGACCTCGCCGCCGCCGGGCGCGGCGGCCGGCCCACGGTGGCCCGGCGGCTGCGCCGGGCGGACCACGCGCTCTTCGCCCGGGTCGCCGCGACCCGCTGGCCCGGCGCCGAGCCGGTGCTGCCGCGGCTGAGCCGGGGCGCCGACCACGGCGTCCTCTGGTTCGGCACCGCCGCGGCCGTCGCCGCGTTCGGCGGCGCGCGCGGGCGCCGTGCCGCGCTGCGCGGGCTCGGGTCGCTGGCACTGGCCTCCGCGACGGCGAACACGGCGGGCAAGGGCGCGTTCCGGCGCGCCCGGCCGGTGCTCGACGCGGTGCCCGTCATCCGGCATGTCACCCGCCAGCCGATCACGTCGTCCTTCCCGTCAGGACACACCGCCTCCGCCGCCGCCTTCGTGTGCGGCGTCGCGATGGAGTCGCCGCGCTGGGGGGCCGTCCTGGCGCCGGTCGCGCTGTCGGTCGGCTTCTCCCGGATCTACACCGGCGTCCACTACCCCAGCGACGTGCTCGCCGGGGCCGCGCTCGGGCTGGGCGCGGCGCTCGTCGTCCGCCGCCTGGTGCCGCCCCGCGTCCGCGGGCGGCACCCGACGCCGCCGCCCGCCGAGGCGCCCGCGCTGCCCGCGGGCGCCGGGCTGTACGTCGTGGTCAACCCCGCCTCCGGCGGGCAGCAGTTCGCCGACCCGGTGCGGCAGCTCGCGGCCGTGCTGCCGGAAGCCCGGGTGGCGGTGGCCGGCACGCCGGACGACCCGGGGGCGGAACCGCTGCCCGAGTTGCTGGACACCGCGGCGCGCGAGGCGGCGCGCCACGGCGGCGCCCTGGGCGTCTGCGGCGGGGACGGCACGGTGGCCGCGGCGGCGGAGGCCGCCATGCGGCACGGCGTGCCGCTGGCCGTACTGCCGGGTGGCACGTTCAACCACTTCGCCACCGACCTCGGGGTGGAGACCATCGCCGAGGCCGGCGAGGCGGTGGCGCGCGGCAGCGCCGTCGCCGTGGACATCGGCCGGCTCCGGCCCCGGGAGCCCGCGGGCCCGCCGGTCCTCTTCCTGAACACCTTCAGCCTCGGCGTCTACCCCGAGCTGGTGCGGCGGCGCGAGGGCTTCCCGCCGCCGTTCCGCGGCCCGCTCGGCACGGTCGCGGCGGTGCTGCGCGTCATGCGTACGGCGAAACCGGTGAGCGCGCGGATCAACGGCCGGCGGCGGGAGGTGTGGCTGCTGTTCGCGGGGACGGGCATGTACCACAGCGTGGGCATCGCGCCCGTGCGCCGAGACAACCTCGCCGACGGGGTACTGGACGTGCGCATCGCCCGCGCGGGGGACTTCGCGCGCACCCGGCTGCTGGCCACCGCGCTGGCCGGGGGCCTGGCCAGGACCCGGCTGTACGCGGCCGGACGGCTGCGCCGGATCGTCGTCTCGGGGCTGCCCGAGGGCACGCGGATGGCCTACGACGGGGAGGTCGTCCCCGCGCCGACCGCGTTTGTGCTGGATAAGCTCGAAAGAGCGCTGACCGTCTACCGGCCGGCCAAGAACTGACGCATCCTCCCGGGAGGCCCGCATGTTCGAGGCACACGACATCCGCGAGTGGCGCGGCCACCCCGTCCGCGGCGCGGACGGCGGCAAGATCGGCGAGATGGAGGCCGTCTACGTCGACACCCGCACGGACATGCCGTCCTTCGCCACCGTCAAGGCCGGCGTGCCGGGCCGCAAGCGGCTCGTGTTCGTCCCGCTGGACGGCGCGTCCGTCAGCCCCGGGTACCTGACCGTCGCGTACGACAAGGGCCAGGTCAAGTCCGCGCCGTCGATCGACACGGACGGGGAGCTGACGTTCGAGGAGGAGCCGGCGGTCTACAAGCACTACGAGCTGGAGTACGAGTCGGGCGCGGCGGGCGAGCGCCGGCTGGCCCGCCGCTGACCCCGCCCCCGGCCCGGCGCGTCAGGGCGCCGCGGTCCTCACCGCGGTACGGCAGGCATCGCAGGGCGCCGCGGCGGGCGGGCCGCCTCCGGCGTGCCCTCGCCGCGCGCGAGCAGTGCGTTGAACTGCGCGCCGGCCAGCAGCGCCAGGTTCGAGAACCACAGCCAGATCAGGAAGACGACGACCCCGGCGAGTGACCCGTACAGCCTGCTGTACGTCCCCGCCGCGTACGAGGCGTACATCGCGAACCCGACCGACGCCAGCAGCCACAGCACGCCCGCCAGCAGCCCGCCCGGCACGGCGTGCGACACGGTGCGCGACTCCGGCGGCCCCGAGCGGAAGAGCAGCAGCACCAGCAGCGCCGCCACGAAGACCAGGAACGGCCAGCGCAGGAAGTCCCACAGCGCCGCCGTCTGCTCGCCCATCCCCAGCGGCCGCCCCAGCGCCCGCATGCCGGGCCCGGTGACCACCAGCGTCAGCGCGCCGGACACCAGCAGCGTGAGCAGCAGCAGCGCCATCGCGAGGATCGCGGGCGCGCGGCGCAGCACGGGCCGGCTGTCGGGGGTGCCGTACATCGCGTGCAGGGCGCGGCGGAAGACGGACAGGAAGCTGCACGCGGACCAGACCGCGCTGGCGGTGCCCACGGTGGTGAGGATCCAGGCGGTGGACTGGCCGCGGGTGATGTCGTGGAGGGCGTCGTTGAGCGCGGTGTCGGTGCCGGTGGGGGCGAGCCCGGCGATGTAGGCGATGAGGGCTTCGGTGCCGGAGGGGTCGGCGAGGCCGATGACGGTGAGGGTGACGAAGAGCGTGGGCAGGACCGTGAGTATGGCGTAGTACGTGAGGGCGGCGGCCCAGTCGCTGATGTCGTCGTTCCAGAGGGCCACGGGGGTACGGCGCAGAGCGGCGCGGTAGCGCGCCCCGTTCGCCCATCTGCCCCGTGCGTGCACCCCGCGCTTCATCGGTCCATGCTCCGCTCTTCCTTCGCTCCGCACCCGCCGGGCACGCCGCCGTGGACGGTCCCTGTCTACCGTGTGCGGGCCGCCGTCTCTTCAACCGGCCGGGCGCGGCCCCCGGAAGAACCGGTGCCACCAGCGGCGGCGCGGCGGGTGCACGGCGCGGCCGAGGCGGCGGCCGAGGAACAGATAGCCGAGGAAGGCCCCGGTGGTGTTGAGGATGACGTCATCGATGTCGAACGCCCGGCCCGTGAGGAAGGTGCCCTGGACCACCTCGACGGCCGTCATCACCGCGGCGGTGCACAGGCCCACCCGCAGCAGGCCCCTGGCGGGCGGCACGAGCACGGGGAGCAGCAGGCCGAAGGGGACGCCGAGGAGGATGTTGCCGCCGAGCTGCCGGACGGTGTCCACGAACGCCGGCTGGGTGAGGTAGTCGCGGATCGAGTCGCCGGGGCGCAGGTTCGTGTGCGTCATGGGTTCCGCGGCTGAGGACGCCTCCAGCGTCAGCCGCGCCAGCACCACGGCGAAGGCCACCATCAGGGCGAACGCGACCAGCATGGCGCCTATGCGCACCCAGCGGGCCACGGGCGCCGCGCCGGTGGGCGGCTTCGTGGCGGCTGTTTCGCCGGCGGTGATCTCGGCGGCGGTGCCGTCGGTCGGGCCGTCGGGGGCGGCCGGGTCCCGGTGCTTGCGGGAGATGCCCATCATGCCTCCCCGGGGCCGGCGGCGGTGCCGCGGGCGCTTCGCGACTCGTCGGCGGACGGGGGCGCGGATGACATGAACCCTCCCTTCCGAGGCCGGGCGGGCTGCCCGGCGACGTGTGAGCGGGCGGTTACCCGGCCGTCCGGACGGTATGCACGGGAGCGTGACCGGTGGGGCGGCCGCGGCCCGCGGGACCCGGGGGAGGCGAGTGCCGACGAGCCCGGGGTGCGACGGGCGTACGAGGGTCGCCTCCGTGTGCGAAGACTGATACGCCGCGGCGGGGGGGGGGGGCGGGGGGGGGCCGGGGGGCGGGGGGGGCGGGGCCGGGGGGGGGGGGGGGGGGGGGGGGGGGGGGGGGGGGGCCGGGGGGGGGGGGGGCGGGGGCGGGGGGGGGGGGCCGGGGGGGGGGGGGGGGGGGGCGCGGGATGGACCGGTGTCGGGGGCGGCGGCGCGGTGGGCCCTTGGTGTCGGGCTGGCCGGCGTCGGGGGAAG